>CALVVV010000059.1 GCA_944363995.1 uncultured Bacilli bacterium
ACTAAATTTGGTAAATCTGAAGGTAATGCTATATGGTTAGATATCAATAAAACATCTAGTTATGAAATGTATCAATTTTTTCTAAATGCTGAAGATAGTAAAGTAATTGAATATATTAAAAAATTAACATTTTTACCAATTGAGGAAATAAAAGAATTAGAAAGAAAACATTTAGCTTGTCCTGAAAAAAGGGAAGCCCACAAAGCTTTAGCTAAAGAAGTTATTACTTTTTTACATGGCATAAATGAATATGAAAAAGCGGTTAAAATAAGCGAATCTTTGTTTAGTGGTCATATTAAAAATTTGACTAAAGATGAAATATTAATTGGATTTAAAGGAGTACCTACATTTAAATTTGAAGAAAAAAATTTAGTTGATTTATTAGTAGATAATAATATTTGTTCTTCTAAAAGAGAAGCAAGAGAATTTATAAATAATGGGGCAATAACGATTAATGATGAAAAAATATTAGAAGATAAACTAATAAATAAAGATATTGCTATCAATAATGAAATAATTGTTTTAAGAAAAGGAAAGAAAAAATATTATTTAGGAATTAAATAGTTATCTTGAAAATAATTTATAAATTTTATATAATAATGTTGGTGATATAAATGGAATATAAAGTTACAATGAAAGACGAATATGATACAATTGAATTAGCACAGAATTTAGAATCAGAAAAATTTCTTAATATGATTATTTGTTTAAATGGTGAATTGGGTAGTGGTAAAACTTTATTTACGAAAGGATTTGCGCAAGCTTTAGGAATTAAAGATAATATTACAAGTCCAACCTTTTCTATTATTAAAGAATATAATGGGGAATTATCTTTGTATCATATGGATGTTTATCGATTAGATGGTGATACTAGTGGGGTTAATATTGAAGAATATTACACTAAAGGTGGAGTAGTTATTATAGAATGGGCTGATACCATTAAAGATATATTACCTAAAGAAAGGTTAGATATAAAAATAAAAATATTAGACGAAAATAAAAGAATCTTTGTAATAACACCATATGGTAAAAAGTACGAGGAGTTATGTGAGGCGGTATTATGAAATATCTTTTCATAGATACATGTTCTAGCAATTTAATTATAAGTACAATTATTGATAATAAAATTGATTATTTTTTTAATGATAAAAATAACAATGATACATCTTCTAAAGTTATGAAAGTAATAAAAGAGGCAGTTCCTGATATTAATACTGTGGATAAAATATTTGTTGTAAATGGTCCTGGTTCTTTTACAGGAATAAGAGTTGGAGTTACGATTGCTAAGACGATTGGGTTTTGTTTAAATATTCCAATTATTAAATTAAGTGAATTAGAATTATTAGCAACAACAAAAACAAATACGAAATATAACGCATCTTTAATCGATGCAAGACGTGGATATGTTTATGCTGGAATATATGATCAAGATTTAAATTGTTATTTAGAAGATCAACACATTTTATTAAGTGATATAAATTATCCACAAGATTGTACAATAATTGAAAATTATGATAATATTGATTTACTTAAAATAATAAAAAAACACGAATTTGATGAACCAATTAATCCTCATAATTTAAAACCTAACTATTTAAAAAGAACAGAAGCTGAAGAAAAATTAGATGATAAAAAAGATTAAAGATATCGATTATATAAATAATCTAAGTAATTATAAAGTAACTTTAAATAATTTTAATAAAGTAATAGGATATTATTTTGATAACGAAATAGTTGGATTTTTAGATTATAGTGTTATGTATGAAAAAATTGAAATAAATTATATTTTTGTTATAAATGAATATCGAAAAAAAGGTATTGCTTACAATTTAATTAAATATGTAATCGATAATTATGATTTTGAAAATATAACTTTAGAAGTTAATATAAATAATATTAGTGCGATTAATTTATATAAAAAATTAGGATTTAATATTATTGGTATTAGAAAGAAATACTATAATGGTGTAGATGGCTACTTGATGGAGGTGAAACATGACTATTTTAGCAATTGAGTCATCTTGTGATGAAACAAGTATGAGTATAATTAAAGATGGAAGTATCGATTTAGGAACAGTTATATTATCACAAATCGATATTCATAAATTATATGGTGGTGTAGTTCCTGAAATAGCAAGTCGTTCTCATGTTGAAAGTATAACGATTGTTTTAGAAGAAGTTTTAACTAAAGCTTCTATTACAATGGAAGAAATTGATGCTATTGCTGTTACCTATGGACCAGGGTTAATAGGTTCTTTATTAGTTGGATTATTAGCAGCTAAAACATTATCTTATATATATAATAAACCATTAATTCCTGTTCATCATATTGCAGGTCATATCTATGCTAATAATTTAGTCAAAAGATTAGAATTTCCTTTAATTGCCTTAGTTATTAGTGGTGGTCATACTGAACTAGTATATATGGAAAATGATTATTCGTTTGAAAAAATAGGTGGTACTTTAGATGATGCTGTTGGGGAATGTTATGATAAAGTAGCTAGAGTATTAAATATTCCTTATCCAGGCGGTCCTAGTATTGATAAAATGGCTAAATTAGGTAAAGATACATATAAATTACCACTCCCACTTAATGATAGTTCTTATGATTTTAGTTTTAGTGGTATTAAGTCTGCAGTTATTAATCTAATTCATAATGAATTACAAAAAGGTAATACTATTAGAAAAGAAGATTTAGCTTGTTCTTTTCAAAACAAAGTAGTTGAGATATTAACTAAAAAAACGATGAAAGCTTTAAAAGAATATAATGTTAAAAATTTAATTGTTGCTGGTGGTGTTGCAGCCAATAGTGGAATTAGGTCTTCATTAGAACAAGAATGCAATAAAAATAATATTAATTTAACTATTCCACCAATTTTGTATTGTACAGATAATGCGGCAATGATTGGAGCCGCTGGTTATTATGCATATCAAAAAGGAATAGTTAGTGATATAAACTTAAATGCTAAAGCTAATTGTGAGTTAGGAGAAAATATATGAGAAATGTAGGTACTATTGTAAGAGGTATTCGAACACCGATTATAAAAGAAAATGATGATTTAGCTAGTATTGTTGTAGCTTCAGTTATGAATGCTAGTTTAACTGAAAATTTTGAAATATTAGACAAAGATGTTATTGCTGTAACTGAAGCAGTAGTTGGCATTGCGCAAGGTAATTACTGTACAGTTGATGATATTGCTTTAGATATTAAGAAAAAATTTAAAACTAATCATATTGGTATTGTTTTTCCTATTTTAAGTAGAAATAGATTTTCAATGATTTTAAAAGGTATAGCTCGAGGTTGTAATAAAATAACAATGTTATTAAGTTATCCTGCTGATGAAGTTGGAAATCATTTATTTGATGAAAAATTTTTAAGAGAATATGATATAAATCCTTATGTCGATGTATTATCATATGAAAAATATAATGAATTATTTAAAAATGAAGTTCATACTTTTACAGGAATTAATTATGTTGATTTTTATAAAAAATTAGTCGAAAGTGAAAATTGTGAAATTGATTTTGTTTTTGCGAATGATCCAAAGGTTATCTATAACTATGTCGATGAAGCCTTAGCATGTGATATTCATACGCGTTTTGAAACTAAAAGATTACTTAATTGCTTAGGCTTAGATGATATATTAAATGAATCAATTAATGGATCTGGTTTTAATAGTAAATATGGATTATTAGGTTCAAATAAGTCAACTGATGAAAGATTAAAATTATTTCCTAATAACTGTGAACAATTAGTTTTAGATATTCAAAAAATGATAAAAGAAAAAACTAATAAAAATGTCGAAGTAATGATATATGGTGATGGTGCTTTTAAAGATCCAGTCGGTAAAATTTGGGAATTAGCTGATCCAGTTGTTTCACCATTTTATACTGATGGATTAAGAGGAACACCTAATGAAATTAAATTAAAATATGTATCTGATAATAAATTTGCTAATTTAAGAGGTAGTGAATTACAAGAAGCAATGCGAAATGAAATAAGAAACAAAGAAAAAGATTTAAAAGGAAAAAATATTACTTTAGGTACAACGCCAAGACAAATTACTGATTTATTAGGCTCTCTTTGTGATTTAACCAGTGGTTCAGGCGATAAAGGAACACCAGTTGTTTTAGTACAAAGATATTTTAGTAATTATGCTGATGAATAAACTGTTTTATAACAGTTTTTTTAAAATTTGTATATCAAAATTCTTAAAAAATGTATATTAAAATTCTTAAAATTTGTATATTAAATTTGATTAAATAATTATTTTATGATAAAATTTATATGGAGGGATAAAATGTCATTGCGTAAAAATGAGTATATTGAAAGATTAGTTGATAAAAAAATAGAAGAATATTTATCTGTTTTTGGTGCTGTAAGTATTGAGGGACCTAAATGGTGTGGTAAAACTTGGACCTCTTTAAATCACGCTAATAGTGTTGTATATTTAGATGAAGAAGAAATAAAAGAAAAGGCTAGATTAAGTTTTGATTTAATTTTAAATAATGAAAAACCAGAATTAATTGATGAGTGGAATTTAATTCCAGAAATATGGGATGCAATTAGAAGAAAATGTGATGAGACAACGGCAAAAGGAAATTATATTTTAACTTGCTCTACTAAATTAACTGATGAAAGTCAAAAAGAAAAAATTCATCATTCTGGTGCTGGAAGAATTGGAAAAATAAAAATGCATACTATGAGTTTATACGAATCAGGTGATTCAACTGGTAAAGTATCAATTAGTGATTTATTAAATAATAATGTAAAAAATGAATTAAATTCTAAAATTACCTTAGATGAATTAGCTAATCTAATAATTCGTGGTGGTTGGCCATCAAATATAAATATTGAAGAAAATAAGGCTGGAATTATTCCTAAAAGTTATATTGAAGCAATTCTTGAAAAAGATATTAATGATGATAAAAAAAGAGATAAAAATAAAATGTTGATGTTACTTAAAAGTTTGGCTCGTAATGAATCGACAGTTTTAAATAAAAGTACATTATTAAAAGATATTGAAGAATTTGCTAATGAAAAAGAATTAATTGAAAGTCGAATTACCATAGATGATTACTTAGATGTATTAAATAGACTTAATATGATTGAAAACCAAGAAGCCTATAGTAATAATTATAGGTCAAAAGAAAGAGTAGGTAAAACTGCTAAAAGACATTTTATAGACCCTTCATTAGCTTGTGCTTGTTTAGACTTAACTAAAGATAAATTAATGAATGATTTAAAAACTTTTGGGCTTATGTTTGAAGCATTAGTAGAACGTGACTTAAACATTTATATGGAATATCTAGGTGGCAAATTATATCATTTTAGAGATAATGTTACTGGTTTAGAAGCAGATTCTATATTAGAATTTAGTGATGGTGAATATGCTATTGTTGAAATAAAATTAGGATTCAATCAAGTTGAAGAGGCTAAGCAAAATTTATTAAATTTATATAATAATATGGTTAAAAAGCCTAAATTTATGTGTGTTATAGTTGGTTTTACTGATGTAATAGCAAAAGATCCAGAAACAGGAATATATATAGTTCCAATAACTGCTTTAAAACCTTAAAAAAATGTTATTTTTAGTGTATAATATATATATTAATTTCAGGGGAGGAATTTATGAAAGATATTTTAAATTTTTATATGAAAGCCAATGATTTAAAAAATATAATGGCTGATAAAAAATATAGTGTTGCTGATAATTTATATGGTAGTATCATTTTAGCTGTTGCTTTTAATTCTGAGTTTGGTGAACCTAAGGATATTAGTAAAATAGCGAGAATGTTGATATTAAGTGAAATAACTTTAAAAAATCCAAACTTAAATTTAGTTGAAACATTAAAAAAAGGAAAGCAATATGAAAAAGAGGCTATAGAATACTTACAAATTAAAAATTTAGAAGCAAAAGAAGCATTTAGATTTCGAATAACAGATTTTTCTTTAACTAAGTTAATTGATGAAAAAGGAGATTATTTATCATTTGAAAATTTATACAAAGAAGCCTTAAATTTGGGTATATTTAAAATAATTCATAAAGAAGATTATGAAAAATATAAAAAAATATTTAAGTTTTATTGTTTAAATTATCGATTAAAAAACAAATTAAGGTCAGGTTGGGATAAGAAGCATTGGAATGTTAAAAGTGATAGAATAGAGCGTATTTCCGAACATATTATTGGTACTATTGCTTTAGCAATTGCTATTGATTCAGAATTTGATTTTAATATTGATATAAATAAAGTAATAGAAATGTTAGCAATTCACGAAGTTGGTGAGATATTAATTGGGGATATAACTCCATTTGATGGCGTAACGCCACAACAGAAAAAAGAAATTGAACATAATGCAATCGAAGATGTGTTAGAATGCTTAACAAATAAAACTAATTTAATTAATTTAATTTTTGAATTTGATGAACATCAAACTGCTGAATCAATGTTTAGTCATTATTGTGATAAAATAGAGGCTGATATTCAGGCTAAAGTATATCAAGATAATGGTATACAAAACCCTTTAGATGAGCAACAAAACAATGTTGTGTTTAAAAGTGATAAAGTTAAGCATATGTTAGAAAATGGTGCTCAAACAGCATTTGACATTTGGTATCTTTGGGATAAATCGATTTATGAAAATAATATTATTTTTACTTTATTATTAGAATTTGTAAAAGATAATGATTTAATTAAATTTTCTAATATAGGTCAAAAAAATAAGCAATTTAAATTAATAAATTAAATTTTAATATAAGGTGATTTATATGGAAAAATTAGAATGGAATTTAAGTTAATTATTTAAATTAGAAACAGATTTTTATAAAGAAGTTGAAAAAGTAAAAATTTTGTTGTCAAATGTTGAAAAATATAAGAAAATTGCAATAGAAAATAGTGAGACTTTATTAAAATTACTAAATATTAAATGGAATATCAAAAAATTAACAAATAATATTAAAAAAATAACTTTTTTTATGTCAATAATTTTTGATAAATTCCTAAAAAAATATCAAAATTATATCTTGATTAGTTCCTTTTTCTTTTGAAAATTTATTATTTGCCCGCCCGCTCGATTTTACGCATTAAAAATGCATAAAATCGAGCGGGCGGGCAATCATTTTTAGTAAGCAAAAGAAAAGGAAAAAAATGAAAAAATTTGTAGTATTATTTTAATTGAATTTTTAATTTAATAATGTTATGATGTTGTTAGCAAAGGAGCTAATTCTTTTGAATTATAGCTACATAAATTAGTTGCAAATTCTTTTACTTCTAATTCATGATCTTTGCA
>CALVVV010000060.1 GCA_944363995.1 uncultured Bacilli bacterium
ACTTTTTTACCATTTCCCCCAGTAGCGGTACAACTTAAAGTTTGATTGCCTATAGCTAAACTACTTGTATTACTTGGTGTACAACTAATACTTCCGCCACTTATTCCATAACTTATATTAAAATAATTACTTACGGTATTACTATCTCCTTCTTTTATTTCAACTGTTCCTGTTTTAGCTGTTAAATTTGGAGCATCTTTATCCACTTTTATATTATAATTTCTAGTTGCTGTATTACCAGCCAAATCAGTTGTGGTTATCGTTATAACTGTATTAGTTGTATTATTTGTTATACTTGTTATATTACTACTTGTATTACTATGGCCTGATAAACTATCTGTTCCATCTACAACATTTACAGTTACATTAGTTGTATACCAATTATTACTTCCTAATGTTCCAGTAAAATTAGCGGTTCCTGCGGTTGGTAAAGTTTTATCTAATTTATATGTATCACTACATATTTTAGATGTTTTATTATTATTATCTGTTACTTCAATACAAATTCTATTACTTCCCTCTACTTCTATATAAAAGTCTTTCGTAGTTCCAGTAAAACTAGCCGTTGGCGTACATTCACTGCTACTATTACTTACACAACTTTTCGCACTTTTTATACCACTTCCACTATTATCCGTTATTGTGGCTTTTACATAAAAATTATTTTTGGCCCAACCATTACTATTTATTGCACTACTATCAACTAAACTATATACAATGCTTGGTGCTTCAGCATCTATTATTATATTTCTTATTACTTCTCTTTCATTTCCTGCTTTATCTACTACTTTGTATGTTACTTGTTTTGTTCCTGTTACTGATGTATCAATTGTACTTGGATTTATTATTAAATTGCCTTCTATTCCTGATAGGGCATCATTATAAATAACATTTTCACTTAAATTTATATTTTCATTTCTATTTATGGTTATATCTTCTATTCCTTCAATTGTTGGTTGTGTTTTATCTAATTTATATACGACACATTCTTTGTCACTTTCATTTCCTTTATTATCTACACCTATTATACAAACATAGTTATTAGCACTTTCGGTATTTATAAATATTTTATTTTCTTGTGTATATATATCATCATTGGGTTCACATTCTGATTGACTCATACATCTTTTATAGCCTAATACCCCAGATTCATTATCTATTACTTCTACGTCTATATAAATGTCTTCTTTATACCAACCATTATCGTTACTACTTGTATTAATTGTCATTTGATTAATTGTTGGTTTTATTTCATCTGGTCCCATATATCCTAAATCACATTCTGTTACATCTACTATCTCTATTTCACTATAATATGTTTTTTTATAACATTTATTATTAATAATTATTGACATCGCTACTTGATTATCAGTATTTACATATAACTGACCTTCTTCAGGTTTATTATTAATATTTAACTCATCATATATATCTTGACTTTGGTCTATTTTTTCTTTTTTATTTTCATCTAACATGGAAGCTGCATAATAATTATGACCTTCGTTTTCAATTAACAACGCAGTACTCATAGCGGCTGATTCTTTAGATTCTTCTACTACATCTAAAACAATTGGTGTAGCTATTAAAGATATGATAGCTAAGATAATAACTACACCTAATAATTCAATTAAAGTAAAAGCTTTATTTAGTAAATAACCCTTGTTTTTGCTATTTGTTAATTTAATCATATTGCCTCTCCTATCTTTTAATTTTTATTATCTATTTAAAATATTATATTATTTTAATGAAAAAGTCAAGAAAAATTATTTGGCTTAATGAATATCTAATTTACTTTTAAATAATATAATAATTATTAAAAAAAAATAGTTAATTTTATTTCATATAATTCTTAACTATTTTTTGTAAATTATTTAACCATATAAAATTATAAAGTATCAATTCTATTAAATAATAATTCTAAATTATTTATTTTCATATCACCATTTAATTTATATTCTTCCCATTTAAATGATTGTAAAGATAACATTTTTTTAATTTTATCAGCACTACTTGGTATAAATGGATTCAATAAATTAAATAAATTAGCCATAATATAAACACAAGTATAAGTAGTTTCATTAAATAAACTAATATCTTCTTTAACTTGAATCCAAGGTTGTCTTTCATCATAATATTTATTACCTAATGTAGCGTATTCAATTATTTTATTTAAAGCTTCTTTTAATTCACCATCGTTTATTAAAGAACCAACCTCATCATATATTGCTTTAGTACGTGCCGTTATATTAACATCAATTTCGGCTTCTTTTATAACACCAGCAAATTTTTTATTAACAAATGATAAATTACGATTAATAAAATTACCTATTACTCCTACTAAGAATTTATTATGAACTAAAATTAAATCATCAGAAGAAAAATTTACATCTTTTTTTTCTGGACCATTTAATATCATATAAAATCTAACTGTATCTTTATTATATGTACTAGCTAATTCATCCATTGTAATTAAATTACCTTTAGATTTGCTCATTTTTTCATCATTCATATTAACATATTCACAAGAAATAATTTTTTGAGGTAATTGATATTTTGGATTAATAGCAGATAATAAAGCTGGATAAATAATTGTATGAAATGTAATATTATCTTTACCATGGACAAAATAAGTTATTAAATCTTTATGATCAGTTACAAATGATTCAAAATCAATATTTCGATCTTTACATACTTTCATTGTAGCTGTTAAATAACCTAATACAGCTTCAATCCAAACATATATTTTTTTATCTTCATAACCATCAACTGGTACATCTACACCCCAAGTTAATTGTCTAGTAGTAGCTCTATCAATTAAACCTAAATTAAGATATTTCATTGTTTCATTATAAGCGTTTTTGCGCCAATTATCTTTATGTGATTCAACATATTCATTTAATATATCTTGAAAACTAGATAATTTAAAATATAAGTGTTTATTATTTTTAACTATTGTATTAGTATTACATATTTTACATTTTTTATCTTTTAATTCTTTAGGATTAATAGGACTTAAACAATCATCACATTGTTCACCCATAGCATGACCACCACATAAAGGACAAGTACCTATTATTTCTCTATCTGATAAATATTCATTACATTTAGGACAAAAATCTTGTTCTTCTTCTTTTTCATAAATATAACCATTATTTAAAATAATTTTATAAAATTCTTGAACTTGTTTTTTATGTTCTAAAGTCATAGTAGCTGTATAAAAATCATAAGAAAAATCTAATGATTTAAATGAATTAGTAAATTCATTATGATATTTATTAGCAATATCAATAGGATTAATTCCTTCTTTTTTAGCTCTTACGGTAATTGGTGTACCATGACAATCAGTACCTGATACATAAATTACATTATTACCACATCCTCGATGATAACGAGCTATAATATCACCTGGTAATAATGCAGCTAAATGGCCTATATGCAATGAATTATTAGCATATGGCCAAGCACCACCTATTAATATATCTTTCATATTTCATCTCCTATATCTAAATTTATACAAAATACTGCGTATAATGGTACAGATTTTATATTATTTTTAAATCCAAAATTTTTACTAGAAATTCTTATAGCATATTTAGGATTATATTCATTTATATAATTAGTTAAACTTCGTGATTTAACGTGATTACTTGTTTTAACTTCAACTGGAATTATATTTCCTTTTTTAGATTGTAAAACAAAATCTATTTCTGATTGATAATCGTTTTGCCAATAATTTAAGTTTAAATCATTATATTTGAAACAAGATGCAACATAATTTTCTGTTAACATACCAATCATTAATTCATTTCCTATTTCTTGATTTTTAATTAAATATAGTGGAAATTTAGATAAATTAGTTAACAAGCCAACATCATTCATATACAATTTAAATGAATCTAATTGTTCATACATCTTTAAAGGGACACCAATACTAGTTTTATAACATTTATTACATACACCAGAATTAACTAACCAATCTATAGCGTAACCAAATATTGAACTAGTACCACCTTTTTGAATTAATTTATATTGGAACTTTTTATTATCTTTAGCTAATTGATTAGGAATAGATTCAAATGCTGATAATATTTTATTGGCATCTTGATAACTAGTATATTTAGTAATATCATTTTTATACGATTCTAATATTTTAGTTTGAATATCAATTGCATCAATTAATGAATTTGATTTAGTATATTCAAATACGACTTCTGGCATACCACCAATAGCTAAATAATCACTATATAAATCATATGCTTTTTCATGCAACAGCTTAGATAACTTAGTATTAGTAATATAAGATTTTTTTATTTCTTCAATTAATAAATCATTGTTTGTCGCTGTTAAAAATTCTTCGAAATCTAAAGGATAAATATTTAATATATCAACTTTACCAACTGGAAAAGAATAATTTTCACGATTAATGTGGACACCTAACAAACTACCTGCTCCTATAACATAATAATTAGAAGCATCTTCACAAAAATATTTTAAAGATGTTAAAGCTCTTGGATTTTGTTGAATTTCATCAAAAAATATCAAAGTATTTTCTGTAATTTTTTTATTAAAAAATATTTCTAATTGTTTAATAATATTTTTAGGTTCAATATTTTCATTAATAATGTTATTAATTATCTCGTTAGTTTCAAAATTAACATAAATCATATCATCAAATAACTTACCAAACTCTTTTACCAAATAAGTTTTACCAACTTGTCTTGCTCCATATAATAATAATGGTTTACGACTTTTATTATTTTTCCAAGCAATTAACTTATCCATTGCCTTTCTTTTCATAAGTATCACCACCTAAAATATAGCATATAACTCCAAAAAAGTCAATAAATTATTGATTAATTTGGAGTTATATGCTATTTTATTACAATATTAACCAATTTTTTAGGTACTGTTATTACTTTAATTATTTCTTTATTATCAATATATTTTTTTACATTATCTAAGTTTTTAGCTAACTCTTCCATTTCTTCTTTAGAAGTTTCCACACTAACAACAATCTTTCCTCTTACTTTTCCATTTACTTGAACAACCATTTCAAACTCTTCTTCTTTAGTCTTTTCTTCATCATAAGTAGGCCATTTTTCATAAGCAATAGTTTTATCGTGACCTAACATTTGCCAAATTTCTTCCGTCATAAATGGCGCAATAGGATTTAATAATTTAACAAAATTTGTAGCATATTCTAAAGGAAAAACATCTTCTTTATAAACTGCATTTATAAATATCATCATTTGTGATATAGCTGTATTAAAGTTTAATGTTTCATAATCTAAAGTTACTTTTTTAACTGTTTGATGATATATTTTTTCTAAATTTTTGTTAGTTACATCTTGAACTTTTTCTTCATATAATCGATAAACTCTATCTAAGAATCTACGTGCTCCTTCAACACCTGTTTTACTCCATGGTTTATCTGCTTCTAATGGTCCCATAAACATTTCATATAATCTTAATGTATCAGCACCATATTCATCAACGACATCATTTGGATTAATAGCATATTCTGGATATCTTTTACCCATTTTAATACCATTTTCTCCTAAAATCATACCTTGGTGAACCAATTTTTTAAATGGTTCTTTAACATTTACAAGTCCTTTATCATATAAATAATTATTCCACATTCTTGAATATAATAAGTGACCTACGGCATGTTCTGGTCCACCAATATATAAATCAACTGGCATCCAATGATCAATTAATTTTTTATCAGCAATTTCTTTATCGTTATGTGGATCAATATATCTTAAGAAATACCAACTAGAACCCGCTGAACCAGGCATAGTAGATGTTTCTCTTTTCCCTTTTATTCCATCGACAGTAACATTAACCCAATCAGTTGCTTTATCTAAAGGTGAAGCTCCTGTTTTAGAAGGACTATAATCTTCTAATTCTGGCAAAATTAATGGTAATTTTTCTTCTAAAATATCTTGACCATTTTCTAAATGGATAATAGGGATTGGTTCGCCCCAATATCTTTGTCGGGCAAAAATCCATTCTCTTAAACGATAGTTAATGTGTTTACTACCTAATTTATTTTCTTCTAACCATTCAATCATTTTGTTAATAGCATCTTCTTTATTTAAGCCATTTAAAAAACTAGAATTAATATGAATTCCATCACCAGTATAAGCTTCTTTAGTTATATCTCCACCTTCGATTACAGGAATAATATCAATATTAAACTTTTTCGCAAATTCATAATCTCTTTCATCGTGAGCTGGAACTGCCATAATAGCGCCTGTTCCATAACTAGCTAAAACATAATCAGAAATCCAAATGGGTATTTTTTTACCATTAACCGGATTAATAGCATAAGCACCTGTAAATACACCAGTTTTTTCTTTATTTAACTCTGTTCTTTCTAAATCAGATTTTAAAGCACATATTTTTTTATATTCTTCTACTTCTTTATTAGTAGATATTTTATCAACTAATTCGTGTTCTGGCGCTAAAACACAATAAGTAGCACCAAATAAAGTATCACATCTCGTTGTAAATACTGTAAATTCATAATCATCTACTTTAAATTTAACATGAGCTCCAATAGATTTACCTATCCAATTTCTTTGCATTTCTTTAGTTGATTCTGGCCAATCAATTTCATTTAAACCATCTAACAATCTTTCCGCATATTTAGGAATATCAATAACCCATTGTTTCATATTTTTTCTAATTACTGGGTAGCCACCACGTTCACTTTTGCCATCAATAACTTCGTCATTAGCTAAAACTGTCCCCAATTCTGGACACCAATTAACTGGCATGTCTATTTGTTTAGCTAGTCCATCTTCATATAATCTACTAAATATCCATTGTGTCCATTTGTAATAATTAGGGTCACTAGTTGAAATACATAAATTCCAATCAAAAGAAAAACCGATTTTTTTTAATTGTTCTTTAAATGTTTCAATGTTTTTATTAGTAAATATAGCTGGATGATTACCAGTTTGAATGGCATACTGTTCAGCAGGTAAGCCAAAAGAATCAAAACCCATTGGATGTAATACATTATAGCCTTGCATTCGTTTCATACGGCAAACGATATCAGTTGCTGTATAACCTTCGGGATGACCTGCATGTAGCCCAACACCAGATGGATAAGGAAACATATCTAAAGCATAAAATTTTGGTTTACTAAAATCCCAAATATCAGTTTTAAATGTATCATTATCTTCCCAATACTTACGCCAT
>CALVVV010000061.1 GCA_944363995.1 uncultured Bacilli bacterium
AAATTAGGTACAATAATTTTATAACACATTTTTCGCATGCTCAAAATGTGCTATAAAATACTTAACATTATATCATATTAACTTGTAGTTGTCTATAATTTTCTAAAACATAAACATTAAAAATATTTAAATAATCAATCTACTGATAAAATAAGTTATTATTTTCAATAGATATGTTAGATGAGCGGTTAATATTTAAAATGAAATATATTAATACTTTTAGCTATTGACATAGTTAATAAGGTATAGATATATATGACATAAGAAAAGTTATATTACAAAAATGTCATATAAATATTATTTTTTTTTGCTATAATTAGTTTGTTGTGATAAAATATTAATGAGGTAATTACTATGGAATATAAATTTCAAGGATTAAGTAGTAATGAAGTAGATGCAAGAATAAAAGAAGGTTTGGTTAATAAAAGTAAAATTGTACCAACTAAAAGTATATTGCAAATAATATCTGATAATATTTTTACATTATTTAATCTATTAAATTTTATTTTAGCTTTCTTGATTTTTTTAGTAAATTCATATAAAAATTTACTATTTTTAGGAATTGTTATATGTAATACTTTAATAAGTATGATTCAGGAAATTAGATCAAAAAAAATAGTTGATAAATTGTCTATTATAACATCTTTAAAATCTAATGTAATAAGAGAAAATAAAATAGTTACAATAAATAATGAAGATATAGTAAAAGATGATATTATAATTTTAAAAGCAGGTAACCAAATTGTAACTGATTGTATTATTTTAGATGGTAATGCTGAAGTGAATGAAGCATTTATAACAGGTGAATCTGATTTAATTAATTATCAAAAAGGTGATTTATTAAAATCTGGTAGTTTTGTTGTAGTTGGAAAAGTAATTGCTAAAGTAATTCATGTTGGCAATGAAAATTATGTCAATGTTATTAGTAATGACGCTAAATATGTAAAACCGATAAATTCTATTTTACTGAATTCATTAAATAAAATAATAAAAATTATATCTATTTTAATTATTCCTTTGGGTATTTTGTTATTTTTAAATCAGTATAGTTTAGATAATAATTTGCAGTTAGCTGTAATAAATACGGTTGCAGCATTGTTAGGAATGATACCAGAAGGATTAATATTATTAACTAGTACGGTTTTAGCAGTATCGGTAATTAGATTATCTAAAATTAATGTGCTAGTTCAAGAGTTGTATTGTATTGAAATGTTAGCTAGGGTTGATACAATATGTTTAGATAAAACAGGAACAATTACTGATGGAAAAATGGAAGTTGTCAAAGTAATTTCTTTAAATAAGAATTATAATCTTGAAGAAGTAATGGGAAATATTACTAATAATTTGGATATTGATAATGCTACTAGTATTGCTATTAGTAACCATTTTAAAAAATATAATAATTATCAATTAATAAAAAAAATTCCTTTTTCACCGATATATAAATATAGTGGTGCAGAATTTAAAGAGGGGAAATTTATTTTTGGGGCACCAGAGTTTTTAATTGAAAAAGAAATTAAAGAAGTAAAAGATAATCAAGAAAATCGAACTTTGCTTATTTGTCGTGATGATGAGCCAATTGGAATTATTGTTTTAAAAGATACAATTAGAAAAAACGCCAAAAAAACATTAGATTATTTAATAAAAGAAGGAGTTGATATTAAAATAATATCTGGTGATAGCATTAATACTGTTAATAAAATTGCTAAAGATGTTGGCTTAGTAAATTTTAAAAGTATTGATGTGTCAACTTTAAGTAATTTAGAATTGGAACATGCAGTACTAAAAAATAATATTTTTGCGCGTGTCACACCGTTACAAAAAAAACAAATAGTCGAAATATTACAAAAAAATAATCATTTTGTAGCGATGACTGGTGATGGTGTTAATGATGTTTTAGCTTTAAAGCAAGCTGATTGTAGTATTACTATAAAAAATGCTACTGATGCGGCTCGCAATGTTAGCCAAATAATTTTATTAGATAATGATTTTGATTCAATTCCTAACATTGTTCATGAAGGCCGAAGAACTATTAATAATATTGAACGAAGTGCAACTTTGTTTTTAGCTAAAACAGGTTATGCGTTTCTTTTAGTTTTAATTTTTATGTTTGTAAATTTTAATTATCCTTTTCAACCGATTCAATTAACATTAACTAATTTTTTTACTATTGGAGTTCCATCTTTTATTTTAGCTTTAGAGCCTAATAACAAGCGAATCAAAGGAAACTTTTTAATTAATATATTAAGTAAATCATTGCCAACTTCATTAACAATTGTTTTAAATATTATATCAATTACTTTATTAAGTGAAATTATAGGATTAAGTAAAGAACAAACATCTACATTATGTGTTATAATGAATGGTTTTACAGGATTCTTATTATTATTTAAGATATGTTATCCGTTAAATCGTTTGAGATTAGTTTTGATTATTAGTTTAATATTAGGATTTATTGGAATATTAATAGGCTTTAGAAATTTTTTTGCATTAACTGTTTTAAATTTTAAAATGTTTGCTTTTATTGTATTTTTAGTTGGTGAATCATTGCTTTTATTTAGTTTAATTAGTTTTTTGATTGATAAATTAATTAAAAAGTATTTTAATTAGGAGGTGTCTTATGATATTATTAATTACTTTTTTATTTGGTATGACCATTTTTTTAGGAACTATAATTATTTTAATTACTAAAGATAATGAAAAAATTTCACAAATATCAATAAGCATTGCTTTTAGTGTTTTATTTTTATTAATATTTTTAGAAGTTATTCCTCATGCTTTGGAGCATTTGGATTATTTTAAAATGATATTTTATGGTGTAATTGGCTTTATTAGTTTAAAACTATTAGATTTATTTATTCCTAACCATGAACATTCGAATAATAAAAATCACATTTTTCATATTGGTATTATGGCTAGTGTTGCTTTAGTTATTCATAATATTATTGAAGGAATGGTATTATATACAACATTAAAAAATAATTTTGAATTAGGCATTTTATTAGGCTTTGGCATAGGAATTCATAATATTCCTATGGGAATGGTTATTGCTAGTTCTTTAGAATTGTCAGGTTATAAAAGAACAAAAATATTATCAATTAGTTTTATGATTTCTCTAGCTACATTTATAGGTGGTATAGTTATTCAATTTATTAACAATGTTAGCGAATACTTTATTGGCGTGATGTTTTCATTAACTTTAGGAATGCTTGTTTATATTGTTTTCTTTGAATTATTACATCATTTAAAACATCAAAATAAAAAAAATAATATTATAGGATTCGTGATGGGGGTAATTATTATATGTTTAAGTTTAATTTTTCACAATCATTAAAAAAAAATTATATTATATATTGTTTTATTATATCTAGTTTGATTAATAGTGCTTTATTATTATTTATGACAACTGGATTTGCTAATATACGTTTTATTTTTAGTGATTTAATAATAATTTTGTTAATTTGTAGTTTTTCGTTTTTGATAAAAAAAAGAAATGTTTACTTTTTAATTTTCTCGATAATTTTTTCAGTAATATGTTGCATTAATTCATCTTATTATAATAATTATAATGATTTTGCTTCTATATATTTATTTGAAACAATGTTTCAAGCTTTCAAACTTCCGAGTGAAGCTGTAACTAGTGTATTTCAATTTGTTGATTTTATTTTTCTTTGGCAAATATTATTTTTTGTTATTATTTTTAAAAAAATAAATAGTGATAAGAAAGTTAATGAATTCAAAAAATATTTTTTAATAACTTTTGGCATTTTAGTATTTGTTTTATTATCTTGTAATACAAATGATATATATCGATTGACTCATAATTGGAATAAGGCTTATGTTGTACGTAATTTTGGAATTTATAGCTATCAACTAAATGATATTGTTAATGTATTAAAAAAAGTTATTTGTCCAAATTGTGGTAAAAATGAAGCTCAAACGATAATTGATGAATATTATAATGAAAAAGAAATAGTAAAAAATGAATACACTAATATTTTAAAAGATAAAAATATTTTGTTTATTCACGCTGAAAGTGTTCAAAATATGTTTTTAAATGCTGAAATCAATAATCAAACTATAACGCCAAATTTAAATAAATTAGCTGAGGAAGGATTATATTTTAGTAATTATTATTCACAAGAAAGTGTTGGTACTAGTAGTGATACTGAATTTACTATTACTAATTCTATTTTGCCAGTGGATACAGGAACAGTTTTTGTTAATTATGAATATAATAATTACCAATCGATGGTTAAGGAATTTAATAAATTAGGATACTATACGTTTAGTATGCATGGTAATATTTGTGAATATTGGAATCGTAATAAAATGTATGAAGCTATCGGTTACAATCATTTTTATTGCTATAATGATTATGATTTGACTGATAAAATAGGAATAGGATTATCTGATAAGTCATTTTTTGAACAATCAGCTGATATAATAGATAATATTCATATCAATTATGATAAATTTTATGGGACTTTAATTATGCTTACTAATCATACACCGTTTTATAATGATGGTAAAGTTGATTTTAACGTAGGAAATATGGAAGGAACAAAATTGGGTAATTATTTAAAATTACTGCATTATGCTGATGAAGCTATTGGTGAATTTATTACTAAGTTAGATTATTTAGGTGTTTTAGATGATACAGTTATCGTAATTTATGGTGATCATGATGCAAAATTTACTATTCAACAATATGAACAATATTTAGGACATAAAATAGATTTTTTTCAGTATGAGCAATTAACAAGAGTTCCATTAATTATTTGGACAAAAGATAAACAAATACAAGGAGAAGTAACTAAAATAATGGGAACTTATGATGTAATGCCAACATTAGGTAATATGTTTGGTTTTGATTCTAAATATGCTTTAGGCCATGATATTTTTAGTATAGATGAAAATATTGTAGTGTTTCCTAATGGTAACTGGGTCACAGACAAAGTTTATTATAACAATCAGTTAGAAACTTATAAAGAATACAGTAAAGTAAATGACCAATATTTAAAAGAAAATGAACTGAAAGCTAAGAAAATAGTTGAAATATCTAACTATTTAATTAAGTATAATTTATTTGAATGAAAGGGTTAATTTATGAATTTTGATTTATTTAATATAATATTTATTGTTGTACTAATTATAATGTTATTAACTTTTGTTTTTATTATTGTGATGATATTTTTCCCTAAAATACGTGGAAAAATTATGAGTCACCAAATTAAAGCTACTAAATATATGATTGATGAGGCGCAGGATGATTTAACTGACATAGCTACTAAAACAGCAAATATTGTCAAAGATGGTATTAAAATTACAACTCGTGCTATAAAAGAAGGGTTATCAGAAAATAATATTTTTTGTAAATACTGTGGTGAAAGTATTGTCGAAGACTCTAAATATTGTAAAAAATGCGGAAAAAAAATAATTAGCAAATGTGCAGGATAAAAACATGAAAAAAAAAATAAAACAGTAGAATAGGCTATTAATTAAAAGAAAATTTTACTGTTTTATTATTAAAAATTTGCATTTTAATTAATTTGTGGTACTCTTATATATAAAGAGGGATGAAAAAATGGCTAAACCAAGTAAGAAGAGATTTGAATTAAGTATTAGAGAAATAAATTATATAAAAAAACAATTAGGTATTACTAAAATAGAAGATGTTGATAAAGCAGCAATGAAAAGATTGAAAGAAAAATTGAAAACATTAACAGATAGTAGGATTCAGAAAAAAACAAAATTTAAAATTTGGGATATTATCATTTGTACAATTCTAGCAGTTTTATTTAATGCGAATGACTGGGAAGATATTCATGATTTTGTTGAAACTCATTATAAATGGCTAAGAGAGTTTTTATTAACGACAGGTGGAATTCCTTGTACAAAGACTTATGAGAGAGTTTTTGCCATAATAGATTCTAAAGAATTAGAATCAATATTTACAGAGTTTTTATTAACATTCTCTATATCTTCTACTGATAATGATATTATTAATTTAGATGGAAGAGTTAATAGAGGAAGTTTTAGAAATGAAACTAGTTATAATGAGAAAGTAAAACCATTAAATGTTTTAAATGCTTATTCAAATAAATATGGAATTTGTTTAGCAAGTGAGCAAATAGATGATAAAACAAATGAAATAACAGCCATACCAGATATATTAAAAATATTTAATGTAAAAGGAAATGTTATTACTTGGGATGCTTTAAATACTCAAACAGATAATGTAGAAGCAGTAGTTGGTTTAAAAGGAGATTATGTTGTTCCTATAAAAGGTAATCAAGGTAATTTTTATAATGATTTAATTTTATATTTTGATGAGAAAAAGTTGGAAATGATAAAAGCAGGACAAACAAGAACAGCCTATTTAGATTATAAAGAAAAAAGAGGAGAAAATATTATTTATTACGAATATTATCAGACAGAAGATATTAAATGGTACTTTGATAGAAAGAAATGGGAAAAGTTAAATAGTATAGGCTTAGTAAAAAAGACAATAGATAATGGAAAAGAGACAAAAGTTGAATATAGATATTACATATCAAGTTTATTTCTTAATATTGAATTATTTTCTAAGGCTATAAGAAATCACTGGTCAGTAGAAAATAAACTACATTGGCATTTAGATTTTACATTTAAACAAGATGATAATACTACAGTAAATAAGCCGGCATTAATGAATTTGGAATTAGTTAAGAAACTTTGTTTAGGAATACTAAATAAAGTAAAACCTTTTTATAATAATATAAGTCTAAGAAGAATAAGGAAAATATTGTCATATAATTTTGAGAAAGGATTAGTGGATATAATGTGTTATTTATCTTTGATTCAAAAATCAAATTTTTAACAAAAAAATAGCAGGGAATCCTTTTAATACAATAGTTTCTCTACTATTTATAATTTATTTCATGTTTTTATCCTGGCAAATGTGCAGGATAAACGCATGAAATTTTGAAAATGCGTTTTTTTCATGTATAATAAATACAAAGAATAAAGTTGGTGATGTATGGCAAAAAAATGTAAAAAGCTGGAGGAAATAAAAGCAATGTTTGATGACTTTGAAGTGGATTTAGATAGTATAGATACAAAAGAATTAGAAAACTTAATGATAATTTTTAGAAAACAAGATGATACAAGAATGCAAGGAAAAGTAAAGCACTT
>CALVVV010000062.1 GCA_944363995.1 uncultured Bacilli bacterium
ATAATTATACATGTGTTGAGATTATTTCTTTCTTTGACGGAATATATAATAATCCAACACTTTTTATTTTGCAATAGATTAACGAAATATTTTTCATTATAGTGACTTTTCGTTAGAAATTTGGTACAATATTGTTAGGTGTAAGTATGAATATATATAATTATTCTTTGAAAGAATTAGAACAATATTTTATTAATAAAAATGAAAAAAAATATAAAGCAACACAAGTTTTTGAATGGCTATATCAAAAAAGAGTAAAATCTTTTGAAGAAATGACTAATATCAAAAAAGAAGTGATAAATTACTTAAAAGAAGATTTTACATTTGAAAATATTTTAATAATAGCTAAACAAGAAGATGTTGATGTGTGTAAGTTTTTATTTAAATTAAAAGATGGTAATCAAATTGAAGCTGTTTTAATGAAACATGATTATGGCAATTCTTTATGTGTTTCTACACAAGTTGGCTGTAATATGGGATGTAAATTTTGTGAAAGTGGTCGATTAAAAAAAATTCGTAATTTAGAAACGGGTGAAATGGTTTTACAATTACTTAAAATTGAAGAAGCTTTAAAATTAAGAATATCCCATTTGGTTTTAATGGGAATTGGAGAACCATTTGATAATTATGAAAATGTTATTAATTTTATTGATATCATTAATAATGATAAAGGTATTGCTTTGGGTAGTCGCCATATTACTGTTTCTACCTGTGGTATAATACCTAAAATAAAAAAATTTATAAATGAAGGCAAACAAGTAAATTTGGCCATAAGTCTTCATGCTCCCAATAATATATTACGGAATCAATTAATGCCGATTAATAAAGTATATAAATTGCCAGAATTGATTGAAACAATTAAAGAATATATTAAACAAACTAATAGAAGAGTAACTTTTGAATATATTTTATTGAAAGATATTAATGATAAAAAAGAAAATGCCCTAGAATTAGCCAAGTTATTAAAAGGACTAAATTGTTATGTCAATTTGATTCCATATAACGAAACTAGTCATCTTGAATTTAAAAAAAGTGATCAATCTAAAATATTAGAGTTTTATGAT
Source organism: uncultured Bacilli bacterium (assembly GCA_944363995.1). Classification (GTDB taxonomy): domain Bacteria; phylum Bacillota_I; class Bacilli_A; order RF39; family UBA660; genus Faecisoma. The sequence continues at coordinate 1,065 of CALVVV010000062.1, forward strand.
ATTTTGAAAAAAAATAAAATAGGTGTAACAATTCGAAGAGAATTTGGTAAAAAAGTCAGCGCGGCATGTGGCCAATTAAGAGCCAACTACAAGGAGGAAACATAATGGAATATGCATATTTGACTGATCCTGGTAAAGTAAGGGATCATAATGAAGATAGTGTGATTATTGTAAAAAATGAAATGAATGAAATATTATTGGCTGTAGCCGATGGTATGGGTGGTCATTGTGGGGGTGAAATAGCTTCTAGTATAGCTATATCTCATATTGGTGAACGATTTCGGAAAACTAGTTCGGTTGGAACTAAGGATGATGCTATAAGTTTCATTAAAGAAATTGTTAGTGAAGCAAATGTTTTATTATATAAATATACAAACGAACATAAAGAAAGTTCTGGAATGGGGACAACTATTGTTTTAGCTTTGTTAACTAATGAATTTCTTTTGTTTGGTAATATCGGTGATTCATCAGGTTATGTTTTAAGGAAAAATAAACTTCATAAAATAACTGTTGATCATACTTTGGTTAGTTTATTAGTAAAATCTGGAGAATTAACTAAAGAAGAAGCTAAAGATCATCCACGAAAAAATGTTTTAATGCGTGCTCTTGGTGCTACTAATACAGTTGAAATGGATATTTTTTCTGTAGAAAGAGATATTGATGGCGTTTTATTATGTAGCGATGGTTTAACTAATATGTTAGATGATGAACAAATAGCCAAAGTATTGTGTGATGAAGATATTAACATCGAAGAAAGATTAAAGAAATTAATTACAAAATGTAATAATCGAGGAGGAACTGATAATATCTCGATTGCCTATTTAAAGGATGGTGTAAAATGATTACAAAAGGGGATAAAATAAACGAAAGATATCAAATTATTAAAACTATTGGCGAAGGCGGAATGGCAAATGTTTATTTGGCTAATGATATTATTTTAAATCGTCATGTTGCAGTTAAAATATTAAGAGGTGATTTAGCAGATGACGAAAAATTTGTAAGACGTTTTCAAAGAGAAGCTTTATCAGCTAGTAAACTAAATCATCCCAATATTGTTGAAGTGTATGATGTTGGTGAAGATAATGGTCAATATTATATTGTAATGGAATATGTTAATGGAAAGACACTAAAAAGTTTAGTAAAAAAACGTGGTGCCTTAACTTTACCTGAAGTAATAGATATTATGACACAGTTGTTAAGTGCAATTATGTGTGCTCATGATAGTTATATTATTCATAGAGATATTAAACCACAAAATGTTATGATTTTAGAAGATGGTAAAGTTAAAATAATGGATTTTGGGATTGCAATGGCTTTAAATAGTAATGAATTGACTCAAACTAATTCGGTTATGGGATCAGTACACTATTTACCACCTGAGCAAGCAAATGGTAGTGGCTCGACAATTAAATCAGATATTTATTCTCTTGGAATATTAATGTATGAATTGTTAATTGGTAAAGTTCCTTTTAAAGGTGATAATGCGGTTGAAATTGCTATTAAACAAATGAAAGAACCAATTCCTTCCGTTTGTAAACAGAATCCTGATATACCACAATCAATTGAAAATATTATTTTAAAAGCATGTGCTAAAAATCCTAAGAATCGTTATGATTCTGTTAAAGAAATGTATGAAGATATATTAAAAGCTTTAAATGATGATGAAGTAAATCAACAAAAATTAGTTTATAAATACCAAGAAAATGATTTAGAGGAAACCAAAGTAATGCCTAATTTAAGCCGATTAGAAAAAAAACCTAAGGAGGAAGTAGAAGTGAGTAAACCTAAGAAAAAAAATGTTAAAGATAAGATATTATGGATAACGGGTGGTATTTTTGCTTTTTTAGTTGCTTTAGTTTGTTTGTTTTTAATAATATACCCTAAATTAGCGTCTGTTCCAGATGTAACAATTCCTGATGTTAGCAATTTAACAGTAGTTGAGGCAGAAGCAAAATTAAAAGAAATGGGATTACTTGTTGCTAGTGATGTTTTAGAAAAAGAAAATGATGAAATTGAACCTGGCAAAGTAGTAGGAACTAATCCCCAAATTGGTCGAACAGTTAAAGAAGGAACTGAAATTGTAATAATTGTAGCTAAAGAAAGTGGTAAAGTAACAATTGAAGATTACACTGGTACAAATTATAAAACGGTTGAGGCTAATTTAAAGAATGCTGGATTAAATGTTATTTTGGAACCTAAAAAAATAGAAAAGGAAGCTCAAGAAGATTATAAATATCATGAATTTGATGTTATTGATCAAAGTGCTAAAGTTGCTTCTACATTAGAACCTGGTGATACAATTGTACTTTATTATGCCGTATTTACAGTTGAATATCCTAATTTTTATGAAGAAAATTATACTTTAGAAGCGGTAGAAGAATTTTGTGAAAAAAATGATATTATTTTAGATATAAAATATCAAGTTAGTGATGAATATCCAGATGGAACTGTAATTAGTCAAAATCGTACTGGTGAAGTTATAGCAGGCTCTACTTTAACAATTACCGTGACGCAAAAAACTGTTATCGATTCACCAGAAATAGAAGAACCGGTTGAATAAATGCAAGGAAAAATAATTAAAGTAATAAGTGATAAATTTACTGTTTTAGCTGATAAGGAATATATTTGTACAGCTCGTGGAAAATTTCGTAATTTAAAAATAACGCCATTGGTTGGTGATGAAGTAATATTTGATGAAACTAAAAAAATAATTTTGCAAATTAATAAAAGAAGAAACTGTTTAATTAGACCGCCAATTGCTAATGTTGATCAAGCTTTAATTGTCGTTAGTGTTAAGGAACCTAATTTAGATCTATATTTATTAGATAAATTATTGTGTATAATAGAATTTAATAATATTAAACCAATTATTTGTTTTACAAAATTAGATTTGTTATCAGATATATCTAAAATAAAATTTATAGAGAATTATTATCGTAAAATAGGTTATCAAGTATTTGAAAATCATGATAAATCATTGACAAATATATTTAAAAACAAAGTAACAGTTATTGCTGGTCAATCTGGAAGTGGTAAATCAACACTGTTAAATATTTTAGATAATAATTTAAGCTTACAAACTAACAGTATTTCTAAAGCTTTAGGAAGAGGAAAACATACAACTAGACATATCAGTTTATTACCTCTTTTATCAGGTTGGTGTGCTGATACACCTGGATTTTCTAGCTTAAGTTTAAAAGAGATGAGTAAAAGTGAAATAAGAGATAATTTTATTGAGTTTAATTTGTACCGTGATAAGTGTGCTTATAAAGATTGCATGCATGATAAAGAAAATGATTGTGAGATTAAAAGAAGAATTTCTAATGATATATTAATAACTCGTTATGAAAATTATCTTAAATTTTTAAGAAAGGAATAAATATGAAAATATCTGCTTCATTTTTATCAATAAAAGATAATTTAAAAGAAAATATTAATTTATTGACTAAATGTGATATTGATTATCTTCATTTGGATATTATGGATGGTAAGTTTGTTCCTAATCAAACATGGTCTATTTATGATATTAAAAATGTGATTAATTATGATAAACCGTTAGATGTACATTTGATGGTTAATGATGTCTACAAATATATTGATGAATATCAAATTCTTAAACCTGAATTTATAACATTTCATTATGAAATAAGTTTAGATATTTTGGATATTATTAATTATATCAAAAAATATAATATTAAAGTTGGTTTATCAATTAAACCATCTACTAAAATAGAAGAAATAATACCATATTTACCATATTTAGATTTAGTATTAGTGATGAGTGTTGAGCCAGGTTTTGGTGGGCAATCATTTATTATGGAATGTATAGAAAAAATCAAAAAATTAAAAGAATTAAAAAGCAATTATTTGATATCAGTTGATGGTGGAATTAATGACCAAACTATTTCATTAGTTAAAGATGCTGATATTGTTGTGGTTGGAAGTTATATTACTAGTGGTAATTATTTAAAAAATATTGAAAAATTAAAGGAGAAAATTTATGGATAATATTTTATTAGAAACAGAAAGTAAAATGGAAAGTGCAATAGAATCTTTAGAGAAAAAATTTATTAATATAAGAGCAGGACGTGCCAATCCTACTATTTTAGATGGTGTTATGGTTAATTATTATGGTGTTTCAACCCCTTTGAAACAATTAGCTAATATTTCAATACCTGAAGCTAGACAATTATGTATTAAACCTTTTGATAAAAGTGCTTTAAGTGCAATTGAAAAAGGTATTTATGAAGCTAATATTGGTTTGACACCTAATAATAATGGTGAAATAATTATTTTAAATATTCCGGCATTAACTGAAGATACTAGAAAAGAGTATGTTAAACAAGCAAAGTCTGTAGCAGAAGAAATTAAAATAGCATTAAGAAATATTAGACAAGATGCGAATAATGATATAAAAAAATTAGAAATACCAGAAGATGATGTCAAATTTGGTATAGAAGAAATTCAAGAATTAATAAATAAATATAATAAAATTGTTGACAATAAACTAGAAATTAAAGAAAAAGATTTGCTAAGCGTGTAATATATGTTTAAAAAAGATAAAAATTTAAATTATACCAAGGTTAATGATTTAGTATCTTTATCATTAACTGTTTTAAAAATATTTTTAATTTTATTAGTTATTGTTGGCACTTATTTATTAATCGTTTTAATTAAAGAAGTTCATATTTTACCATTTATTTTAACAATTTTAAGTCTTTTATCACCTTTGTTTATTGGTGTAGTAATAGCTTGGCTGTTTGATCCATTTGTAACATATTTACATAAAAAAGGCATAAAAAGAGTTTTTGGTGCCGCTATTAGTTATGCTTTATTTCTCGGTATAATTACATTAGTTTTAACTGCTTTAGTACCTTTGTTATCTGAACAAGTTAATGATTTTGTGACTACAACATTACCTAATTTATTTATAAGTATTAGAAATTTCTTTGATAACTTTTTTGACAATTTAAATAATATTGAAAATTTTGATGCCCTTGCTTTAAAAAATGAAATTTTTATCAAATTAGAAGAAATAACTACCAATTTAACTAGTTCTTTACCAGAACTATTAGTTAATTTTATTACCACTTTATTTTCAGGTATTGGGGTATTTGGCATAGGTTTAATCATCGGTTTTTATTTATTGTTAGATTTTGACAAAAATACTGATACTTTATTTAGTTTAGTTCCTAAAAGGTATCGTGAGGAAACAAAAAGATGCTTAAATGCAGTTAATAGACCATTAAAAAGATTTGTTAATGGCGCTTTAATTGATTGTAGTGTTATTTTTGTTGTAACAACTATTGGTTTTTCTATAATAGGTTTGAAGGCTCCTTTATTATTTGCTATTTTTTGTGCAATAACAAATGTGATTCCTTATGCTGGACCTTATATTGGTGGTGCACCAGCTGTTTTGGTTGGTCTTACACAGTCACCAGCTATTGGAATTGCTGTATTAATTTTTATTGTAGTTGTGCAAGCTATTGAAGGAAATTTATTACAACCTTTTATAATGAGTAAAACAACAAAGTTAAATCCTGTAACCATAATTTTAGGTCTGTTGATTTTTGGTTATTTCTTTGGAATTTTAGGTATGATTTTATCGACACCTATTATAGGAGCAATTAAAGAATTAGTTAATTTTTTTGATGAAAAATATGGTTTCTTAAATTTTGAAAAAAAAGATTAAATTAATATTGTAAAAAATCAAAAAATATTGTATTTATATAGTTTAAAGGATAGATAGGAGAGGTAATATGATCAAATTAACAAATAGCAAAAATGGGGGGGGGGGTATTTACTAAATAAAGCTTTTACTTTAATCGAATTAATAGGTGTATTAATAATACTAGCAGTAATATCATTAATAACATTTCCGGTAATTGATAATGTCATAGAAAGTTCAAGAGAAAAATCATATGATCAAACAGTAAAAAGTATAATATCAGCTGCCAATAATTATAGTATAAATAATAAAA
>CALVVV010000063.1 GCA_944363995.1 uncultured Bacilli bacterium
TGGTTCTGGTGTTGGTTCTGGTGTTGGTTCTGGTGTTGGTTCTGGTGTTGGTTCTGGTGTTGGTTCTGGTGTTGGTTTAGGTGTTGGTTCTGGTGTTGGTTCTGGTGTTGGTTCTGGTGTTGGTTCTGTTTGTGTTTCAGAATAGTTATTATCATCAATTGTTGACTCTATATCATCAAAATCAATATCAAAATCAACTTTATCATCGTTTTTTTCAATATCATCTTTTGACAAATCGACAGGTGTTTCTATTACATTGTCATCATAAACATTAACATCTTTTGTAATACCCAAGTGTGCCAATCCAATTCCAATCATTAAAGAAGATAAAGTAGCTAAAACAGCAGCTTTAATTCGTCTAATAAAATTTTTATCCTTTAATTTATTTAATAATGTATCTTTAGCTTTTTTCCAGAAAGAGATTGGAATAGGTGTATTGTCAATATCTACAGGGTCTTTTTCTTCTTCTTTTGTAGTTGTTGAGTCTTCAGTAGTTGGCGAATTTGGTGCAACAATTGGTTCTTCTTCATTTTCCAAAGGTACTCCTGTTGGCGAATTTGGTGCAACGATTGGTTCTTCTTCATTTTTCAAAGGTACTCCTGTTGGTGACATTGGTGCAACGATTGGTTCTTCTTCATTTTCCAAAGATACTCCTGTTGGTGACATTGGTGCAACAATTGGTTCTTGCAAGTCAATATCTTTTTCATCATTAGGAATCGTTGAAACAACACCCTTTTCTTTATTTGTTTTTATTGTATTTAAAACATCAATAAATCTTTTTTCAATCATTGCTTTCTGTAATTCAAATATAATTTCTTCTAAAGCATTTTCATAATCATAACTAATTGATTTTTCTCTTGCTTTTAGCATAGTTAATTGAGCATTTAAGGCAGAAAGATGTTCACGATCAGATGCCATAAGCATTTTATTAATACCTTTTCGTTCATCCAAAGTTTTCCTTTTTGTTTCTAGCAATTTTATATCGTTGTTTCTTAAAACTTCTAAATTCTTTCTATCTTTTTTTGCCATTAATATTGAAGAGTCAACAGAAGCAACCGTTTTCAATAAACGATCTATTCTTTTATCAGTATCGTCTAATTCTTTTTTTAATCTTTTCTTTTCTTGAGCTATATCATCTTTTTGTTCTTCATAAATATCAGTTGGTAAAATTGCCTCTTTTAAACGTAAATCGAATAATTGTTGATTAATATTATCTTTATCTTTCTCAGCTTTTTCTACATCAGAATTAAGACTATTTTTCAAATTATCATAACGCATCAAACCAGCATCGCAATTTTTTATTTCAGCGCCATAACGGCCAATAGTATGATCCAAATCCATTATTTCTTGATTCATAGCTTCTACAGCAAAAATAGAAGGAAGATAATTATTAGAATCAGACAATTTTTTTTCTAAAACGCCTTTTTCCATTAAAATGTCAGCTTGTTGTTGACGAATATCAGCTATTTCTGAATCAAATGTGCTATAATCTTTATTTGCCAAAGGTTCAGGTAATAATTTTTTAAATTCTTGAAGACGTGATAAAGCTTCATTATTATCAATTTTATTATCTTCTAAATCTGTTATTAAATTTTCTAATTCTATCGGAAAATCAAAAGAAATATAATTTTCACGGTTATTGAATGAACGAACTATACTTTGTAACTGTAATAATTTTCTTTGATCAGCATCTTTTTTAACTTTATCAATTTTTGTTTGTGAATCTTTTTCTTCTCTTGACTTAACATTATCAAGTAATTTTTGATATCTTGTTTGTCTATTTTCTAAATTTTCTTTTTGCTGTGATAAATCTTTTTTTGTAGCATTTAAATCTTTTAATTGTTCATCTAAAATAGAAAATTCAGATTTTAAGTAAGATATATCAGATCTCGCAATGGTCAAACGTCCCATTACTTCTTTTTCTTTATCTGGATCTGGATTTTCACCTAAACTGCGTAAATCATAACTAGCTTGTTCAAGATTTTTTTGAGCTTCACTCATAAGAGCATTACAAACTTCAATTTCGCTATTTATATAATCAATTCTTTGTTCATTATCAGTAATATCAGCTTCATTTTGGGCAATATCACTATTTATTTTTTCTAATTTTGCATTAACATCATAAATTCGTGCTTGATTACGAAAAAAAGTAAATGATGCATAATTATTATCATCAGATAATTTATTTTCTAATTCTTTTATTTGATATTCCAAAATTTCGCGTTGCTTAGCAATACTTTTTTCTTCATTTTCACGAATATCTTCTGTATTTTTAAGTGCTTTATCATATTGTAAAACTTCTTGCATTTCTTTTAATTTCTGTATTAATTGCTCATTTTTCATAAAATCCTCCTTATTCCTCTAAATTTCTATATTGCATTTGAAATTGATATCTTATCTTGTCTAATTTATTAATATCACTTAAATTATTAACATTATAACCTAGTTCTTTAAATGTTTCAATCATTTCTTCCATATCAACATAACCATCAGTAACAGTTAACCATTCTTCAAAACTATTTTCATCATTTGTTCCTTCTTCTAATTTATAGTATTTATGAACGGTAGCTTTTGTTGTTTCATCTTTTATTGCACCACTAGTTGGTGAAGTTATGTAATATGTTTTTTCTTCTTTGGCACTAGTAGTTCCACTAGGATAATAACTTCTAACATTATCTTTACGATACCATTTCCACATTGTATCAGTGTATTCATAACTTTTTTTACTTTCACAATTAATAGTGTCAGAAGAAGTACATTTTTTGGAACTCCAATCAGTAAAATCTTTACATACTCTTTGTTCTAATGTTCCTTTATCATTATCACCAACGCAGACATAAACTTCTAAAATTTTGATTGGATATTCACCACTACATGGTTCATAAGTTGCTAAGACTGCATTTTCATCACCTTCAGCATGACACCAATACATTTTTTTACCTAATTCTTGATAACGATATAATGTTATTTCTTCAATTTTTCGATAACTAGCTTCACTTGGTTTTTTATCAGAATACTTAGTGACTGTTGTGCTTGCACCTTTATTTGGATAACCACTATGTTGAGTTGAAGAATATTCTCCATTATTCCAATAGTTATTTACACTTTTTTCAGTATACCATTTATATCCAATTTGCTCATCATCTTTTCCACTATAACCCGTACTTGGAATAGCAGCATAATATTCTTTAACTTTACTTATGTCTGTTAAATCATTAGGATAATAAAATTTAGTTCCAGTACTTTTTTCTTCACCTAAAAATTCAAATCTAATATCAGAATTTTCATTTATATCACTTTCAGTTCCGTCTTGCCAAATACCATAGTTAGTTTTTTCATCTTCACATGACAAAATAGCTGAATAATGATAAGTTTTGCTCTCTAAAAAACAAACATTGACGTATGTTGCATCCTTATCACAAGTTTCATAATTACTAACTTTAATTAATCCAGCTTGTTCTAATTGTCGGAGTGTCACAATAAAACATTCTCCAACTTCTCCAGGAAGTTCTTCTGGATAAATTTCATAATACTCTTTTGCTGCTTCAATCAAATCATTACGTAATGATGGTTTCCCGCAAGATTTTAGCAACAGCAAAATAATAACTACAATAACTACTAATATTAAAAATGATATTAGTATCCTTGCCCAAGGAACCCTATTTTTTTCTTCTTTATACTCAGTATAATCATAATTATTTTCCATTACTCTCCACCTCTACATTAATAATACCATTTTTTTTATTAATTTACAATAAAAAAACAAATTTTTTGTAAATTAAATGATAATCAATTAATACAAAAAATTTGTATTGCTTATAGCATATTTCAAATATTTATAATTTTAACTTTTACTATTTTTATTAAAGAAAATAATAAGTCCATCTTTTATCGATAGAGCTATTTTTTTTTGATAACTTTCTTGTTTTAATAAATAACGCTCATTAATATTCGAAATAAAACCAACTTCTAACAAAACACCAGGTATATTAACACGGTTATATAAATAATGATTGCTTATTTGTTTGTATTGTCTATCTGAGTTTAAATCTTTTTTAAATTGTTCTTGCATAATATTGGCAATTATTTCGTTTTTGTCGTTAACAGTATCATAAAATGCTTGTGCGCCCTTCCATTTAAATGATATATCCGAATTTAAGTGAATAGATAAATAAATATCAGCTTGTGAACGATTTATTATATTAGCTCTTCGTGATAAATCACTTCTTTTTCTATTAATCGCATTTTTTACCGCTAAATCATAATCACCATATCTCGTTAAATAAACTATTGCACCATTTTTTTCTAATTCTTTTTGAATTTTTAAGCTTATCTCTAAATTTAAATCTGCTTCATATAAATCATTAACCACAGCTCCTGGATCTTTTCCCCCATGACCAGGATCAATATATATTACTTTACCTAACAACGGCAAATTCAACGCATTAATAATTCCAACAGTATATAAAACAAGAAAAAATAAAATTAAGAAAAATATTTTTTTCATACATTTCACCTAATTAAATATATGAAAAAAAGTAGATAAATCTACTAATTATTAATTCCATGATGGACAGTTGGACTAGTTTCGTTTAAATAAGCAAAAACATAATTGTTAGCTAAACCATATTGTATTATTTTTTCCACAGCTTTTATACTATTATATTTGGTATCGTGCTGTAAAACAACATTGTTACCTTTTCTTAAATTTTTAATAACATTATTAACAATTTTATTTGTATCATTAGTAGCAGTATCACCAGCCGATACATTCCAATCAAAATATTTATATCCTCTTAATTCAACTTCTTTAGATAACCTTGTCATTATTCCTTTATTAAAATTACTTACGGTATTAGAACTACCACCAGCAAATCTCAATATATGGCTATATTCACCAGTTATTTTTTTAATTCTATTATTAACTTTATCAATATCTTTAAAGAAAGCATCTTCACTTTTATAAATTTCATTATATTTATGACTATATGTGTGAATACCAATACTATGTCCTTCTTGATAAGCTCTTTTAATTACTTTATCACTGCCATTACTTGTAATAAAGAATGTTGCTTTAACATTATACTTCTTTAATATATCCAATAATTCATTAGTATATCCGCTTGGACCATCATCAAATGTTAAATAAATAACTTTATTACCTACAGGAATATCCGGATTTTTTTTATAAACATAAATAGTTCGTGTTATTTTACTTTCATTGTTATAATCATCTTTGACACTATAAGTTAAAACATATTTGCCGCTTTTACTACTATTTACTTCACCACTTACTTTTACCCTATCATTAATATTACCTAAACAATTATCCGTAGCAGTATACCCTGGTTCTTTATAATTTTTTCCTAGTTCAAGATACATAATACTTGAGCCTTTTAACTTTATCTTAGGTTTTTCTTTATCTTGATAATTTATCGGTATTTCTAAAATAGTTTCATTATGTGAACTATCACTAACTTTCAATATATATTTATTATCTTTTATTTCTTTTAGTACTTTATAAGTTATATCATTGTCATAATTATCAATAGCCTTATAATTAATAATTCCTTCTTTATTTGGACAGGATTCAATTATATCTTTATCCACAGTAATAACTGGTGCTTCATCATCAAATACATTAACTTTTTTTATAACTTTTTTATGTTTAAATAATGTATTTGCTTCATACTCTACTTCGTAATTACCAATTTTATTAATATCGATATTACTATTTATGTTTACTGGTAATTTAGCCAAACAAAAACCAAATATATCTTCTAAACAACTTGATACACTTAATTCTTGCTCACTAAAAACTTTGATATCTTCAGTTAAAAAATCGATATCAATACGAAGCGTTAAAACATAAAGTAAGATTAATAATATAAAACTTCCAATAACTACTTTTTTCATAATACCTCTATTGTACCATATTTAATTTTTATTTAAAGTCATTTTGTAAATATTTAAAAAATTAGACACTTTTTTGTCTAAAATAAATTCCACGGATAATAATTTGGTAGTAATTCTTCAAAAACCAATTTTTCTTTAGTTATCGGATGGTAAAAAGTTAATTTATTAGCAAATAAACAAATAGGTATTTTTTTAATTTCTATTTTATTATATTTGTTATCTCCTACTAACGGATGATTATGATAAGAAAATTGCACTCTTATTTGGTGTGATCTACCTGTTTGTAAATTAATTTTAACTAATGAATAATTATCAACATATTTTACCAATTCATATTCTAAAATTGACTCTTTGCCATTTTTATCTACTTTAGTTATATTTGTTTTTTTATCTTTTAACAAATTATCTTTATAAATACCTTTATCAACTTTTCCAATAACAATGGCGTGATATTCTTTTTTTAATTGTTTCGATCTTATTTGTTCACTTAATCTTGAAGCCGCTTTACTAGTTTTAGCAAAAACCATTACGCCACTTACAGGTCGATCTAATCTATGAACTAACCCTAAATAGACATTCCCAGGCTTATTATATTTTTCTTTTAAGTATTGTTTTAACATACTTAATAAATCTTTATCTTTTGATTCATCTTCACAAACAGGAACATTAACTGGTTTTACTACTACTAATAAATGATTATCTTCATATAGTATCTTCATTTTCCCATCTTCCATATATAC
>CALVVV010000064.1 GCA_944363995.1 uncultured Bacilli bacterium
TCTATCTATTTCATTTAATAATTTTTGGATAGTTTTATCTTTTTCTAAAATAATAGCTTTTAATTCATCTTGTTTTTCTTTGAACTCTTTTTTCAATTTTTTATTTTCTTTAAACAATATATCTAACTTATTATTTAATTCTTCGAATTGTCTGTAAAAATCTACAGATACTGTCATCGTTTTTATTTTTGCCATACTATCACTATCCTTAAGTTATTATTATTTTCTCATATTTAAACAAAAAAAGCAGCATCGTTGACACTACTTTTGACACTTTATTTAATTTTTTTTATTTTCATAGTCTGAATAGTTACATAAAAATAGATTTTTTTTCAATAAATAAATATTTATAATAAATTTAATTATAAAATCTTTTAATCTTTATAAAAATTATTAATGATATTAAACTAACTGCTAATCCTAATTTAAAGCCTTTTATTTCATAAATTATTTCAATATTATGATGCCCTTTTTCTAAATCTACGCCAATAAAATTATCAATAATTTTATAATATTCAACTTCTTTGTTGTCTACTAATATTTTAAAACCTTCATCATAAGGAATACTTAAAAATAAGGTATTACTATCTGTAACATCAATATTTCCTTTAATATAATTTTCTTTAAAATCAGTTATATTTAACTGATTATTTTTTAAAATGTTATATTTATTTAAAAATTCATCAAAGTCAAAATAAGCTAAATAAACATCTTTTATATTTTTTTTTGATATGTTAATATTTTCAAAATTATTTTCAAAAAATAAACTTCTATTAACATTATCATTAAAAAGAAAACAACTATTATTTATACAAATTTGATATTCTTTTAGCTTTTCAAAATTATCAATTATTGGTAATAAATAAAAATCTTCTTTTTTTAATTGTAAACTATCATTTAATAATTGTTCATTATATATATCATTATTGGTATTGGTCATATTATTAATTATTGCATTTTGACACTCAAAAACATTATCACATTCAATATTTTCTTTTATTTTACTAGATACCATATATCCTAAACTTAAACTATATGGATTTTGGTATAAATAACTATCTAAATAATCCATTCCATAAAATGATTCTGAATAAGCCGAAATTTTATTTGTACTTATTAAATCATAAAATTTTAATTTATTTAAAGATACTACATATTTGATACTAAACAAACTATCTAACACTAAATAATTATTATAACCAAGCATATTATTATTTGTATTATACCCTATTTTATTGTAAAAATTTTTATTAAAATATACACTTGAATACCATCCTGTCGCACCATAGTAATTATAAGTTAATGGGTCATTAAAACCGAATCTATTAAAAAATTCTAAACGATAGAAATTATTATCATTAATATCACTTATAATATTTTGTTTTTCTAAATAAATATTATTTAGATATGTTTTTGTTGAAAATTCATATTTTTTAAATATTGTATAACCATTAAAAAGTAATTCAGATATTGCCAAAACTATGAATAATAATTTTATATCTTTATTGTTTTTTTTAAATATAAACAAATATATAAAAAATAACAAAATACTAATATAAATATTAATATAATTCATTATATCTCTTAAGATTACTAATTCGCTTATCAATAAAAATATTAAAATTATTATATAATACCAAATTTTATCAATATGTTTTATGTTTATAAATGATTTTAAACAAATATTTATTATAAAAATATTAAATAAAAATATATATCGGAAATTATAGCCTATTGGCGAAGATAAAGCATGCCAAAAATTATCAAAAGGAACAAAAATTACGTTTAAAAATAAAATAAAAATAAATATTAATGATAGCAATTTTTCTTTTTTTTCTATTTTTTTATTAACAAAATAAAATAACAATAATATTATATTAAATATTCCTATGTATAAATAAGGGTGATGATAATTTAAAATACCATATTCAACATTTGAGCCAATAAATAGTTTAGATAAGATTCCAATAACATCAGTATTGAATAAATAATCTTTACCACTATTTCTTTCTATTTTAATAATTTCTAATAAATTAGGAATATGAATAAACATAGTCATCAAGCCAAATAAAATTGATATTGTTATAAACTTTTTAATAATTACTTTATTTTTATTTTCATTTAAAAAGTATTTATATATAAAATAAAGAACGGCAAATAAACAACACATATATCCCATATAATAGTTTGATAAAATGATTAAAAATAAAGTAATACCATACAACAAACACTTTTTTTCTTTAATTATTTTGTCAATTCCTAATAATAATAAAGGACTTAAAAAATATGCATCCAACCACATAAATTGAAAATAATTAGCTAAAATATAAAATGATAAGGCATAAGCTGTTGAAAATATAATTATGTAATTGCTTTTATAATTATATTTTAAATAATTATACATGGTTAAGCCACATAAACTTATTTTTAGTAATACAGTTATAATTAAAAATAGTTCAATATTTTCAAAAAATTTTATTAATAAATTAGAAATAGATGCTAAATAATAAGCAATTGTCGCTATCATAGGTGTTCCAAAACCAATTTGAAATGAATAAAATGAGCCATTGTTTAATAATTGTTTGAGATATATAAACGATTGATAATATTGATATTGAGAATCACTATATAAAATAGAATTTTCACCGAAAATAAAATCATTAATAAAAAATAAAAAAATCAAACATAAAAATGGAATAAAAAATGATAATAATTGTTTTTTCATGAATAACTCCTTTGTATGAAAAAAGCTTCACAAATTGTGAAGCAATTTTGTTATTACTATTGAAGTGCAGTAGTTTTTGTTCCAGACTCTGGAATTACACTACCTGAAACAACATATTTATAACCATTTGAAAGTACAGAGAAAGAATATTTTCCATCTGACACAGTTACATCAGTTACATCAGCATTTCCTAAATTTACCATTGTTGCTACATCTGCTTTAGTAATTGTAGATTTACCAGAACATTTAGGTTGTCCTTCTAAAGTATTCATTTGAACTTTCATATCTTCAGTTGCACAATAACTTTGAATACCACTTAAAATCATACTAGTTTCTGATTTAGCAGCACTCTTACGAGCATCTTCTACAACATCCAAAATAATAGGTGTTGCGATTAAAGCTACGATTGCTAAAATGATAATTACTGCTAATAATTCGATCAAAGTAAAACCTTTTTTCATTAATCTCACCACCTTACTTTTCTAACTATTTAAATTATACCTTTTTTTTTTCTCTAAGTCAATTAATTGTGTAAATTAAATGAAAAAAGTCAAAATGCTATTCTGACTTTGTTGGATCAGCCCAAGTTCCTCCTGTCATAACAACTTTATAGCCATTACTTATGACAGTAATCGCAGTTACTCTTCCATCAGTAAAAGTTGGATCTCCTGATATTGTTGCATTACCTAAATTAACCATTGTTGGAACTTCAGCACTTGTTACACCATCAGCACAAATGTCAGTATAACTATTATCAATTTGTGCTTTCATTTCAGCAGTTGCACAAAAAGTATTAATACCACTTACAATCATATTTGCTTCTGACGCTGCTGCACTTTTTCTTGCATCTTCTACTACATCTAATATAATTGGAGTTGCAATTAAAGCTACAATTGCTAAAATGATAATTACAGCTAATAATTCGATCAAGGTAAAACCTTTTTTCATCTATTTCACCACCTTTTATCTTTAGTTTGGATAAAATTAAGTAAAATATGTGTTTATTTTAATTTTTCAATTATTAAATCTAAATCTTTTTCGTCTTTAATTAAATTACTTTTTTCATTTTCAACTATTTCTTTTGGTGCTTTATTAATATATCCTTGATTAGATAATAATTTTTTTCTTCTTGCAATGGAATTAATCAATCCTTCTTTTTCTTTAATTAATAATTGTTTTTCTTCTTCTGTTAAACTTCCATCGTAATAAATTGAAACAATATCATTATCAAAGTTAATATCTATTTTATTATAATTACCATTATAATTAATTAAAATATTTTCGTTTTTAAGTATTTTACTTAATAAATTTTTATTTTCTAAAATTAATTTATTATTACTTATAATTAAATAATCTTTACCTATATTATTATCTAATTTAACTTTTCTTATTTTTTTAATTAGTTCAATTAATAAATCTAAATTACTATCAAATTTAAATTTTTTATCATATTTTGGATAATCACTAATCATAATAGATTCATCATGAATTGGCAATTTTAGATATATTTCTTCGGTTACAAAAGGCATAAATGGATGTAATAATTTTAATATATTAGTTAAAACTATTAATAGAACTGTTTTTGTTGTATCATTCATCGAAGCTTTTGATAACTCAATATACCAATCACAGAAATCATCCCAAATAAAACTATATAATAATAATCCAACTGTATTAAATTCATACTTATCCATATATTTTGTTACTTTATTAATTAAATTATTCATCTTATTTAAAATCCATTTGTCACTTACTGATAAATTATCTAAACTATAATTAAAATCTTCTATATTTATTAAAACAAATCTTGAAGCATTCCATAATTTATTAATAAAGTTCCAAGTTGATTTAACTTTATCTTCATCATATCTTAAATCAGTACCATTAGCGGTAGATGTTGATAAATAGAATATTAAAGCATCACAGACATATTCATTAATAACATCCATAGGATCGACACCATTACCTAAAGATTTACTCATTTTTCTACCTTGTTTATCTCTAATTAAGCCATGAATTAAACAATCTTTAAATGGTCTTTGGTTAGTAAAATGTAATCCTTGAAAAGTCATACGATTAACCCAAAACGGAATAATATCATATCCTGTTACTAAACAGTTATTAGGATAATATCTTGATATATCATTATTCGGCCAACCTAAAGTACTAAACGGCCATAAAGCTGATGAAAACCAAGTGTCTAATACATCTTGATCTTGCATCCATTCATCACTAGGGGCAACATATCCTACATATACTTCATCACCTTTATAATATGCAGGTATTTGATGTCCCCACCAAAGTTGCCTTGAAATACACCAATCATAAGTTATTTCCATCCAATGATTCATAATTTTTTCAAATCTAGTTGGAACAAAATTAACTTTAGTATCTTTATTTTTTTGATTTTCTAACACTCTATCAGCTAAAGGGCGCATTTTAACAAACCATTGTTTAGATAAATAAAGTTCAATCATCACATCAGTTCGTTCAGAATGTCCTACTGAATGCATCATTTTTTCTATTTTAATTAATAAATCTTTTTCTTTTAAATCTTCTACTAATTTTTTTCTACATTCAAACCGATCTAATCCTATATATCCAATCGCATTTTCATTCATTGTAGCATCTTTATTCATAATGATAATTCTATCTAAATTATGTCTATTTCCTACTTCAAAATCGTTAGGATCATGGGCTGGTGTTATTTTAACAACACCCTAATATACACAATCACATAAACAACAAAAAAAGAATTATTTATCATAACATTTTTAGTAAATTCATATTCTTTATAAATTATTTATTTTCCAATATCCATTCTTGTTTGCTCCAACTCTTTCTATATATTTTTCATCAAGTAAAACTTTAAAATTTCTTATTATTGTTCTTTTATTTACATCTAATAATCTTGCTAGTTCTTCTTGTGTAATATTAGGCTTATCCATAATAAGTTTTATAATAGTCTTTTGAAGATTATTAAGATTTTGCGTCATGATATTAGTTAAAGGATCTAAATTTTCTTTAAACTCATTTCTATTAAATGGTACTGTCACACGTATATGGTTAGGAAAAAATTCAAATATATTTTTATTATATGTTTTTAAAACTCTTTGTATTCCTGTGCCAAGTTGCTCAACAAAATTTAAATCTCTAAAAATTCTCATCAATTCGGGATTTCTAGGATTAGAAAAGCCTTCTAAAAATTCTTCTTGTGATATTCCTTCTTGAATTCCACCATTAGATGAAATAACTAATTTATTACTGAATATTTCAAACTTTGGAGAATATCCATTACACCAATCATTATGAACTAAAGCATTTGTTATTAGTTCCTTTACAGCACTATAATCATACATCTTTATTTCTTTTCTAGTTGGAGTTTCAATTTTGGTATAAGTTTTGTTTTCTAACTGTTAATTTTAAATTTATAATATCCAACAATTTCAAAAATAAAATAACATATAAAGTATCTAATAAGAAAGTTTATA
>CALVVV010000065.1 GCA_944363995.1 uncultured Bacilli bacterium
TTTTTTACTACATTTTTTCATATTTGTGATATTTTTTTATCATTTCATCAGATATTATTTGATCCTTTATTTCACCACATCCAACTTTATACCAAGGGCTAGTTTTTTTATGAGTAATATCAACTAATTGTGTTGCGGTATAATCACCAAATTTGTCTAATGTTTGGTCAATACTTATAATTTTTTTTAAGCCATCTTTAGAAGCTAAAATACGACTTTTAATTGGCATTTTTTCTTCTTGTCTATCGTACATTATTTTATCATCTTCAACTGCTGGTTCTTTTGATAATAGAGTACGTTTTTTCTTATATTTTTCATAAACAGTCTTAATTACTGGACCTAACCGATAAGCATATATAGTATCATCAAATAATTTTGCATCTTCTTTGCACAAATAATCAGCATAACACATATAAACTAATTTTTCTAATTTTAAATGTGTACAAGGTTTTTTAGTTAAGATATATTTTGCAATATCAATACCTAATAGTTTTTGATCGGCTAAAATTAATTTAACAAATTCTTCTTTTGTTGCAACTAATTTTACACCATCAAAAAATTTATCCTTTTTTCTTACCGCATCCCATCCTTTTTCTTCGACTTGAACGAAATGACTTGATATAGGCACATCTTTGCCACATTTATCCATTATATAATCAATATCTTTTTGAATAATTTCCATCGATAATATGTCTTCAGAATAATAATCTAAAGCTATTCTTTTCCCAATAGAATATGCACTAGCAATTATTATATAATGTTTAATCATAACTAAACACCTCCTTTATTATTTCTGCTTTCCCATTTAGTATAGTCTTGTTTATATTCCGCGTGTGATTTTAAATTTGTTTTTTCTTTACTTTTATTCCATAGCTGTAATTCCCATTGAAATTTTTTATTATTTTCATTTCCAAAATATATATGTACTGCATCATATTCTTTTTTAGTCGATTTGATACATTTTAAACTAGGAAAAGTATCTTTTATATAATTTTTCACACTATTATAATCAATATCATTTAATAAAACTATTCTGAATCCTAACAAATCATTTAAACATTTTTTAAGTGGAATTTTTCCATTTTCGTGATTTAATTTGTAATTTTCTATTTTATATTGAATTGAATTTAAAGCTTTTACTCTACTTGTTACATTACCTAAAAATCCTATTTGTTGTAATTTGTTAAATATATATGAGAATTTATCATTAATAAAATTACGATAATTAAATATATAATTTAATTTTTCTTTATCGATATACACATCAGCAACTTGTATTTTTTTCATATTTAATTGATTATAATTTTCATTTTTTTCCCATTCCAAGTTGATTTCATCATATTTTTCTATAATAAAATTAATTAATTTTTCCAACTCTATCATTTGCTAATTCCTTTATATATATTTTTATATTTAAAATAAATTTTATACAATATCATCGCAAACTCATTATATCAAACAATAGTTCGAATGTCAACATATAATTACCTACATATTTTTTTTATCTATAAAATACATCCTTTAAATATAATCCTTCAGGTGGAGCCGTAATACCCGCTTTTCTTCTATCTTTTGCTTCTATTATATCTAAAACATCTTCACTTTTTCTTTTACCTTCGCCTATTTCAATTAATAAACCAACCATATTTCTAACTTGATATCTTAAAAAGCCAGTTCCTAAAAAAGAAATAATAAATCTATTAACATCTTTGACATTTCTAATCAAATTAGTTTGAATAATTGTTCTTGTAAAATCTTCCTTTTCTTCATCAGCTTTCGAAAATGATTTAAAATCGTGTGTTCCTTCTAAATATTTTAAAGCTCTTTCCATTTCCACTAAATCTAATTTTTTATTGTATTGATAAATATAATCTTTTTCAATTGGACTATATTCGCCCATATTTATTTTATAAATATATTCTTTAGCCGAAACTTTAAAACGGGCATGAAAATCTTCAGCCACTTCTTCGACTTTTTTAATATAAATATAGCCACCTAATAAGCCATTTAAAGCTTTTTGTAATTTATCGCAAGTAATGTTCATATCTAAATCAAAATGAGCTTTTTGATTTAAAGCATGAACACATGCATCAGTTCTTCCAGATCCAGATATCGAAATTTCTTTACCACTTAATTCTTTTAAAGCCTTTTCTATTTCTCCTTGAACAGTTTTTAATCTAGGTTGCTTTTGATAACCTTTAAATTTTGAGCCATCATAACTAAATGTAATTAAATATCTCATAATACAACTTCCTTCATAATTAATATAAATAATCCTATATGCATTAATACAATAAAAGTATCATAAAACTGCCATTTATTTTGCCGAAAATTTGTTCTTTTTTTATTAATATTATACAATCTAACTTCCATTGAATCAGCTAATTCATCAGCTTTTTTAAAACTCAACACGAACATAGGAATTATTAATGATTTTATAGCCAATAATTTCCCATGAAAATTTGAATTATAATAATCAATTCCACGACTAGCTTGAGATTTAATAATTTTGTTTCCTTGGTCAATTATCGTTGGAATAAATCTTAAAGCTAAACTAATAGATAAAGCCATTTTATTAACAGGAATACCGATTAATCTCAATGGTAAAAATATTTTTTCTAACCCATAAGTTATTTCCGTAGGTGGTGTTGTTAAAGTTAAAATTGATGTATATAATACAACATATATTAACCTCAAAATGGTAATAATAGTTATTTGTAATTCTGACCTAAATATGATGTTAACAATTAATATAAATAAGATTAACCATTTAATACTTAAAATAGTTTTTAAATAAATATTCAACGGTATTTTAGTATTAAATAACATTAAAATTAATAATATAAATAATAAAATATTAAATCTAATATTAAAAGTCAAAAATGTCATAATTATAAATAATAAAACACATATTATTTTAGCTAATGGATTCATTTTGTGAACTAAAGAATTAATTGGATAATATCTACCAATCATCACCTTATTTAACATAGCGATACACATCCTTCATCAAATCATTGATGTCATCACGATAACCAATTTTTATATTTTTCTTTTGTAAAACTAATTGTTCAAATTCAATTATTTTAGGTCGTTTTATTTTATATTTTTCTAAATCTTGTTTGAAAACATCATATTTATTTCCTTCATAAATAATGCGACCTTTATCAAGTAAAATAACATGGTCGACAACTTGTAATAAAAAATCCGTATCATTACTAACAATAATTACAGTTTTTTTATATCTATTTTTCAGCAATTTAATTATTTTAATCAAGTTGTTTTTACTTTTGTTATCTAAACCAATCGTTGGTTCATCTAATATTATTATTTTAGGATTGAAAGCTAATACAGAAGCAATTGCTACCTTACGCATTTCCCCACTACTTAATGTAAATGGATTTCTATTCAAATAGCTATCATTTAACTCGACCATTAACAAAGCATCAGATATATGTTTTTCAATATTTTTTACTGATTTTTTAAAATATTTCATTCCAAATTCAATTTCTTCTTTTACTGTTTGACAAAAAAACTGTTCCTCAGGCATTTGAAAAACTAAGCCAATTTGATAGCGCAAATTATTGATATCTTTTATTTTTTTTGTTTTACTTATTATTCTTTTTCCTACTACAACATTACCTTTAGTAGGAATAATTAATGCATTAATTAATTGAATTAACGTCGTTTTCCCACTGCCACTTTTACCAATAATACCAGTAATCTTTTCTTCTTTAAAAATAGTATTAATATTTCCTAAAACCATTTTAGAAAGCGGTGTTTTTTCATTATATACATAATAAACATTATTAAATTTTACTTCCATAATATATCCACCAATTCTTCCATATCATATACAGTATTATCTATTAAATCATAAAATTTTAATCTATTTGATAGTTCAACCATAAATGGTAAATCAAAACCTAAACTATGAAGTATATTTTCTTCTTTATATACTTCTTCTTTTGTTCCTTCTAAAATTATTTTACCATCATTCATAACATATATCTTATCACTTATTAAAGTATCTTCTATATCATGACTGATATTAATAATAGTTAATCCTTTTTCATTTAATTCTTTTAAAATTATCATTATTCTTTCTTTGTCATATGGATCTAACATTGTTAAAGCTTCATCTAAAATTAATATTTTAGGTTCATGAACTAAAGCACTAGCTAAATTTACTAATTGTTTTTGGTTACTATTTAAATCATGTGGATTATACTCTAAAATATCATATATACCCAAATATTTAGTAATCTCTTCGATCTTTTTTCTAATCGTTATTTTGGGATAATTCATATTTTCTAAAGTAAAAGCAATATCATCCATTACCGTTTCAGCCACGAATTGATTATCAGGATTAGTAAATACTACACCTAATTTTTTTCGTATTTCTTTAATATTATCTTTTAAAAGAGGAATTTCATCTATTATAATACTGCCATTATATCGATATAAACCAACTAATATTTTAACTAAAGTAGATTTACCACAACCATTTGGTCCAATTAAAGATGTGATTTTCCCCTTTTCAAAGTTAAGTGTTATATTATTAAAAATTAATTTGTTATGATATTTAAATTCAAGATTTTTTATGTTTATCATATAATTCACCACTGCCAATTATTATAATATAAAATTTAACTTTTTTCAAATAAACTAATCTATTTTTGCTTTTTTGATTTTTGCAAATGATAACTAATGATTAATTTTAATTTCATTGGTAATAATTTAGAAAAAGTAATAGCAAATTTTGTTGTATTACCAGGAATAATTATCTTTTTTTTCTTAAACATTTTTGTTAAAGCATATTTTGTTACATATTCACTACTTAAGCTTTTAACTGTAAATTTTACTTTAGCTATTTTATTAAATTCTGTATCAACTGGCCCAGGACATAAAGCTCCAATATAAACATCACTATTATCATGCTTTAATTCTTCATTAATTGCTAAAGTTAAATGTAAGATATAAGCTTTAGTCGCATAATAACAACTCATTAAAGGACCTGGTAAAAAAGCAGCTGCAGAAGCTACATTTAATATATATCCATAATTTCTTTTTTTAAAATCTTTTAAAAATAATTTTGTCAAAGTATGAACTGCTTTTATATTTAAATCAATCATATCTAATTCATTATCCAATTTTGTTTCATCAAATTTTCCAAATAATCCAAAACCAGCATTATTAATTAATATATCTATTTTTTCTTTTTTTACTTTATCATATAAATTCATACAATTATATGTACTAGATATATCTAACTCAATTATTTCGACATTTGTTTTTAATTCCTTAGCTAAATTTTCCATTCTTTTTTTTCTTCTAGCAACTAAAATTAAGTCATAACCTTTTTCACTAAGAATTCTAGCAAAATCAGCCCCTAATCCGCTAGATGCACCTGTTATTAATGCTTTCACTGTAATCACCCCACTATCATAATTATACTAAAACTAAATATTAGATACAATAATTAATCTTAAAATTGTAAATGTTTAAACAAAAATCTAGCATGTTTTTACATACTAGATTAATAAAAATCTTTAATTATCCGATTCTAAAAGCTGGGGCTACACCGTATGAGTAACGAGCAAAATTGTTACCCCAATCACCTGAAGTACCCACATAGTAGAAAGCACTACTATAGCTAGAGCCAGCCGCGCGCAACCACCAATAATTTGCACTTCCTTGGTATGTTTTTACTGCACCAGAATAGGGATCTGTAGTTACTCCGTTATTTTTATAATAATCTAATTGTCTTGTATAATCAATACCAGTGTCAGAAATAGTATCCGATGGTTCAAGTGCTCTTGTTTGAATACTACTCTCATCTCCCCATACTTCTTTTGTTGATAGTAAATATAATTTATCAGTTGATGTAAAATTAGAAGATTCTTCACTTCCATGACCTGAAACTGAATATGTATTAATTATAACATTTTTTAAATCACTTGGTAAGGTATTATATATATCGTTATTTACAAAATTATACATTTCACTAGCTGGCCATCCTCCTAAATTAGTATTACTTGAATTCATAGCATGTTCAGTAATAATATCAACAAATTCTACTACAAAGCCACATGCAGTTTGACTAAATCCTTCGGTTGAACATTCTGATGGCGTTGACAT
>CALVVV010000066.1 GCA_944363995.1 uncultured Bacilli bacterium
ATCGAACCCACATGACATAAGCCACACGATTTTGAGTCGTGCGCGTCTACCAGTTCCGCCACACAAGCAATTAATAAAATTATATCATATAATTTTATTTTTTTAAATACTTTCTTCTTGATATTTTGATTTATATATATCTTTAACACTGTCATCACTAGATATTTCAATATTTGGCAAATCAGAAATTGATTTTAAACCAAAATAATCTAAAAATAATGATGTTGTTGCATATAAAACAGGCCTTCCAGCAGCTTCACTTCTTCCTATTTCTGATATTAAATTTTTGCAAATTAATTTTCTTATCAAATATGAACTACTTACCCCTCTTATCTCATCAACCATAATCCGCGTTATGGGTTGATTATAAGCAATAATAGCTAATGTTTCTAGTGCTGCATCAGTCAATGTATCGTTTTTATCTAAAACAGATAACTTCTGAATATAATTTTTATTTTCTTTCTTAGTTATTAATTTTAAACGATTACCTAAAATTGTTAATGTAATACCTCTTGCATTTTCATTATAACTATTACTCAATTGTTCAATAATTTCTTTTATTTCATTATCTTCAATATTTAAAATTTCTTTTATTTCATTTATTGTTAAACCTTCATCACCAACAACAAATAATAAACTTTCTAAAATTGATACATGATTCATTTTAAACCTCACTTAATATAATATTTTCAAAATTATTTTCTTGTTCAATTTTTAATTCATGATTTTTAGCTAAAGATAAAATTGATAAAAAAGTAACAACAATATAGCTTTTATTTTTAATTTCAAATAAATCAAAAAAATTAATTTTTCGTTTTTCTTTAATTAACTTTCTAATTTCATTACTACGCTTGGTAATAGAATACTCTTTTGTCATTATTTTTGTATTTAATGGTCTATTTTTTTCTTGACGATTCAAGAAATGTTCGAAAGCTTCTATTAATTTATCTAATCCAATATTTGAAGGCAAGTTTTGATTAATTTCATATTCATCTATTTCAGAAGCTTTCTTTGTATAATACTGTTGTCGTTGTAGTTCTAATTCATGAAACTTTGAAGTTAAATTTTTATAATTTTGATATTCAATTAGCCTTTGAATTAACTTTTCTTTGGGATCTTCTTCATAATCATCATCGGCTATTTCTGGTTTCGGTAATAACATCATTGCTTTTATTTCAATTAGCTCTGCTGCCATAACTAAATATGAACTAGCGACATTAAGATTTAAATTTTTCATCTTTTGTATATATTCTAAATATTGATTAGCAATTTGTTCAATTTCTATGTCATATATATCAATGTCTGTTTGTTTTATTAAATGAAGTAATAAATCTAATGGTCCAGAAAATTTATTTATTGTAAATTCCATTTTATTACCTCCTTAAGCTATAATTAATTATAGCAAAAAAAGATAAAAATATCTATGATTTATATTAAAAATTAATTATCAATAATTTTACTTAAAGCCTAATAACTTTAATAATCTCTCAATATCTTCTTTATTAGTTTTATCTTTTTCTAATAATTCTTCTAAAAATTTTTTCGTATTATCACTTTGTGGTAACATATATCCTGCTTCACGATATAAATCTTCCGTAATTAATCTATTAGATTTCATTATAATTTTAGCTAATACTTTTTCCTTATCAGAACCATTTTTATAAACATATTTAGCAATTTGTTCTTGTTCTACTTTACTACTTGTTATTTTTTTTAATCTTTCAATTACTTCGCTATCTTTTTCTTGTTGTTTTGGATATTTATAAGGTACCATTGAAATAGCTCCAGATGGACAAGCTTTACTACAAGCACCACAACCAATACATTTTTCAAAATCAATTTGTCCTGTTTCTGTATCAGTAGCACCAGTCGGACATACAAATAAACATAAACAATCTTTACTACAAATTCTTAAATTACGAACTGCTCTTAATTCACTCATTTTACTACCTCCACTAATTTAAAATTAGGTACTTTACATACTGGACATATTTCAGGTTTTTCATTTCCGATATAAACAAAACCACAAACTTCACAAACAAATATTTTTTTATCAGTTGGAATGTCTTCATTAATTAATGATTTTAAAATCATCGTAACTTTTTCACCCCAAGTAATAACGCGAAGCGCTCCTCTATCTTTTTTTTCAGTAGCTATTTCTCTTGCTTTTTTATAATTTAAATCTAAATCTTTATTTATTTTATTAATTAAATCTTCAAAATTGCCTTCTAATTTAGTTTTACTATTATAATAATCAGCTAATTTTTTAAATAAATTTGCTTCTTCAGTTAAATATTGTTTTTCACAACTACTTGCTAAACTACTACATAAAGCACTAACTTCGCCATAATTCATTTCTCTTAATTCTTCTTCCTCTTCTGCAATTATAACTTCTACAGCTTCTGCTTTAAATAAACTTTTAGGAGCACCACATAATGGACATTTCCAATCATCTGGTAAATTTTCAAATTTTACTCCTTCTTTTTCTTCATCATAAACATATCCACAAATTGGACAAATATATTTACTCATTAACATCACCTTTCTTAATTTTATTTGTTTCTATCAATAATTTATCAAAATCTGATATATATTTTTTATCTTGAATAATTTTATATTTTTCATATTCATCTTCGGCTTTTTTAATTGCATCAGTATGACTAACACTACCTTTATTAGTTAAATTATCATAAAAATTTATTTTAAAAGTTTCTTCAACAGACTTAACCCAATCTTCCGTTTTCATAGGTATATGCCGTTTTGCTCTATTTTCAGCAATGTCCAAGTATAAATTAACTAAATCATTCAAATCATATAATTCTTTCTTATTTAAATAATTTTTAGCAACACCTACATCGCTTTTTAATATTTTACCATTAGGAGAATTTTTCCAATTCGTTAATCCCATATATTCTTTATTTGAATCTACTCTATTATATATAATTTATGCTGCAGTTTGATACGTTATAGCATAATGAAATTTATTTTGAATTGTTTTATAAAAATTATTAACGAGTTCACTATCTTTGACATAATCAATAGAACATTCAGCAAATATATCAGTAATTTTTTGATAAAATAGTCTTTCACTTGTTCTTATTAATTTTATTTTTTCAAGCAATTCATTAAAATATTCTAAATCATTTTTACTTGCTCCAATAAATCTATTTTCATTTAAATTATATCCTTTAATTATATAATTTTTTAACAATTTGTTAGCCCAAGTTCTAAATTTAATTGCAATTTTGGAATTTATCCTAAATCCTAAAGATATAATCATGTCAAGATTATAATACTTAATTTTATATTTTTGTTTACCATTATTACCCATATGTTCCAAAATGGAACATGTGCTATTTTCTTCTAGTTCACCATCATTATATATATTATTAATGTGTTTAGTAATAGCCGGTCTACCAACTTTAAACAAATTAGAAATGGATTCTGAATTTAACCATACATCTTCATTTTTAACCAAAACTTCAACATTAAAATTATTTGATTCATCTTCATAAAAAAAAACATCTTGATTTTTATCGTTCAATCTAAAACCTCCCTTCTAATTTAACTAATTAATTAAATTATAACATATTTGTTAAAAAAAAGTATAGATTACCTATACTAATTTTTTTTGTTTTCCTTTTAATTCATTCAATTTCTCTTTTAATTGTTGTTCTAGTTGTAATTTTAATTCATTTGTTTCATTATTAGCAATTTTTACATTTAATAATAATTCAATTGCTCTAATTAATAATTCTTTGTCAATATTATTATTTAATAAATGTAATATTGAATTTGCATACATTAACCAAAAGAATAGATTTATTTCATTTACTCTCAAGCTAGAAATTATTTTTTCCATGAATTCAACTTGTTGCCTAAAAACTGTATCCTTCATTATTTTTATATATTCAATTTTTATATTAATGTCATTAAAAGATGCGTTAAATCTTTTGATTAATTCTTCAATTATACCTTCTCTCCATACAATTTCAGAAAACAAATCATTTTTTATATGATGACTTTCATCATATTCTTTTTTTTCAGCTCTCAATTTTATTTCTTCTGCTTTAATCAATTTTTCTAATTGCATTATTTCAAAAATAGCAAGTTTTTTTCTATTAAATCCAACACCATTAATTGCTTCTTTAACAATCCATCTACCATTTACATAATCTAATGCTACCAAGTCTCCTTGATATAAAACTTCTCTAGTGCTAGTAAAAATATTTATTAATTTGCCATTTTGATTACATAAATCAATATTTACATATCCAACTGAATCAGTAGCACTTGGATAATCATTGCAATCATTGTAATATTTTTTAACTTTCTCAATTTTAAAATGACTATTTCTTACAACACCTAAATACATATTAATTCCCCCTTAAGTGCTATTTATAATAACACAATCCTATTAATATGTCAAATTATACTCCCCCGATAATCCCTTTTTTTCTTAAATAATATTTCCTTAAAAAATCAACTGGAACAACGGTAAAACTTAACCAAAACATAATTTGAAATTCAAAAAATGTTAAACCATATGTTCTAAACAATTCACCACCAAAATAAATTAACAAAACTTGAACAATAAAGATAAAACTAATTATAAAAATAAACATTTTGTTTTTTAATATATTAGCTAATAAATTTAATCTATGGGTTCTAGCATTAAAACTATTAAAAATACTTACAAATATAAATAATCCAAAGAAAGCCGTTAAAATATATTGGTCACCACTTCTAAATAGATGATGGAAAATTGGCAACTTTAAAAATAATATGCATAATATTGTCGAATAAATTCCGGTAAAAAATATTTCGTGTTTCATATATTCATTAATTATATTTTCATCTCTTTTTTTCGGTAATTCACTCATATATTCTTTTAATGGTGCTTCAAAAGAAAATGCTAATGCAGCTAATGTATCCATAACCATATTAATCCACAACATTTGAATAACAGTAACTGGTGTATCAACGCCAATAAATGGTCCAATAATAGATAAACTTACAGCACATATATTGACAGTTAATTGAAATATAATAAATTTTCTAATACTTTTAAATATGGTTCTACCAAATAAAATTGCTTTAGTAATAGATAAAAAATTATTATCTAAAATAACGATTTCACTGGCTTCTTTAGCCACTTCCGTTCCTGACCCAAAAGCAAAACCAACATCCGCTCTTTTTAAAGCAGGAGCATCATTTACCCCATCACCAGTCATACCAACAACTAAATCTAATTCTTGACTAATTCTTACTAGCCTACTTTTATCTTGTGGAATAGCTCTAGCAACAACTCTTAATTTTGGTAATACCTTTTTTAATTCTTCATCAGACATATTTTTCATTTCATCACTAGTTAAAATTAAATCGCCATCTTTATATAACCCTACTTCACGAGCAATAGCTAAAGCTGTTAATTTATTATCACCAGTTACCATAACTGTTTGAATCGATGCTTGTTTAACTAAATCAATTCCTTCATACGCTTCTTTTCTAATTTCATCTTTAATTAATACAAATCCAACTAAAGTTAATTCTTTACTATTTTGTTTAGAAGAAGCAAAAGCAATTATGCGATTTCCTTCTTTAGTTAATTTTTTTAAATTATTTTCAATAATTAATTTTTTTCTTAAAAGTTTCTTATTTCCTTCAACATCAAAATAAAATTCACATTTTTTTAAAATAACTTCGGGTGCTCCTTTTATTAAATAAATATTTTCGTTGTTATATTTAATAGTGGTAGAAGAATATTTATTTTTACTATCAAATGGAACGCTATCAATTATTTGATATTTATTTTTTTCTTTAATATTAGTAAACTTTAATATAGCTCGATCAGTAATATTACCACCTATTATTTTATTATCATAATAACTAGCATTATTATACACTAAAGATATTAAGACTATTTCTTTTAAATTATTTTCTATTTTATCAATACTATCATATTTTTTTAAATCACTATTTAAAAATTGTGTTACTTCCAAATTACCTTTAGTTATTGTTCCCGTTTTATCACTAAATAAAATATTAATACTTCCAGCAGTTTCAAT
>CALVVV010000067.1 GCA_944363995.1 uncultured Bacilli bacterium
TTAAATTATTATTTAAAGAAGTATTAGGTTGTTGAGTAGTAATACCATCTTTATTTAAATTACTATTTAAAGAAGTACTAGGTTGTTGACTAGCAATATTAACATCTTTATTTAAATTATTATTTAAAGAAGTATTAGGTTGTTGAGTAGTAATACCATCTTTATTTAAATTACTATTTAAAGAAGTATTAGGTTGTTGACTAGCAACATTAACATCTTTATTTAGATTACTATTTAAAGAAGTATTAGGTTGTTGACTAGCAACATTAACATCTTTATTTAAATTATTATTTAAAGAAGTACTAGGTTGTTGACTAGTAATACCATCTTTGTTTAAATTACTATTTAAAGAAGTATTAGGTTGTTGAGTAGTAATACCATCTCTATTTAGATTACTATTTAAAGAAGTATTAGGTTGTTGACTAGCAACATTAACATCTTTATTTAGATTACTATTTAAAGAAGTATTAGGTGTAATATTATTGCTACTGTTTTGTTGATTATTTGATAAATTATTTTCATTCATAATGTTTATCTCCTTTTCTTATTATATCTACAATATAATTATATCATTAAAAAAGAAAAAGTGTGGAGAAATTTGTAACAAATTCAAAATTTGACATTTACTCTTCATATTTTATTGTTGGAATAGTATCATCCAAACTATAGTTGTTTGATGGTTCGGTACCTTTTAGATAATATTGAATAACACTTTTTTTTGTCTGTTCGGTTGCTAGTTTACCAGTTATTGGATCAACTAATACTCCAACAACATTTTTTGGTTGTTCATACCAATTATTTTCTTTGTCAATTAAATATTTCTCAATTATATCTGCCCACATATTTTTATTGATTGTTGAGTCACCATATTCTAATTCACGATTATCATCATAGCCACACCAAACTCCGACAACAACATCTTTGTTGTAACCAAAAACTAAATGATCATATTCGGTAGTCCCAGTTTTAATAGCATATTTTTTGCTTAATTTATTTGCAATTACATATGAAGTGGGATAAGTATAACCAATAAAATTGCTATTAGAAGTATTAGCAAGTAGCTCGCTTAAAATATAACTAATACTTTTATTTAAAACATTTTCTTTATTGTTTTTATGTTCGTATAATATATTACCATTAATGTCTTCAACTCGTTTAATAAAAAAGGGTTTAACTCGATATCCTTCATTAGCTAAAGTTGCATAAGCATTAGTCATTTCTAGTAAACTAATTGGTTGACTACCTAAAGCAAGAGAAGGAATACTATCTAATTGGGTAGTGATGCCAACTCTTTTCATTGTGTCAACTAAGGTTTCACTGCCTAGAAATAAATGAGTTTTAACGGCATAAATATTATCAGAATAAGCAATGGCTGCTGCCATTGAAATTTCTTGGTTAGGATATTGGTCACCATAATTAGTAGGACTATACGTTTCATCTTCTGCAAAAACAAAAGTAGTTTTTTCACTTGTGAAAGTAGTAGAAGCGGTAAAATTATTTTCTAAAGCTGCATAATATAGAAAAGGTTTGATAGTTGAACCAACACTTCGATTATTTGATAAGGCTCGATTATACTGGCTTTTGCTATAATCAACACCACCAGCTAATCCTAATACTGCACCAGTATTTGGATCCATAACAATTGCTGCTGTTTGTATATCATTAGTTATATTATCTTTAATTGAACTTTCAATTGCTTCTTGTGCTTTAAAATCTAAAGTTGTATATATTTTTAATCCGCCAGTTTCAATCAAAGACTTTGGAATTGAAGAAATTGATTTTAATTCTTCAATTACTGCATCTTGGAAATACATTACAGAATTTAGTTTGTTATTATCTTCTTTATTATCAAATTTTAATTGTTCATTATAAGCATTATTAAGCTCTTCTTCTGTAATAAAGCCATCTCTTTGCATTGCTTTTAAAACTGTTAATTGTCTTTGTTTAGCAGCATCAAAGTCAATAAATGGA
Source organism: uncultured Bacilli bacterium (assembly GCA_944363995.1). Lineage (GTDB taxonomy): Bacteria > Bacillota_I > Bacilli_A > RF39 > UBA660 > Faecisoma. The sequence goes on from CALVVV010000067.1 coordinate 1,972, forward strand.
GAGTAGGCACTAGGACGATTGGGAATACCAGCTAAAAGAGCAGATTCCGCTATTGATAAATCAGTGGAACTTTTACCAAAATAATATTTACTAGCATTTTCAATACCAAATATACCTCCATAATTAATTGTATTTAAATAGCCTTCTAATATTTCCTCCTTAGAATAATGTGTTTCTAATCTAATAGTTAACCATGCTTCATTAATTTTTCTTTCCCAAGTTTTAGCAAAATCTAAATACATATTTTTTGCATATTGTTGAGTTATAGTGGAAGCACCTTCATTTCGACTACCACTTTTTATATTGTTATACATAGCTTTAGCAATTCTTAAAAAATCAAATCCAAAATGTTCAAAAAAATGTCTATCTTCAATAGCGATAGTTGCGTTAACAATATCTTCATCTAATTTGTCGTATGTAATCCATTCATCAGTTCCAGTTATCAAGTTATCATCTTTATCATAAAAATAATAACTTTTAGCGCTATTAATGGTTAGTTTAGGACTTATCCATGCATATAAATAAATACTACTTATAAAGACGAGAACAATTAGTATTATTATAGCGGTTATTTTAGTAATTTTTATTCCCATTTTTTTTAATTTTTCTTTTTTCATAATCTCACCTTTATTATTATTTCTATAAATAATAAAATTATAAGTGAAATTTAAATAGTTTTGTGATATAATGTCAAGGAAAAGAGATGCATATGAGCAAAATAGATATAAAAGTTATCATTAAAAGTAATAATGAAATAAGTGAAGAAAATTATAAAGCTTTAAAATTAGCTAAGAAAATTGAATACTTAGAGAAAGAATTTAAAACATCTTTGATTTTTACAGATAATTTAAAAATTATTCGTGAAAATGCTGATTATTTATTAAAACTAGAATTTATTCCTAATAAGGAAACCTGTGGATTAGTTTTTTTAAAAAAAGAAAAAGAAAATATTGAATTAAAAATATTAACTGATTATGTTATTGTTGAAAAAAAAGTTATTATAATTAAGTATAAAATTTTAACAACTAATCAAAATGTTATTTTTAAAGTGGAAATATAATTTTTTAGTATATTTTATTCAATGTTAAACATATTATAAAAATAGTATTGACACATTTTAAAAATGTGTTAAAATGGAACAGATGAGTTATATCAAGGAGGTAATTACATTGCTAAAAAACATGAAATTAGAAGAATTGGAAATATTATCTTATACTGATTTGACAGAATTAATTTTAAAAGAAGAAAATAAAACTTTTACGACTCCCGAAATATTTCACAAAATATGTGATTTATTAGATTATAGTGAAGAAGATTATACTAATAAAATAGGAGAATATTATACTTCTTTAACAACTGATAAAAGATTTGTTTTCCTTGAAAACAATGAATGGGATTTAAGAGAAAAAACCCCAGTAGATATCATTTTAGATGAAGATGAAGATTTAGATGAAGAAATAGATGAGATTGACGAAGAATTAGAAGAAAATGATGATAATGAATATGAAGATGATATTGATACAGCAGTTGAAGATGATGATTTAGATGCTGACGAAGAATTAGATGATTTAGCTATTTTAACAGACGAAGAATTAGAAGAAAACTAATTCTTTTTTGTATATAAATAAAAATTTTAGTACAAGATAAAGTAGGAGATGATAAAATGAATGAAAATAATGAATTATTGGAATATATGTATCAAGATGCTGAGATGGCTATTTATTCTTTAAATATATTGTTAAAGGAATTAGATGGTAAAGATAATAAAATAATTAAAGTAATTGAAGATATTTTCAAGAATTATGAAAAATATTATAAGGATTTAAAAAAACAATTAAAAAAAGAAAAAATCAATGCTAAAGGTAGTAGCATAATTGCCAAAATTGGATCTAATATTGGAATTAAAAAAGATATTATTATCGATAATAGTGACGCTCGAATTGCTGATATGTTGATTAAAGGACTAACAATGGGAACTATTGAAATGGAAAAAAAGATAAGTAAATATAATAAAACAATAGATAAAAAAAATTTAAAACAAGCTGAAGAATTTTTAGAATTTCAACAAAAAACAATTGAAAAATTAAAAAAATTTTTATAGTTTTGTTATTTTAATAAAATGTGATATAATTATATTGTAAATTGAATTTAGGAGTGAATTTTAGTGATACAAGCAATATATTACATTTTATTTATATTTTCTTTGACTTATGGTTTATATTTTTTAATAACGGGTTTTTTTGGGTTTAAAAATATTCATAAAAAGATTATCAAAAAACACCAAGCGAAGCATAAATTTGCAATTTTAATTGCCTCACGAAATGAAGAAGGCGTTATTGGTCATTTAGTTAAAAGTTTATTGCAACAGGATTATCCTAAGGAATTATATAATATTTATGTAATTCCTAATAATTGCACTGATGAAACTCAAAAAGTAGCAAAAGAAGCTGGGGCTGAGATAATAGAATGTACTGTTCCTACAAAATCAAAAGGTGAAGTTTTAAAATTTACATTTAATAAATTATCTAAGCGTAAAGATATTGATGCTTACATTATTTTTGATGCTGATAATGTTGTTCATCCCGAATTTTTAACTAGAATGAATGATGCATTATGTGATGGCTATAAAGTTGCGCAGGGGTTTAGAGATAGTAAAAATCCTAGTGATAACTGGATAAGTGGTAGTTATTCAATTTTTTATTGGATTCAAAATTTCTTTTTTAGTAAAGCCAGAATGCAAATGGGCGGATCATCAAGTATTAATGGAACTGGTTTTATGGTAAAAAAAGAAATAATAGATGAATTTGGTTTTAATACAATAACATTAACAGAAGATGTTGAATTTACGGCACAATGTGCATTAAATGGAATTAAAATTGTTTTTGTCGAAGATGCAGTTACTTATGATGAACAACCAACAGAATTTAAAGCTTCTTGGAAACAAAGAAAAAGATGGTCAATGGGAAATATTCAATGTTTTAGACATTATAGTAAAAGATTAGGAAGAACTTATTTGAAAACGAGTTTTTTACCTTGTTTAGATATGCTGTTATCATTTATGGCACCATATATGCAAATACTAGCGACTTTTTTAACAATTATTTTAATTGTTTTTAGAATTTTTGGCGTTGAATTATATGATGTATTTGCTTATATGTATTCATATGGATTATTATTTTTCTTGATATCTTATTTAGCTAATATTATTGTTAATATTTTTGTAGTAATTTATAATAAAAAAAGTGTAAAAGAAATAATGTCAGGAATTTTATTATTTACTTTGTTTATGTTAACTTGGATTCCAATAAATTTTATATGTTTATTTAAAAAAGATTTAACATGGGAACCTATCAAACATAAAAGAAGTGTAGGAATAGATGAAATAAAGAAATAATAAAAAATGTTTAAAAAACAAATGATAAAAATACAGATAATTGATAGCTTTTATTATTTGTTTTTTTTATTTTACAAATTTTATAGATAATCATAAATAATTGACTTATATATTAACATAAGTTAAAATATTAATATAAGTGAAAATAATATTGTGGAAAGTATCTAATATAATAAAATAACAATAACGTTTATATGAATAAAATGGTATGAATTTATGAAAAATAATAATAAGAGTATCTTATAAACAAAAATAAGAAATATTTATAGAAAAAAGATAGGGTGAATATATGAATAAATTATTGAAAAATAATGGAAAAAGTCTTAAATTGACAACATTGGGTTTTACTTTAATAGAATTATTAGGAGTATTAATAGTATTAGCGGTAATTGCATTAATAACTTTTCCAATTGTTCAAAACTCAATAAAAAATAGTCAAGAAAAAGCTTTAGAAGGTAGTATTGCCATGATAGAAGAGGCCGCGCAT
>CALVVV010000068.1 GCA_944363995.1 uncultured Bacilli bacterium
TTTTATAATAGAGGCCTTTATTCAATAGGCTTCTTTTTAAAAGTTCCACATAACTAAAAGTTCAACATAAATACAAAGAAAAAAGACAAATTAATGTCTTATTCTCCAATGTATATAACTCCACTTAGATTTGTACTAGTAATATCATCTTGATTTAAGTTTGGTAAATTATTACCATTTTTTAAAACGATATTTTTAATAACAAATGGAATTTCTTCATTAAGTTTTAAATTCATTTCTTTAGTAATTGTTATATCTGCTCCATAATCTTTAGTACCGTCATTATAAATATTAGACAAATTTAATTCTTTAGCAACACCACCAATAACAATTATTGGTTTGAAGTTTTCAATATCGATATCTTGATTAAAACGAACAAATACTCTAACTGTATCTCCTACTTTTGCTTCTGTAACAGACAAATCAGTATTGTTATTTTCTTCATTTAATTTATAATTAGTACTATTATGAAAACTCATACTAACAAATGGATTCTCAAATTTAACATTGCTGTAAACTAATTCATCATCACGATAATAATCAGTAACATCATCATTATTAAATTCAGAAGGATTTCCAGCTAAATCATAAATATTAGTAACAGTGAAAGGAATATTTTCTCCTTCAACTAATCTAGCAATTGAATTATCAATTTTGATATCAGCAACACAAACATATCTTGTTTCATCAGAATTAAAATTGCATCTATCAAATTCGATTGATTGGCTACCAACTGTCAAAATTGGCTTTTTAGATAATTCTTCATTAAAATTAGCTTCAACTCTTAAATATTCACCATCACTAATTGATAATCTGTAACTAGCATCATCACGAGCTAAAATATATAAATGTTTTGTTTTAGCACCAGTTTTATCATAATAAACTGCACTAAGTCTATTAGTATAAGTAATATCAGCATTTGTTAAAGGTTCTGAAACTGTATTTCCAGCTTTATCTTCATAACCATATACTTCAAAAGTAATTGGTCCTTCTTCTAATCCTAAGTCTTCAGTAATATCTAAATCTAAATGATATGCATAATTACCTATTTCTGGATTAGAACTATCTTGTGCGAAATGTGTATCATATTCTACACCTTTTATTTTTACTTTTGGTAAAACTGCTAATTCTTCATCAAAGTATACCAATACTCTAATAGAATCACCATTTTTTACATATTGAGAAACAGTATCTGGATTACCATTTTTACCAATACCTAAAGTTTTGTATTGTAATGTATTATCTAGATATACAATATGCTTATTAGATGGTTCAACTATATCATCTACTTCGTTTCCATATAAATCTTCAATATTAGAAACATGCATAGTGATTTCACCATCAGTCATACCATTACCTTCAGTAATTTCATAATCTACTGAGTATTGATATTCTCCATTTTCGAAACTTTTTATAGTGACATCACTTTCATCGAAAACATATTCTCTTCCATTATTGATTAACTTAAAAGTTGGTTTGTGTTTTAATTGTTCATCAAATCTTACATAAACACTTATAACATCACCATTTTTAGCATAATACAGTGTTTTTTCATTAATTTCATCTGCTATTTTTATATTAGCTGCTTTTGTTTTTGGTGGTGTAGTATCTTTTACAGTAACTATTCTTTGCGCTTCAAATGGGGTTAAACCATTAATTTTTGATGAATTTCCTGCTTTATCTTCATAATCATAATATACTATATATCTTCCAATAACATTTGGATTAACGCCAGTAGTAGTTACATCTTTTATAAAATTTCCTTCTAAATCTTGTAAAATAATTTTGGTTGGTTGTAAATTTGTAATAGTTGGATCAACATTATCTGTCATTGTTGCACCTAATTCAGTATATTCTGAACCATATTCAACAAAAACATCTCTTTCGCCATTAATAACTACAATAGGATCATTTTTATCAACAATTACTTTACTTTGTGAAGGTTCTGTAATATCTATATTACTTAGTTCTCTACCTTCGTTTCCTACAGCATCTTTATAGCCATAAACTGCAAATTCAACTAATCCTTCATCAAGATCTGCACCTTTAATATCTTTAGAGTAATATCTATATGTACCATTATTTTCAAATAATGTATCCATCACATATTCTTTACCATCTATTTTAACAGTTGGAACAGTACCTAATTTTTCATTGAAAATAGCGTAAACATAGATATTTGTATCTTCATTAGCATAATGTGTTTTATCTTCTTTGTTGTAGTTTCCACCTAAAATTACTAAATCGCTCTTTTCAGGTGCTGTAGTATCAATAAATACTTTATTACTATTAGTTATATTTATTACTTCTTGTTGTGTTTTTTTATCTAAAGTAACATTACCTGCTTTATCTACTACATTACTAATTTCTAGTTTAACTTCTACATTTTGTAAATTTTTAAATTTTTCTTCTTCTGGTAATTCGTATTTTATACTATATAAATAAGTATATTCTTCTTTTTCTTCATCTTTGAAATTTACTTTATCACCATCTAAAACTATTTTTTCGTTTCCAATAGTTAAAGTAAATGTTGGATTTTCTTTTAATATTTCGTTAGTTCTAATGTGAGCATAAATTACATCACCAAAAGTAGCATAATAATAATTTCCATCATTATAGCCACCTACTACATTAAAGTTTACTGCATTATAATCAGCTGGATTATTATCAATAACAAAATTAATTACTTCTGATTTATTGCCTGCCACATCAGTAATATAAAAGCTATAATTACCTTCTTCTTTTAATTCTTCACCTAATTCGTAATTATATTTTTCACCATTTCTTTTAAAATGCATACTACCTAATTCACTTGTATCATCAACAGTAATCACAACTGATTGATAGTATCCACCATCTTTAATTCCCTTAACAATTGGTTTTTGATTATCAATTGTAAATTCAATAATTTCAAAATTACCGGCTCTATCAATAGCTTTTATTTTATAATTTCCATCTTCTTTAGAAGTATGTTCAAATTCCATTTTTATACTTGAATTAAAATTATCTTTAAAAGTTTTAAGAACTTCATCATTATTAAGAAGAATAACTTCTTTTAAACTACCATCAGTAATATTTAATGTAACTTCTTTATAAGTTCCACCATTTTTAAATTCAACTTCTTTACTACCTATTTTAGCTGTACCTGAAACCTCTGGTTTATCAGTATCATGATACAAATTAAATGTTGAAGTACAATTTCCTGCTTTATCACATCCAGTAATATCATATCTTAAATTATCAACACTAATGTTTCCATTAAAAACAAATTCATTTGCATAAATAATTTCAGTTTCTTTAGTTATATGATTGTATAATTTAATGTAATCAAAATTTGCATCATCAAAAACTAAAGTCCCTTCTTTAACAATTTTACCATTTGTATAATTGAATGTTGGTATTGTAGTATCAATAGTAAAGTTAATAGTAGCATCATTAAATGAACTATCTGTTACAGTTAAAGTATAATTTCCTTCAGCCCTAATATCTGTTCCGCTAATATAATTTTCACCATTTAATTTAGCTGTAAAACTAGAATTATCAGCAATTGTTATATTAACTACTTTATTTGTAAATTCGCCATCATTGATACCAGATATTTCTTGAATACTAGTATCATTTAATTTAACTAAAACATTATCATATCTAGTTTGTAAAGTTACTTTGTTATTATTTACATCAACTAGATTTTTTAATTTATTAGCTAAATCATTATCAATATTGTATGTTCTTGCCGCATTTAATTCATTTTTATTAGTAGAATTATTTGTTTTATTTTCTAACTCTTTCAATAATTTTTCAAAATCTAAGATATTAGAAACATTATTAACTCTATCTAATAACTCTTCTTTTGCGTCCTTGTCAGTAACTTTGTTGATTGCCTCTTTTGCACTTTCAATGTCAACTACCAAGAAAGATGTTTCAGCTTTGGCAACAGCTTGCTTTGCTAAAGCTAAATAATCAATGTTTACATTTCCTGATACAGGCATATCGTCTTGTTGATTACCTTGTTGGTTATCCTGTTGTTCGTCTTGTTGATCATCTTGTTGTTCATCTTGTTCATCATCTTGTTGTTCATCTTGTTCATCATCTTGTTGTTCATCATCTTTTTCATCATCTGGTTTATCATCGATTAAAGATGAATCATCACCGTCTAATTTTCCTTCATCGGTTCTAGGGTTGGCGAATGAAAAGACCATAGTACCTAAAAGTAAGAAAATAATTACAACGATAATAATTTTTTTCTTATCCATATATTTCCCCTCCCATAATATGAATATTCAATTAAGCGAGAAAATCGCCTAAATGTACTTATATAATAACATAAAATTTAAAAAAATCAAGTATTTTCATATAAAAATGCAATTTTAAGTAAAAAAATGTGACAAATTTTTAAAATTATAACATAAAATTTTAAAAATTAAATAAAAAAAGACGAATTTTACTATTCGCTAAAAATAACTTTATATATTTTTTTTAAATTTTCCTTTTTATCATGATTCATATTAATAAATTTAATATGAATTTGATAACCACTATCCATCGAAAATAATAAATCTGCTTTCCCAGGTTTAAAATTAATAGCCCCACTTGATATTGAATGATAAGGAATTACATGAATTTTTTTATAATAAATTCCAGCAACATCACGATCAAACAAATACATTCTTTTAGTTGTAAAAACAACATAATCTTTACTATTTTTATAACCTAAAATAATATTTTCATCATCATATATGTATTCTAAAGCATACCAAGGTAAATCTTTGGGTTCTGTTTCCACTTTAAAATCAAAATATTTTGTTAATTCTTTAAATTTAATATAAGCCATACATCCTCCTTAATTAATTATTTTAAATTTGTTTAATGGCCATATTCTAATAATAGCTTTACCAATAATTTCTTCCTCTTTGACTAGTCCAATGTCCCTACTATCTAAACTATCTTCACGATTATCACCCAATACAAAATAATAACCATTTGGAATAACATCATAACCTATTTCTTTTAAATCGAAATCTTCAGTAACAAAATCTCTTTTATCAGAAACTAATTCACCATTAACATATAATTGATTATCTTTATAAGCAATATGTTCTCCAGGTAAACCAATCACTCTTTTAATTAAATATTTAGTCTCATCATAATAAAATGATATTATATCAAAACGTTTTATTGAACCTATTTTATAACTGATTTTGTCTACTATAACAAAATCTTCATTGACTAAAGTATTATTCATACTTGAACCTACGACTTGTTGCATACCAACTATAAAAAAATAGACAAAGAAAACTATTATAACCAAAATGGCTATTTTAATAAAATCCTTTATAAATTCTTTTACATCTCTTAGGTCCATATCCATCACTAATATAAAGTATAGCATAGATAATAAGAAAAGTAAATTTAGCATGTAAAAAAATTGTAAATTTTAATAATTTAATTACTTGTAATTTAACAAATTTTAAAATGATTTTTTTAAATCAAATATTGTTATTCTTAATACCATAACATCTACTTCCATTAGCCAAGAATATATTTATTTTAGATGTGATAATTCTTTTATACAGTCAAATTTTTGTTTAGTTGTTTTATTTTCTTTATATGCTATTTCTTTTTCATATAGCTTTTTATTATAAACAAATCTAGTACTGCCTAAAGTTTTATTTATTAATTCTTGTTGTATTTTATTTGGATATAATCTAAATTTATATGCTTTATATATTCTTATTTTATATCCACATTATTATAGACCAAGCTTAACAGACTAAAAAAGGGGCTGTCATGAAATGAAATAATTTCATACAGCTTTTTTCTTTTGAATTTTTTGTTTTGGAAATGGTAATT
>CALVVV010000069.1 GCA_944363995.1 uncultured Bacilli bacterium
ATATATCGTTTGATAGATTTGACCACATTTTGACCACATTTATTGAATAATATATGTTGATTATAGTACTAATAATAATGATAATACTTGTTCCTCGATGTCCATAAAATAAGGAAATAACGGTAATTCTAGAAATACTTATAATACTGAAAATACCACCTTGGGATTTTCATGTGGCTCAGGGAAAAAGTATAAACAATGTTGTGGAAAGTAGCATAAAATAAGGAAAAAGTTAAATCTTATAAAATTAATAATTGGTTCGTCTTTTATAACTTGCCCACAAGATATTGATAAAACCAAGAAAAATAAGGATGTAGACAACATTTATAATGTGGACATCCTTTTTTCTACAATTAATGATATAATGATTTTTGTAAGAAAGAGAAATAACTTATACGAATATAGATTTGAAACGTGAAAAGTAAATGGAAAACAAATTACTAAATCGGGTTTTAAGACTAAAAATGAAGCATATATAACAGAAAAAAACTATAATAAATTTATAAATGAAGAAAAAGTTAATGAATGTTTTATTCTGATTATTTAGATTATTGGATGAAATAATATTTTGAAGTAAATTATAAATATGCTACGGAAAAAAGGTATAGAGAATCTTTTAGTAATAAAAAAAATTAGGTAATTATAAATTATCAAAAATAACACCATATATTCTTAATCGATCATTATTAAAATTGTAGCAAAAATCCAATAAGAAAGAGACATTAAGAAATTATCATGAAGTAATTAAAGATTTTTTAAGATATGCAACGTATTATTTTGAATTTATTAAAAATAATCCAGCCGAAATAATTAGAATATTATCATTTGAATTAAAAAAAACGATATAAATCACATTTATACTAATGAAGAAATAGAAATTATCTTGAATAGATTTAAAGATAATAAAGTGTTTATATGTGCGTTTCTTACCGTTTGTTATACAATCAGTTTCATTAACGGCAATCTTGCATGATTACATTTTTCGATTGTCTATAAAAATCTATTTTTAAAATTGTTAATTAAATTAATAAATGATATAATTAACTATGGAGATGAGATTAATGACTAATTACAAAAATATGAGAGAATATTCGCATGAAGAATTTGTAAATTTGATTAAAAATCTAAAGGAAGAAGAATTACTTAAATTGAGTGCAAATTATGGTGGGTATCCAGTTTTATTTAGGATGGCCTTAGACGAAAGGATTAATCATATTCCATTTATTCAAACTGGATCAGCTATTATCATAAGAAATGAAAATGGTGAAATATTATTACAAGAAAGAACTGATAGAAATAAGTGGGGATTACCTGGTGGTTGCCAAGAGCTAGGGGAAGATTTAAAAATGACAGCAATAAGAGAAGCTTACGAAGAAACAGGAATAAAGATTGACTACAATAATCTTAAATTAATTGATACTCTATCTGGTAAAACCAGGAAAAATTGTTATCCAAATGGTGATATAGTATATAACAATACATCGTTATATCTAACCGATGTTTTAATGCAAGATATTAAAACTATGAAAGGTGATTCGGAAACGAAAAAATTGCAGTTTTTTAAATTAGATGAAATCCCCAAAAATTTAATGGATGAAGATTTAATAAATTCATATATAACATGTTTAAATAAATATAAAATTCATTAACTATATATAATATAAAAAATGTTGTATTATCTGTGCTAAATAAAATAGATAGAAATTATATAAAAAAATAAATTTAATTATTTTTTTAATGAATATAATTATGTGTCAAAAGGAAACTATTAATAAATTATTAAAAAAATGTTATTATTTTGCTACAATAATTAGCAAAAATAACATAATATTAAGGAGTATGTATGATAGAATTTAAAAAAATAAGCGAATTTCCGAAAGGGACTTTGTATAATCAATTAGTGGATGCATATTCGTTTAACAACAATTGTAAAAAGGTATGGGATACTATGTGGAGAGAATATGATGATTTTTTTTACCAAAATTTAAAAAATATTGGAGATAAATATTGTTTTGTTACCGTCTTGGATGGCATTCCTATTGGTCATATATCATGGAATCCGAGAAATAAACCTAATTATGTAGAAATTGGTCATAACTGTATTTTAACAAAATATAAGGGAAATGGTTATGGTAAATTACAATTAAATGAAGCAATTAAAAGAATAAAAAAATATGATGTGAAAAAAATAATTGTAACAACAAATGAATTTACTTATTCTGCACAAAAAAATTATGAAAGTGTTGGTTTTGTAAAAATAAATGAAAGAGTTAATAAAAGAACACCTTTTTTTGGAAATTATATAGATTATGAAATCCAAATAAAAAAATAATATATTGTTAGACAAAAGCATATTTAAGAAAGTCTGCAATTACTTCAAAAATTAATTTATTTAATTTGCAATTCTATTTAATAAATGTTATAATAAGTAGCGAAACAGATGTTGTTTCATATATAGAAAGTAGGTATTAATTTATGAGTGAAAGTAAAAAAATGTTAATAGTGTTAGGAGCTGTTATATTAATTATTTTAGGAAGTATTTGCTTTGTTTATGCTGGTAATCAAGATTCAAAAGCTTTATATGAACAATTCACAGCAGAATTTAATTCTGAAGAAAACCAATTAATTTATTTAGGTTCATCGACTTGTGGTTATTGTAGCTTGTTAAATCCAAGTATACAAGATATGGCAAAACGTTATGATTTTGATTATTTATATATTGATATTAACGAAACATCTAGTAGTTATGTAAGAAAAATAATAAATGATTTAAATTTAACTTCAATTGCCACACCATATCTTGCTATTGTAGCGAATGGTAAAATAATAGATACTCAAGAGCAATATGATGATTATAATGTTATTTTTGACTTTTTACAAAAAAATGATTTAATTGATGAAAAAGCAAAATTAGATTTAAATTATGTTGATTATGAGACTTATGAAAAATTATTGGACAGCAAAGAAAAAGAAGTAATTGTTGTTGGACAAACAACTTGTGGTTATTGCGTTCAAGCTAAAATAATATTAAATGATGTTGCTAGTGAAAACGATGTGGATATAAATTATATAGACTTTGCTAAATTGGATGATGAAGAACGTGAAAAATTCTTAGGAAGTTTAGAATATTTTGAAGAAGAAGAATGGGGTACTCCTATTACAATGATTGTTCAAAATGGTAAAATTGTAGATATGATTGAACAATTAGCTACTGAAGATGAATATGTTGAATTTTTGCAAGAAAATGAGGTTATAGAATGAATATTTATGAGCAAGCATTAGCATTTAAACATAAATATCCAAAGACTATTGCTTGGCGTATTAAACAACATAGTAAGATTGCACAAATGCATATTAATTCTGATGAAACAGCAAAATACGTTTTTGCTTGTCAAAAAAATCATCATTCTTATGAAATATTTAGAACATTTATCGTTGTTGTAACAGACAAAAGAATTATTGTAGCCCAAAAAAGATTGCTTTTTGGTTATTTGTTTATTTCAATTACATCTGATATGTATAATGATTTAACTTTAATGATGGGGTTATTGTGGGGCAAAATTTGTATAGACACTGTTAAGGAAGTTGTAACACTTTCTAATATTCAAAAAGAAGCTTTACCAGAAATAGAAGATGCAATTTCTAAGACAATGATGGATATTAAATGTCACGGAATAAAAAGACATAACAAAGTTTAATGTCTTTTTGTTTGACACTTTATAAAAAATAATTCTTGTTTTTTTATTTTTTGTGTGGTATTATTTAATTGTAGATTGGAGATGGTTAATTTGTCAAGAAAGATTAAAAACTTAACTGATGAATTTACTGATGTGGAAGTAATTAGATATTTCGCTAATAATGATACTGAATACTTAATCTATTCTTTAAATGAAATTGATGAATCTGGATATACAAAATTATATGCTTCGAAAATAATTGGAAATAAAGCATGTATAATTAGTGATAGTGATGAATGGAAATCGATTACGGGAATAATTAAAGAAATTGTACGAAATAATCGTGATGGTAATGAATTAATGATAACTGATTTAAATGAAGATAATTTAACTGATATTACTTTGCAAGATACAAGGGTTTTTAAACTTCAAGGTAATTTAGTCAATTTGTTATCAGAAAACAAAAAAATTAAAACAAATATTTATTCTGATAATCATGATGATGAAAATAATGATATGACAAATAAAGTTAATTATGAAGAATTATATAAAGAACAATTAGATAAAAATAAAGAGTTAGAAATTGAAATTAATTCATTGGAGGAACAAATTGATAAATATAAAGAAATAATAGAAAAAATAAAAGAAATAGTAGAATAATTACTATTTCTTTTATTTAATACATAAAATTAAATGAGGTGAATATCTTGAAAAATAACATAAATTATTATTATAGTTTATCTGTAAAAGTTATTCACCAAAAAAATAATAATTATTATTTTAGTGTTGATAATAATAATTATATTTTATTAAAATGGGAAAGTGTTGATAATTTAGAAAATATTTATAAATTAAATGATTATTTAACTAAAATTTTACCTATTCATAAAATTATTCTAAATAAAGAAAATAAAATAGTTACTAAAATAAATAATAATAATTATATCTTATTGCAATTATATGAAAATAAAATAATATCAATAAATGACATAATAGAAATTAATAATGTTAATTTATTGTTAGATTTTTCTAGTTTGAAGTTAGATGATTGGTATTTATTGTGGAGCAATAAGATTGATTATTTTGAATATCAAATAAGTCAAATTGGGAAAAAATATTCAATTATTAGAGAGAGTTTTAATTATTATGTTGGTCTCGCTGAAAATGCCATTATTTTAGCAAATGAGGTTGATAGAAAAAATGTTCCTTTAGGATTATGCCACCGAAGAATTAGTAATTATTCTTTTGATTTGTATAATCCACTAAATATGATAGTTGATGTCAGAATACGTGATGTTTGTGAATATTTTAAATATTGTTTTTTCAATAATATTGATATTGAAAAGGAGTTAGAAATGTTTTTAAATTACAATCGGTTAGATATGAATGAAAGCAAACTTTTTTTAGCTAGAATGCTTTTTCCCACATATTATTTTGATATATACGAAAAAATAATTAATTCTGAAATAAAAGAAGAGGAAATAAAAAAGATTATTAATAAAATTGATAGTTATGAAAGAATATTAAAAAAAGTATACTATCATTTTAAAAATAATCAAATTTATATTGAATGGTTAGAAAACATTAATTAACATTTACAACCTTTTTAACACTAGGTACTTCACTTTTAATGGCAGCTTCGATTCCTTCTTTTATTGTTAAATCAAGCATATGACAGTTAGCACATGCACCGCTCATTTTAATGTAAACAATATTATTTTCGTATTTAAGAAATTGAACATCCCCACCATCATTAATTAAAAATGGGCGTAAATTATCAATAATTTCAATAATAATTTCTTCTTCTTTTTGCATTTTTAATCACCATTAAGTATTATATATTAGTTTTATAAATAAGTAAAGTAATTTCAGCTTATTTTGTGACTTTTAAGTTAAAATGTCCGCTTTATTCAATCAGTTTACAAGTTAAAATGTCCTATTTAAAAATAGAATACT
>CALVVV010000070.1 GCA_944363995.1 uncultured Bacilli bacterium
GGTATATCTACACCTTTAATACGTGCCATATAAACACCTCCTATTAACCTTGTCTTTGTTTATGTTTAGGGTTAGAGCATATTACATATACTTTTCCCTTACGTCTAATTATCTTACATTTATCACACATTTTTTTGACTGATGGTCTTACTTTCATAATATTCCCTCCTACTATTTTCGGTAAGTAATGCGCCCGCGTGTTAAATCATATGGTGAAAGTTCAACAACAACTGTATCACCTGTTAAAATGCGAATCTTATTCATTCGGATTTTACCAGAAACGCGAGCAATTACAGTATGTTTGTTTTCTAATTCAATCCTATATTCGTTACGTGGTAAAACATCAATTACTTTACCCTCAACTTCTATAACATCATTATTAGCCATTTTATCACCTCTTCGTTAAGATTTCATACCCATCTTTCGTAATTAAAACAGTATGCTCAAAATGGGCTGATGGCATATCATCACAAGTGACAATAGTCCAATCATCATCTAAAATACATATATCAGAACTACCTAAATTAAGCATTGGCTCAATAGCAATAACCATACCTTTTCTTAAAACCATACCAGTATTTTTATTGCCATAATTAGGCACATCAGGTGATTCATGTAAATGCGAACCAACACCATGACCTACCAATTCTTTAACAACACCTAATTTATGATTTAAAGCATATTTTTCAATCATATATCCGATATCACCAATTTTATTACCAGGCTTAACCATTTTTAATCCTTCAAATAAAGCTTTTAACGTATGTTCTAATAAATATTGTTTTTCTTTTGAAATAGTTCCAACGGGATAACTCCAAGCCGAATCTCCATGATAACCTTTATAACAAGCACCAATATCAATAGAAATAATATCACCATCTTGTAAAACTCGATTGCTTGGTATTCCATGAACTACTTCTTCATTAATCGATGTACAAATTGAAGCAGGAAAGCCATCATAATTTAAAAATGAAGGTTCCGCTCCTTGATTTACAATAAAATCATAAGCAAGTTTGTCTAACTGTTTGGTGGTAATACCTGGTTTAATAAAATTTTTTAAATAATTATGAGTATCACCAACAATTTTACCAGCTATCTTTAATAATTCTATTTCTTCGTTTGTTTTAATCATTTTTTAACCTCGATTAATAATTTTTTCAATTTCATTAAATGTTCTTTCTTTGCTTATCCCACTTCCAACAATGAACAAACATCCTTTGGCTTTAAAAAAATCAACTAATGGATAAGTTTCTTCCATAAAAGTTTTATACCTTTTATTAAAAGTTTCTAAATTGTCATCTTCTCTTTTTCGTAAAGAACCATTACATATATCACAAGTACCAAATCTTTTAGGTTTATTTTCTTCAATTTGGTCATTGTATACAGCTCCACAAGTTGGACAAGATAAACGACCAACAATTCTTTTCATTGTTGTTTCTTTACTAGCATCTAAATAAATAACATCACCCAAAGGACGATTTAACTTATTTAATAATTTTAGATAACTTTCAGCTTGTTTGATATTTCTAGGAAAGCCATCTAAAATATAACCATTTTGACAATCATTTTTTAAAATTCTTGTTTCTAACAATTTTAAAACTATTTCATCATCTACTAATGTTCCTGTTTCCATTGCTTTTTTTACTATATCGCCCAACTCATTTTGTTCCGTAGCTGTTCTTAATAAATCGCCTGTAGAAATATGGGGAATATGATATTTTTCTTGTAATAATTTTGATTGTGTTCCCTTACCAGCAGCTGGAGGAGCAATTAAAATTATATCTTTCATTATCTTCTTCCTTTTCTATAACTTCTACTTTGTAATTGACTTTCTAATTGTTTATAAGTTTCTAAAGCTACCCCTACTACAATTAGTAATCCTGTACCACCAATAGTAACATTACTTGATAAACCTGAAAATAATCCAAATATAACAGGTATACCAGCTAAAATAGCTAAAAATAAAGCACCAACAATAGTTATATGACTTAATGTATCACTAATGTAGTTGGTTGTTTCTATTCCTGGTCTTACACCGGGAATATAACCACCATTTTTATTCAAATTATCACTCATTTCACTTGGTTTAATTTGCATAAATGTATAGAAATAAGCAAAAACAAAAATTAAAATAATATATAATGAAAAACCAACTGGACTTTGCATTGATATATATTGATTAACAAAATTATTAAATCCTTCATTTTTTATAAATGTTGCAATAAATGATGGTATTGAAATCAATGCGGAAGAAAAGATTACTGGCATAACTCCAGCTGAGTTCAATTTAAAAGGTATATAATTTTGTCTACCGCCAAATGAACTATTAGATTTATTAGCATATTGAACATTAATTCTTCTTTCAGCACCTTCGATATAAACAACACCTAAAATAATAGCAATATAAACAACAACATATAAAATAAATAATAAAATTCCAATAATTGAACTATCACTTGTTAATTCATTAAATGCTGTTAAGAACATCGTTGGCATACTAGAAATAATACCAGCCATAATAATTAAAGAGATACCATTACCAATACCTTTAGCTGTAATTTGATCACCAATCCATAAAAGTAATGATGTTCCCGCTGTTAAAACTAAAGCAAATTGTAAATAATCAACATTTAAAATTCCACTTCCTGCACTACCTAAAAAAGCAAAAGAATAAACATAACCTTGAACAAAAGCTAATGCAATACCAGTAATTCTTGTTATTTTATTAAGTTGATTTCTTCCAACTCCACCTTGTTTTTTTAGTTCTGACAAATATGGAATTATGTCCATTGCCAATATTTGAATAATAATGGAAGCTGTAATATAAGGCATAACACCTAAAGCAAAAATAGAAAATTGCCCTAAAGCGCCTCCACCCATAACATTAATTAATTCAATAAAACCTAATTGTGTAACACCTAATGAATATTTATCAATACCGGGTACAATAATAGCTTTACCTAAAACGAAAATAAATAGACAAACTAAAGTGAATAATATTCTTTTTTGAATATCTTTATTTTTTGAGTTAAATATTTGCTTGATAGTCGCAAACACTTTACATCACCTCTATTTTTCCACCATGACTCTCTATCTCTCGTTGGGCAGAACTAGAAAATTTATTTGCTTTTACTATTAATTTTTTTTCTAATTTACCATTACCCAATACTTTAATGCCATCTAACCCGTTTTTAATTAATCCCATTTCTTTTAATAATTCTGGAGTAATAACAGCACCATCTTCAAAACGATTTAAATCACTTAAGTTGATAACTGCATATTTTGTTTTAAAACGTGCATTGGAAAAACCTCTTTTTGGTAAGCGACGAAATAAAGGTAATTGTCCTCCTTCAAATCCAGGTCTTACACCACCACCTGAACGAGCATTTTGACCTTTATGACCTTTACCACTTGTTTTACCTAATCCACTACTTGTTCCACGACCAACTCTTTTTTTAGTTGTCGTAGCACCTTCATTTGGTCTCATTGTATGTAATTTCATGCTTTAATCTCCTCTTTACTTTTTCCTCTTAATTTAGCAACTTGTTCAACTGTTTTTTGTGATTTTAAAGCTTTTAATGTTGCATAAGCCATATTAACTTTTGTATTTGACCCAAGTGATTTAGACAAAATATTTTTTACACCAGCTAATTCAACAACTGCTCTTACCGCACCACCAGCTTTAACTCCAGTACCTTTACAAGCTGGTTTTAATAAAATTTTACTAGCTCCAGTTGTACCCATTGCTTCATGTGGGATTGTACCATTAACAATTGATACATTAATAACGTTTTTAGTAGCTGCTGCAACCGCTTTTTTTATTGCATCTGGCACTTCGTTAGCTTTACCAGTTCCAATACCTACGCGACCTTTACGATCACCAACTGCAACAGTAGCTGAAAAACGGAAATGACGACCACCTTT
Organism: uncultured Bacilli bacterium; assembly: GCA_944363995.1. Lineage (GTDB taxonomy): Bacteria > Bacillota_I > Bacilli_A > RF39 > UBA660 > Faecisoma. Next base: position 3,925 of record CALVVV010000070.1, read on the forward strand.
AGTTACTTTTGTAACTCGACCAATATTGATAATTTCTTCATCAAATTGTTTTGGGCGTGGTTCTCTTTTAGTTTTTTCCATGATTCCCTCCTTAAAATTCTAATCCGTTTGCACGTGCTGCTTCAGCTAAAGCTTCAACACGGCCATGATAAAGGTATCCACCTCTATCAAATACTACTTTTGTAATTTTTTGTTTTTTGGCTCTTTTAGCTAAAAGTTCTCCTACTTTAGTAGCTGCTTCAATATTAGAACCATTTTCTAATTTTAATTCTTTATCAATTGAAGAGGCACTAACTAAAGTAACTCCTTTAGAATCATCAATGATTTGAGCAAAAATATTACTATTACTTCTAAATACATTTAATCTTGGACATTCACTTGTTCCTTTTACTTTATTTGTAACACGAGTATGTCTAGCAAGACGAGCAACATTTCTTGATTCTTTTTTAATCATTTTAACGTCTCCTTATCTAATCTTAAGCAGCCTTTTTACCAACTTTACGGATAATATGTTCATCACTATAACGAATTCCTTTACCCTTATATGGTTCTGGTGGTCTTATTTTGCGAATATTTGCTGCAAATTCCCCTACCAATTGTTTATCAGCACCTCTTACAAATAATTCTGTATTAGATGGAACTTCTAATTTTATTCCTTCTGGAATTTTAATTTCAACGGGATGAGAAAAACCAGCAGTTATTACTAAATTATTACCTTTTAATGCAAAACGATAACCAACACCAACTGCTTCTAATTTTTTTTCAAAGCCTGTACTAACACCGTTTATCATATTTTTAATGATTGCATTAGCAGTACCATGAAAATTTTTATAATTATCGTTATCTCTTTTTATAACTACTTCTTCATTGTTAACTTCAACAGTTATATGTTTATTAATTTCAGTAGAAAGTTCTCCTTTAGGACCTTTAACTGTTATAACATTACCATTAACTGTTAAAGTTACATTATTAGGAAGTGTTAATACGCGATTTCCTATACGACTCATAAAATTCTTCCTTTCTACCAAATATAAGCTAATACTTCGCCACCTAAATTAGCAGCTTTTGCAGCTTTTCCTGTCATTATTCCTTGTGATGTTGAAATAACTGCTATTCCTAAACCATTTAAAACTCTTGGAATTTCATTAGCTTTAGCATACACTCTTAATCCTGGTTTAGAAATTCTTTTTAATCCTGTAATAACTCTTTCTTTGTTATTATATTTTAAATTTAAGACAATAACATCTTGAACATTATTTTTCTTAATTTTATAATCATTGATAAAACCTTCATTTTTTAAAATTTTAGTAATTTCTAATTTTACTTTAGATGAAGGAATTTCAACTTCTTTATATCGCATAGCATTAGCATTACGAATGCGAGTTAGCATATCTGCGATTGGATCTGTTACCATATAATCCTCCTTTTCTTACCAACTTGATTTTTTAACACCTGGTAT
>CALVVV010000071.1 GCA_944363995.1 uncultured Bacilli bacterium
AAAGCTATGAAAGATGCTAAATTATCTAAATCAGATATTGATAAAGTTATCTTAGTAGGTGGATCTACTCGTATTCCAAAAGTTCAAGAAATCATTAAAAATGAATTAGGAAAAGAACCATCTAAAGGTGTAAATCCTGATGAAGTAGTTGCTATGGGCGCTGCTATTCAAGGTGGTGTTTTAACTGGTGATGTTAATGATATCGTACTTTTAGATGTAACTCCATTATCACTTGGTATTGAAACATTAGGTGGGGTATGTACTGTATTAATTCCAAGAAATACAACTATTCCTACAAGTAAATCTGAAGTTTTCTCAACTGCTGCTGATAACCAACCTGCTGTCGATATTCACATTTTACAAGGTGAAAGAAGTATGGCAAGTGATAATAAAACATTAGGTAGATTCCAATTAACTGGTATTCCTGCTGCACCAAGAGGTGTACCTCAAATTCAAGTAACATTTGATATCGATGCTAATGGTATTGTCAATGTTAAAGCTAAAGATTTAGGTACTAACAAAGAACAAGCTATTACTATTACTGCAAGTACTAATTTAACTGATGATGAAATCGATAAAATGGTAAAAGAAGCAGAAGCAAATCGTGAAGCTGATGAAAAGAGAAAAGCAGAAGCCGATATTAAAAATGAAGCTGAACAATTAATCTTTATGACTGAAAAATCAATTAAAGATTTAGGTGATAAGATTGATTCTAAAGATAAAGAAAAAGCAGAAACTGAAATTAAAGAATTAAAAGAAGCATTAGAAAAAGACAATTTAGATGATATTAAAACTAAGAAAGAAAAATTAAATGAGACAGCTATGGCATTTGCAACTAAAGTTTATGAAGAAGCTGCTAAACAAGCTCAAGCTGAAAATAAAGATAATACAGAATCTAACAAAAAAGATGATGTCCAAGATGCAGAATTTGAAGAAAAATAAGAAAGTTCTAGGTTGACTAGAACTTTCTAGTGTAAAGGAGAATATATGGAAAAATTACAAAAAACAAGAGATGAAATAGACATAAAGTATACATGGGACTTAACATTAATTTATAAAAATGATGAAGAATTTTTAAAAGATTATGAAAAAGTTAGTTGTGAAATAAATGATATTACAAAATATCAAGGTATTTTAACTAAAAATGCTACTAATTTATTAAATTATTTAAAATTGTTTAACAAATTAGAAAGAAAATTGTATAAGTTATATTACTACGCTAATTTAAAAAATGACCAAGATACAACCAACACTAAATACCAAGAGTTATTGGGTAAAGTTAAAAATTTATTAACTAAATTTGAAGAATTAGATGCTTATGCTGAACCAGAACTAATGAATATTGATTATGATATAATTGAAAAATATTATGAAGAAGAAAAAGAATTAAAAGAATACGAATTTATTTTAAATAATATATTTAGATTTAAAAAACATATTTTATCTAAAGAAATTGAAGAAGTTTTGTCTTCACTAAATAATTCATTAAATAATAGTAGTAATATTTATGAATCATTAACTGATTCTGATATGAAATTTGGCTTTATAAAAGATGAAAATAATGATGAAATAGAATTAACTGAAAGTAATTATAGTGTATTTTTACATTCTAAAGATAGAAGAGTAAGAAAAGAAGCTTTTAATAAAGTATTGACTACTTATGGTGAATACAAAAATACGATTAGTTCAACTTTTAGTGGTAATATTGATACTTTAACAACTTTAGCTAAATTAAAAAAATACAATTCAAGTTTAGAAGCAGCTTTATTTAGTGATAATGTTTCAAAAGAAGTATATAACAATTTAATTAAAACAGTTAGGGATAATTTAGATGTATTATATAAATATTTTAAATTAAAAAAAGATTTTTTAAAATTAGATGAGTTTCATTTATATGATCAATATGTTGAATTAGTTGAAGAAAATAATAAAACATATACTTTTGATGAAGCCAAACTATTAGTAATCGATGCTTTAAGTGTTTTAGGTGAAGATTATATAAATAACTTAAATAAAGCTTTTAATGAAAGATGGATTGATGTCTATAACAACAAAGGTAAAAGAGGAGGCGCTTATTCTAGCGGTTTTTATGATACTAAGCCTTATGTTTTATTAAATTATGAAGGTACTATTAATGATGTATCTACTTTAGCTCACGAATTAGGTCATTCTATGCATACTTATTACTCTTGTTTAAATAATCCTTACCAATATTCTTCTTATAAAATATTTGTTGCTGAAGTAGCATCAACTGTAAATGAATTATTACTTAATTTTCATTTATTAAATAAAGGAAATAAAGAAGATAAAAAATATATTTTAAGTAATTTAATGAATTTATTTAAAGCTACTATTTATAGACAAACAATGTTTGCAGAATTTGAACGTGATATGCATGCTTTAAAAGAAAATGGTGGCGTATTAACTAATGAATTATTATGCGATAATTACTATAAATTAAATTTAGACTATTTTGGTTCTAATGTTGTAGTTGATGATGAAATAAAATACGAATGGGAGAGAATACCACATTTCTATTATAATTTTTATGTTTACAAATATGCAATAGGATTATCTTGTGCTTGTTATATTGTGGATAACATATTAAATAAAAAAGAAGGTGCCTTAGAAAATTATTTGAAATTTTTAAGTAGTGGTGGATCTGATTATCCTGTTAATGAGCTTAAAATAGCTGGAATTGATGTTACGAAAAAAGATGTTATTGAATCAGCAATTAAAATGTTTGATAGTTTTATTGAACAATTTAAAGAACTTATGTAAGAAGGTGTGTTATGAAAAAAGATTATTACGAAATATTAGGTGTTTCTAAAACTGCAAGTCCAGATGAGATAAAATCCGCCTTTAGAAAATTAGCAAAAAAATATCATCCTGACGTTTCTAAAGAGGAAAACGCAGCTGAAAAATTTAAGGAATGTCAAGAAGCTTATGCAGTATTATCAGATGAAAATAAAAGAAAGCAATATGATCAATATGGTCATGCTGCATTTGAAAACAATGGTTCAGGTGGTTATGATTTTTCTGGATTTGATTTTTCTGATATCTTTAGTGATTTATTTGGCTCAAGTTTTGGTTTTAATTTTGGTGGTAATAGTCGCGGAAAAACAAAGGGCCGTGACCGAATTATGCGAGTTGATTTAACATTTGAGGAAGCTGTTTTTGGAACTAAAAAAACAATTAATATAGATACTTATGAAGAATGCGATTCATGTTATGGCAAAGGTGGTTTTGATGAAAGTATTTGTCCTACTTGTCATGGAACAGGTACTGTTACTGCTGAACAAAGAACTTTATTTGGTTCATTTATGACTAAAACAACTTGTCCAAAATGTTCTGGGAAAGGACGCTCATATAAAAAGATTTGTAGTAAATGTTCTGGTAGTGGTAAAATTAAAGTTAACAAAGATATCGAAGTAAAAGTTCCTGCTGGTGTTGATACTGGTAATCAACAGAGAGTATCAGGTTATGGTGAATTTGGCGTAGCTGGCTGTGGAGATTTATATTTAGAATATCGTGTTAGGGGTCATGAATTATTCGAACGTGATGGTAATGATATTTATTTGGAAGTGCCATTGACTATTACTGAAGCAGTTTTAGGATGTAAAAAAGAAATACCTACTTTAACAGGCAAAGTTAAATTGACTATTGAACCAGGAAGTAATACGGGTGATAAATTGCGACTAAAAGGAAAAGGAATTGATGATGTTCATAGTTATCGAAAAGGTGATATGTATGTTATTCTTAAAGTTATTTTACCTGATAAATTGTCGCGTGATCAAAAGAAATTGTTTGAACAATTAGATAAGACAGATTTAGAAACTAAAGATTTTAATAAATTTAATAATTATATGAAAAAATAAGAGCTTATAAGCTCTTATTTATTTGTATTTCAACAAATTTTAATTTATCTTGATATTGACCATATAATGTTTCTAATGTACCTGTTAATTCGGGATTAATCGTTATAGTATATCGGTCGAAAGAAATAGTTTCTAATTTAGAATAACTTGTTTTAAAGTTTTCTAAATCATTTGGATATAATAATTCAATTACCGATAAAATTGAATTGTAAGTTAAATCAGATAAATTGTTTTCTTCTGCAATTAAAATTGTTGTTGTTTTATCATCACCATCTTTATATAATTCCAAATTACCTCTTTTAATAGTTATTGAGCCACTTCCAGTTAAAAAATCTTCAACTTCTTTTAAATCATTTAATTCAATATAAATACTACTTAAATTAGTTGTATTTATTTTAGTATCAATGTTTATTGTTAATTGTAATGCTTCTTCAGATAATTTATTAGATGTTATTCCTTCAACAGTTGTTGTTTGTAAATCAATTGAAGATAAATAGTTAAAAACTTCATTATTATTTAAGTCATAAAACTTACCAATGCTATCACAAACCGTTAAAAATAATAATTTACTAATTTCATCATTATTATTTATAATATATGATAAATTTCTATTTTCAAGGGTAAACATATATGTTATTGTTTGGTTATCAGTAATGACATCAATAATTAAATTATTGTTATCTAATTTAGCTGTAACTTCGCTTGTTTTTTTTAATTCTTGAAGATTGTTGTTTTCGTTAAAATTATTTAAAATATTTTCTAAAGTTATTTTTTCTGTTGTTGGTTCTTGTGGTGTATTTGGTACATCTGGTATATCTGGTGTACTTGAACTAGGCTTATTAAATAATGTAAAATATATTGTAATTCCAAGTCCAATTACTACAACAATTAATATTCCAATTAAAATAGGATTTATTTTCTTATTTTTTTTCAATTGTGTAGTTGCATTATTATTACTTATTTCAGCTGTTTCTTCTTCATTAACTTCTTTTTCTACCAATGTTTCTTTTTTGATTATCTCATCTGGATTTAATGGATTAACTAGGTCTAAATTTTGTTGATTAACATCTTTATTTAAATTACTATTTAAAGAAGTACTAGGTTGTTGACTAACAACATTAACATCTTTATTTAAATTACTATTTAAAGAAGTATTAGGTTGTTGACTAGCAATATTAACTTCTTTATTTAAATTATTATTTAAAGAAGTACTAGGCTGTTGACTAGCAATATTAACTTCTTTATTTAAATTATTATTTAAAGAAGTATTAGGTTGTTGACTAACAACATTAACTTCTTTATTTAAATTATTATTTAAAGAAGTATTAGGTTGTTGAGTAGTAATATTAACATCTTTATTTAAATTACTATTTAAAGAAGTATTAGGTTGTTGACTAGCAATATTAACATCTTTATTTAAATTATTATTTAAAGAAGTATTAGGTTGTTGAGTAGTAATA
>CALVVV010000072.1 GCA_944363995.1 uncultured Bacilli bacterium
TTTAAGAAATTTTTGAACATCATTTCTAGTAGAACATTTAATAGGTTTATTCCATAAATCTTGTTGAAATTTATGATTGGATTAAGAATATTTAAAGAACCAGAAATTATAGATATGTTAAAAGAAGTTGGAATAAAGAATGTATTTATGTCTTATCATTTTGGTATTCAAGATAGTTTGAATGGTATTACTAATGAAATGCTTAATAAAGTAATAAGAGATTTAAGAGATAAAGATATGAGAGTCGTTTTAATGACAACCATAACAAATCAAAATGCTAAAGTTACTTTACATATATGTGATACAGCGTATGAACTTGGAGCATCTGGAATCGAATTTAATAAAATATTTATTCAAGGTAGAGCAAAAAATTTAACTAACATAGGTTTAAATTTAAATGACTATAATACCTTTTTTACTCAATTAAAAGAAGCTAGAGATAAATATGATATAAATGAGTTAGAAGTGAGAAGAAGTGGTACTTTTGGTTCGGATACGGTTAATACTCCTGATAGGTTTCATTGTAGCGCCGGTGTGAAAAAAGTATGCATAACTCCAGATAACAAAGTATATGGATGTACTTGTATATGTAAACCAGGGTATGAGGTAGGAGAAATTATAGATAGAGAAATTTATTTATATAAAGATTTTTATAATGAACGTTCATGGTGTTTAGGGGATAAGATGGGAGAGTTAGGTATTGATAATATTCAAGAACTTAATGACCCAAATATAAAAAGATTAGTAAAAACAATTAAATAAAAAATATATGGATATGGAGGGTTGAAAATGAATAATGAAGAAACATTAATAAATTATTTTGTAGAAATATGTAATAAGAATGGTCTCGGAAAAGTTTGGAGTTTTAAACGACAAAATATAGGATTTAATAGGGTTGTATATAATATTAATGATATGTTTGTAATTAAAATCTGTATTAATTATGAAAAAGAAGCTGGAATAATAAATGAAATTCAATATTATATAGATAATCCAAATTATTTTAATCCTAAATTGATTACATATGATATTTCAAAAACAACAATTCCATATATTTATACTATTGAAGAAAAAATAAATGGTAATAACTTATTTAATGTATGGGGTAATTTAAATGAAATTCAAAGGGAATGTTGTTTAAATGAATTAGTTCAAATGCTTAAAAAAATCCATAAACCAACTGATCACAAAAGCGAAGCTATTGCAAAAATCTTTTTTAAATATGATGAGTATCTAAATAGACTTAAATTATCAAATTTATTATCAACAAACCAAATAAGTTATTTGAGTGAATTAAGAAATATCCTGACATTCTATTTTGAAAATGCTAGTTTTGGGTTTACTCATGGAGATATTCATTTTAATAATATTATATATTCAGATGAAGGTTTAAAGTTAATAGATTTTGAATGTTATGATATCGCCCCATTAGACAAAGATTTTGATTCTATTAATAGAATGGTTAGAAATCCAAATAGTTTAATCAAGAAAGGGTTGCAATCTTCAGTAAATCCAAAAGATTATGAAAAAATTATGCCTTATTTAATCCAAAATTATCATGAAGTTTGTCAACATGATGATTTTGAAAATAGATTATTGATTTATGATTGTATAAATTCATTAAAATGGTTAAATGTTTATCCAGAACATAAACCATATCATGATATTTTATTTGTTAAAAGCAAAAAGCTTATTAAATAAAGAAATTTATGTTATAATATAGATAATATAGATGATTATTATAATTTTCTATAGGGGGGGATTAAAGTGTTAATAAGTGTTGAAGGATTAGACGGAGTAGGAAAAAGTTCAGTTACAAATCATCTAGCTTCTTCATTAAATATGCCAATAGCAGAAAAACCAATAAAAAAATTGTTATATTTAGATGATGAACAATCAAAAAAAATAACAGAAAAAATTTATAGTTGCTATTCGAGTAATATTCAAGCAATGTATTATTTGATGGGATATTTATCTGTATTAGAAGATGCTAAAAAAAATGATATATTAATGGATAGAGGATTTCTATCAACATATTATTTTTCATATAATAAAGAAAATTCGGCATTTTTTGATATGTTTGCTACGAATTATGGAGTACCAGATTTAACAATTGTATTGTATGCTTCAGTTGAGAAACGTATTAATAGAATTAAAAACAGAAATATTTCAGATGATGATTTAAAAAAGAAAAGATTATATGTTGATGGTTATGATAAATATTTTGAAGCGTTAACGAAATATAATATGCCATACTTATTAATAAACAATGAAAATTTATCATTAGAAGAAACCTCATCTTTAGTTTTGACCTTATTAAAATTAGTTATTGAAAAAAGAGAAAATTTGGAGCTTTTGAAAAATTTATTTTCTATTGAGAATCTATTTTTAATAAACCAATACTCTTTTCAGGAAATTACTGAATTAATCAGTAATAGAATAAATAGTAATGTTTCAAATAATAAAACGAAAGTTTTAAGAAAAGGGAGTGATAATAATGAAACAATTAATTACTAACAAGTATAATTTAACAGATTCGGATATGACAGAAGTTGTAAAAAGAGTAAAGGTGTTATTAGTAAATTCTAATAATGATGTATTACTAGGATATTCACATAATAATTATCAATTTCCTGGTGGGCATGTAGAGGAAAACGAAACACTTGCTCAAGCAGTTAATAGAGAAGTATTAGAAGAAACTGGAATTGAATTGAATATAACAAATATTGAACCTTTTGCATGTGCAATTGGTTATTATAAAGATTGGCCTGCAGAAGGAAAAAATAGAAAAATTGAAATTTATTATTATGAAGTAAAAACAGATGAAAAACCTAATTTAGAAAATACTGAGTACACTGAAAATGAAAAAGATGGTAATTTTGAATTAAGATATATACCATTGTTAGATGTTGAAAATGTATTAAAAACAAATGCAGAAGAATATGGAGATAAAAAAGGAATCGCAAGAGAAATGATTGATTTGTTTGGGGTATATAAAACAACAATAAATGAATAAATTACAAGTTAATATCAGTTCTCTTTGAACTGATATTTTAATATGTTGAGGTGAATATAATGAAATATATAATTGCTATTGATAGTGATGGAACACTTAGAAAAACAGATGGTACAATATCTGATTTTACTAAATTAGCAATAAGAAAACAAATTGATAAAGAAAATATAATTGTAATTTGCACGGCAAGACCAAGATATCATACACAAAAAATAAGTAATGAGGTTGGTGCAAATAGATTTATGATTTCTTCAAATGGTTCAGAGATATATGATGTGCAAAAACAAAAAATTATATGGGCAAAATATATAGATAAACAAAGTTGTAAATTATTATTTGATTATGCAATGTTAAACAATATAAGAATAATGTTTGTATTGGAAAATACTGAATATGTAACTCAATTTACGAGAAATGATAATCAAGTATTGCTAACTGAAGATAATTTTAACAAAGTTATTAATAATAAAGTAAAACAAGTGATGGTAATAGGTAAAGATAAAGACAAAATAAATAAGTTTAAGGGAATAGTTCAAAATGAATATAAAATGAATATTCTTGATTCTTCTAGGGAAAATAGTGAAGAAACTTGGTTTAGTGTTGTGAGTAATGATGCGTCTAAAGGTATAGCGGTTTTAAAATTAGCGGAGTATTTAAAGATTTCACAAGAAAATATAATAGCTATTGGCAATGATAATAATGATATTTCAATGATAAAGATTGCAAGATTAGGAGTAGCGGTTAATAATGCAGAGATTAGTGCAAAGGAAGAGGCTGATTTAATTATTGCTTCTAATGATGATGATGGAGTAGCACAATTTTTGAATGAGTTCAATTTAAATAAAAATTATGCTATGAAACAAAAGTATAAATTAACTAATAAAATTGAGAAATTTATAAAAAATGCATCATTAAAAGAAATAGGAATAGGTTGTTCTGATTCACAAGTTATTCAAATAATTAAAGATAATCAAATATACTATTTAAAAATAGCAAAAAAAGGACTACTTACTCAGGAATATAATGCATTAAAATGGTTAGAAGGAGAATTATCTGTACCAGAAATTGTTTTATTTGATGATGAAAGCGAAAATGAATTTTTAATTACTAAAGCTATTTTAGGTGAAATGGTTTGTTCTGAAAATTATTTAAAGAGTCCGGATGAGTCACTAAAAATAATTAAAGAAGCATTTGATAATATTTATGCAGTTGATATATCAAATTGTCCATTTAATGTTTCTAATAAATATAAATTATCTTTAGCTGAAAGAAACGTGAAAAATGGATTAGTAAAAAATGAAGATTTAAAAGAAGAAACATTACAAAAATTTGGCAGTGTAGAAAATCTGTTAAAATATTTAATTGATAATCAATTTGAAGAAGAATTATGTTTTTCTCATGGTGATACAAGTTTGCCAAATATTTTTGCATTAGGCAATAAGTTTTCTGGCTTTATAGATGTTGGTGAATGTGGCATTGCAGATAAATGGTTTGATCTTGCCATATGTGAAAAATCAATAAAAAAAAATTATGGAGAAGAATATATATCTAAATTTTATAAAGAGTTAAACATAATTCCAGATAGAAATAAATTAGATTATTATTTATTAATGATGGAATTATATCTTTAAGAAAATCTATAATTTGTTATAATTCAAAAAATATTGTTTCTATTATATGTTAAAATTGGAGCATAATATTTTGAAATAAAGTGACACTATGACACTAAAAATATGTGTAGGGTACTCGCATACAACGTGTCACTGTGTCATTTTTATTTTCCAGATACCAAAATCAGATACTAAATGATAAAAATAAAGGGATTTTAATAAACTTTGATAAATTATGGTAAAAGAAAAAGTCTTATTTTGTAAGACTTTAACTAATTATTAAATTGTTACGAACTGATAATAATATTTCCCCCTGAAATCCCAGCCGAGAGGCTGGGATACTTTGTTTTATAAGGGTTTTATTTAAATTAATTGGTTTTCAACTACCCATATAACTACCCACTTTGGTAGTTTTTTTGAAATTTAACAAAGTTTAAGTCAGTTTATTTATTGTATTTACAACATCATTTAGTTTATTTTTAAACATATGAGAATAAGTGTTTAAGGTTTCATCTATTTTAGTATGACCTAAATATTTCGCAACTATTGTTATATTAGCACCATTGTTAATTAATAAAGATGCGCAACTGTGTCTTAATTTATCCAAACGTTTGGATAAATTAAGTTATGCCAACTTTTTTAAAATCCCAACTTTTATTATTATTTCTTTGTTTTG
>CALVVV010000073.1 GCA_944363995.1 uncultured Bacilli bacterium
AAGCAAAAGCCACCGAAGAAGGAGAAATATCTAATCGTGAGATTAGATGCAGTCAAATTTATTTGACTTTTGTTCTAAAATAATTTACTATATAAAGTTGTTATGAATAAATTTTTCTATTTCAGAATAAATTTAAATGGTGAAATTTATTATGAATAAAATTTTAAAACAAGGTATTATTAACAAAATTAATAGTTTCAAAATGCAATTAATAATTAATAAAAATTTATATTCAAGTACAATTATAACAAAAGAAATTTACGAAACAGTTGAAAATAAGTTGTTAGAAAAAATCCATGTTTTATATAATAACTTGGAGATAAGTATATAATGCTACCTTTATATGATATTAGAAATGCCCTAGCTAGTGGAGTATCAGTATATGATTTACATCTAACTGTTACTTATTATGCTAGGGTATCAACTGATAAATACGACCAGTTAAATTCATTAGAAAATCAAATAACTTATTACGAAGAATTTATAAGAAATAATACTAATTGGACATTTGCCCAAGGTTATGTTGATGAGGGAATAACTGGTACATCAACTCTTAAGCGTGATGATTTTAAGCGAATGATAAGAGACGCTAAAAATAATAAATTTAATTTAATTATAACAAAAGAAATATCAAGATTTGCTCGTGATACACTTGATAGTATAAAGTATACTAGAAAACTTTTAGAATATGGTGTTGGAGTATTATTTCAATACGATCATATTAATACTTTTAATGCGGATTCGGAACTAAGATTAACGATTATGGCTTCAATCGCACAAGAAGAAGTTAGAAAGTTGTCTGAAAGAGTAAAATTTGGTTTTCAAAGGTCTATTGAAAAAGGTAATGTTTTAGGCAATAATTCTATATGGGGTTATAAAAAAGATAATTGTAAATTAGTAATCGTTCCTGAGGAAGCTGAAATTATAAAAAAAATATATGATATGTATGTTAATGAACACATTGGTATGAGAACTATTGGAAATAGACTTGCTGATTTAGGTTATTATAATAGTAATGGCAAACCATTTACGGGGAATACAATTAAAAGTATTCTTACTAATCCTAAATACAAAGGTTATTATTGTGGTAATAAGACAAGAGTTATTGATTACCATTCTAAACAAAGAGTAAATATTGATAAAGAAGATTGGAAAATATATGAAGATAATGAAAATGTACCGCCTATTGTAAGCGAATCATTATGGAATAGGGCACAAAATATTATAAATGAAAGAAGTAAAAAATCATCTAAAGATAAAACAGTATATCAAAATAGATACCCTTTTAGTGGTAAAATATATTGTATGAAGCATAATACCACTTATAGAAGAAAAGTTAATATTAGTAGTGGTATAAAGAAAAAACGAGTAGTTACTTGGAGATGTAGTGAATTTTTAAAATATAATTCTAAAGGTTGTGATGGGCCGATTCTTTATGATAATGAATTAAAAAGTATTGTAGGAAAGACAATATTAAGTTATATTTCAAATATAAATGTTGTTGATGATTTAATAAAAGAGTATAAAGAACTGAAAAGCAATATAAATATAAAAGATGAAATAGTAAATAAACAAAAAAGAATTGAATTATTAGAAAATAAAAAAAGTAAATTATTAGACCTTATATTAAAGGAAATTATAACAGAAGATGATTTTAAAATACAAAGTGATGAAATAGTAAATGAAATTCATAAACTAAAAGAAGAAGTATTGGTATTAGAAAGAAATAACATTAATTTGCTTGAAGATGAAAAATATTTAAATAAAATAAAAAAGAAAGCTCTTGAATTACTGGAATATGAGAACGCTGACATAGATAGTCTTATTTATGAATTTTTAGATAAAATAGAAGTAAATGAAACTAATAATAATGATTTTATAAATTTAAGAATTATACTAAATACTGGTAATGATTACAGTATTTCATTTAACAATAAAAAGCATCCTTTTTGTACGGACTATACACATGATAAGAGTTGATGTTGAATCAACATTTGAACCAATTATTGGTAGTGAAATTCAAAGTAAAGAATTAATAAATTATTTAATGAAAGATTATGATGTTAATCCATCCAATATTTGGAAAAGTGAGATATTTGGCAGAAGTTTGGATACTATTGTTAAAGAGGGAATTCAAGCAAAATTATCTTTAACCCCAGAAAATGCACGTTACAAATTACAACAAACATTAACTAAATTAGTTAATAAAGGTTCGGGGAATTTATTTACGATTGTCTTATAAAACAGTATTTACTGTTTTTTTTAATAAATTTTAATAAATATCTTGCATTTAATTAAAAAAAATGGTATTCTTTAATTGTAAGCGATGGTCGCTTATTGAACAATAGGAGGTATACAAATGTCAAAACAAGATTTAATTAATTACATAGCAGAAGAAACAGGATTTTCAAAAGCTGATGCAACTCGTGCATTAGATGCAATGATGAAAGGAATTACTGAAGGATTAAAAAAAGAAGGTAAAGTTAGTTTAACAGGTTTTCTTACTTTTACAGCAAAACAAAAACCTGCTAAAACTGGTAGAAATCCTAAGACAGGGGAAACTGTTAAAATTCCTGCAAGAGTTGCTGCTACAATTAAAGCTGGTTCTAAATTAAAAGATGCTTTAAACTAAGAGGTTGTTGTAACCTTTTTTTCATATAAGGGTGAAATATAATGTATAATATTGCAATTGAGGTATTAAATAAAATAATTGACCGTGGTTATAAAGCCTATATAGTAGGTGGTTATCCTAGAGATTTTTATCTCAAACGAAATAGTATTGATATAGATATTTGTACTAATGCTCTTCCAAAAAAGATAAAAGAAATTTTTAAAGAAAGTATATTAAATAAACAAGAATACGGTAGTGTTAGTTTAATATATAAAAAAATAAGATTTGAAATAACTACTTTTAGAAAAGAAATAAAATATAAAAATAATCGTTTTCCTGTTAAAATAAAATATATAGAAAATTTAGTTGATGATTTAAATAGACGAGATTTTACTATTAATACACTTTGTATTGACAATAAAGGAAATTTAATTGATTTATTTAATGCCAAAACAGATTTAGATAATAAAATAATTAAATGTGTTGGTGATGCTGATAAAAAAATAAAAGAAGATATTTTAAGAATTTTAAGAGCTATTAGATTTGCTACTATATTGAATTTTAAATTAGATGCTAACTTAAAAAAAGCAATAACAAAATATAGTTATTTATTAAAAAAATTATCGTATTTTAGAAAAAAAAGTGAATTAGAAAAAATATTTTCTTCACCTAATTGTCTATATGGCTTAAATTTAATCAAAGAATTAAATTTAGCTAAAAATTTAGAACTTTGGAACTTTGATAATATAGTTGCGACATCATCACCTTTAGGTATTTGGGCACAATTAGATGTCTTAGATATATATAATTTTTCTAACAATGAAAAAGAAGTAATTAAATCGATCAAAGAAGTATTGAATCAGAATATTCTGGATAATAAAATATTATATAAATATGGTTTATATATTTGTACTTTAGTTGGTGAGATAAAAGGGATTGAAAGAGTTGATATAGTTAAAAAATATAATAATTTACCTATTCATTCAATTAAAGATGTTAATGTTAAAGCTATTGATATATGTAATATATTAAATAAAAAACCAGGACCTTTTATTAATATTATTTATAAAGATTTAGAAGACAAAATTTTGAATAATAAAATTATTAATGATAAACAACATTTAATTAATTATATTAGACATAATTATTTGACAAATATAAATAAAATATGATATATTTATGACATATTTAACGAAGAACAAAAATATAGTTATTTAATTGGTAATAGAGAAAATTAGTGGTTGATGAAAACTAATCAAGATTAAATGATAAATTACATTTTGAGAGTTAAAACGGGTAATTACGTTATAAATTAAAGTGTATGATATATTCATAAATTAAGGTGGTACCGCGGATTATATTCGTCCTTAAATTATGGGTATTTTTTTTGGAGGTAAATATGAGATATTTTGAAAAGATAAGTTTTGAACAATTTAAAAAAGATGTTAAGGATGATGTAGGTTTATATAATAATTATTTATTACCTAAAAGAGCTACTAAAAATAGTGTTGGCTATGATTTCTTTGCTATTAATGATATAATAATTAAACCTAATGAAATAATTAAAATTCCAACTGGTTATAAAGCTAATTTTAATAGTGATGAAGGACTATTTTTAATCATGCGCAGTGGTTTAGGTTTTAAATACAATTTAAGATTAACTAATCAAGTTGGTGTAATTGAAAGTGATTATTATAATAATGAAACTAATGAAGGACATATGTGGGTATCAATTCAAAATGAAGGGGCTAAAGAGGTCGTTATTTCAAAAGATAAAGCATATTGTCAAGGGATATTTATTAAATATTTAATAACAGATGATGATAATGCTACTGATATAAGAAGAGGTGGCTTAGGAAGTACAGATAGGAGAGATGAAAAATGAAATTATATGATGAATTAGTATGGCGAGGATTAATTGAAAATATTACCGATGAAAGTTTAATTGAAAAAATAAATAATGGTGGATTAACATTTTATATTGGAACAGATCCAACAGGAGATAGTTTACATATTGGTCATTATTCAACTTTTTCCATGGCTACAAGATTAAAAAAAGGTGGACATAATCCAATTTTATTAGTAGGAGGTGCTACAGGATTAATAGGTGATCCGAAACCAACTGCTGAAAGGCCAATGATAACTAAAGAATTATTAGACTATAATTATAAAAAATTAAGAACACAAGTTGAAAAAATATTTGGTTTTGAAGTTGTTAATAATTACGATTGGTCAAAAGATATTAATTTTATTGATTATTTAAGAGATTATGGTAAATATTTTAATTTAAATTATATGTTAAATAAAGAAACTGTTAAAAGTAGATTAGATATTGGAATTACTTATACAGAATTTTCCTATATGATTATGCAAGCTTTAGATTTTTTATGGCTATATGAAAATAAAGATTGTATATTACAAATAGGTGGCTCTGATCAATGGGGTAATATTACTTCAGGTGTCGAATTAATTAGAAAAAAATTAGGAAAAGAAGCTTATGGTTTAACTATGCCTTTAATTACTAAAGCAGATGGCACTAAATTTGGTAAATCTGAAGGTAATGCTATATGGTTAGATATCAATAAAACATCTAGTTATGAAATGTATCAATT
>CALVVV010000074.1 GCA_944363995.1 uncultured Bacilli bacterium
TGGTGGAGTCGAGGGGAATCGCACCCCTGTCCGAAAATATAAAGATTAAAGTTCTACAAGTTTAGATAATTTGTTAATGTCCTAAATAATAATAAACTATCAAAATTTTATTTAGTAATTTCTATATTTATTCATTGATAATTCTAGAAAAAAATTATTAATATAACTCACTAATCGAGCCTCTTTTATATTTCGTGAGTAAAAATATAAAGAAGCAGCCTTCTAATATATTAAGCGAAAGCTAATTGATTTCTGTTTCCAGTTATTTTTAAGTTTGAATGTATCGTATATCTTACGACTTGCCCTTTAAAAATTATTATTTCCGTCGAAACTAGACGACCCCATGTGGTATAGATTATACCACAAAATATATTTTTTTTCAAATTGCTTTTAATTCTTTAGCTATTTGTCTTTCAATATCTTTTTTCTTAATAGATTCTCTTTTATCGTAGTTCTTTTTACCTTTAGCCAATCCTATTAATAATTTAGCTTTACTACCTTTAAAATATAATTTGATTGGTACTAAAGTAAAACCTTCAATTTCTAATTTATCTCTTAATTTTAATATTTCTTTTTTATGCATTAATAGTTTTCTCGTTCTTGTTTCATCGTGATTAAATCTATTACCTTGTTCATAATGACTTATATGCATATTAAGAATAAACATTTCATTATTTTTAATAATTGCGTAACTATCCTTTAAATTACATTTACCTAATCTTATCGATTTAATTTCGGTACCTGTTAAAACTAGTCCTGTTTCATATGTGTCTATAATTTCATAATCGAAATTAACTTTCCTGTTTAGTATCTCCATCTCTTACCACCTCGAAGTCAATTGTTCTTTTTTCTTTATCAGCTGCTACAACTCTTACTCTAACACTATCACCTAATCTAAATCCTCGTTTATCTTTATTTCCTCTTATAGTAAATGTCGTTTCATCATAAGTGTAATAATCTCCTTTAATACTATCTAATCTAACTAATCCTTCAATTAAATTAGGTAATTCGACAAACATACCGAAGTTCATAACTGAACTAATAATTCCATCAAATTCTTCTCCTATATGATCAAGCATATATTCTGCTTTTTTCATATCATCAACTGCTCGTTCACATTCGATACTTCTTCTTTCCATATTTGAAGTATGCTCTGCTATAAAAGGTAGTTCTCGTTCATAAAAATTAATTGTTTCATTATTGATATTATTATCAAATATATAAGTATGTAATAATCGATGAACAGTCGTATCAGGATATCTTCTAATTGGGGAAGTAAAATGGGTATAACATTTACTTGCAATACCAAAGTGACCTATATTATTAGTATCATATATAGCTTTCTGCATACTTCTTAATAATAAAGAAGATAACAAGTGAAATTCTTTTTTATCTTTTAATTGTCCTAATATATCTTGCATAGTTTTAGGAGTTAATCTATTTAAATCGGCTTTAACTTTATAACCTAGAATATTTAAAAATCTCATAAAATTACTTATTTTTTCTTCACTAGGTTCGCCGTGAATACGATAGATGAATGGTAATTCCATATAATAAATATGAGTTGCAACTGTTTCGTTAGCAGCAATCATAAAGTCTTCGATTAATTTTTCTCCTTCGCCACGGTATCTTAAAGTTACATCGATAGCTTTACCTTTATCATCGACAATTATTTTAGATTCATCGATATCAAAATCGATATATCCTCTTTTTTCTTTATTTTTACGAAGAATGTGGGCCAAATCTAACATCATTCTTAGTTTTTCTTCATATTCTTCATATCCTTTAGGTACTATATTTTCTTCTAATATTTTATTAACATTTTTATATGTCATCTGTTTCCTAGATCTAATAACAGTTTGTAATATATCATAATCGACAACATTACCATTTTTATCTATTTCCATAATACAAGATAACGCTAATCTATCGACATTTGGATTTAATGAACAAATACCATTAGATAGTTTATGAGGTAACATTGGTATTACGCGATCTGCTAAATAAACACTAGTTCCTCTATCAAATGCTTCGCTATCTAATGAAGTGTTTGGTCTTACATAGTAACTTACATCAGCTATATGAACACCTAATTTGTAATTATCATTGACTTTTTCAATTGATATTGCATCATCGATATCTTTAGTATCATCACCATCGATAGTAAATATTACTTCATCTCTTAAATCTGTTCGATTATATAAATCTTTTTCTAAAACTTCGTCAGGTAAATTATTTACTTCTTCCATTGTTTTATCACTAAAAGTATCAGGTATTCCCATTTCATTAGTAATCGATAATATGTCAACTCCAGGATCGTTTTTATGACCTAATATTTTTATAACTTCACCTTTATAGTTATTATCTTTTAATTTATTAGTTATTTTTACTAATACTTTATGACCTGGCATAGCACCCATAGTTTTATCTAATTTAACAGTAATTTTAACTCTTTCATCATCTAAATCAACATAAGATTCATTTTTTTCTAAATAAACTTCTCCAACCATTTGTTTAAATTTACGATTGACGATTTTGACGATTCTTCCTTCTAAATCGATTCCTTTTGGGGAAATAATTTCTACTACTACTCTATCACCATGAATCGCGCCGTTCATATTAGTAGGAGCAATAAATACATCATCATCGCCATCGATATCGACAAAACCATAACCTTTTTTATTAGCTATCATCGTTCCTAGTTTTAAATGACTATTAGTAAATAATAAATAGTTATTTTTTTTGGTTCGATATATTTTTAAACTATCTTCCATTTCATTTAATGTTTTTAATAATTGTTTTAATTCATCTACTGAATCAAATCCTAAACCATCATTTATTTCTTCAACCGATAAAGCTTTATCAGTATTTTTTAATAGTTCCATAATTCTTTCTTCCATATAAACCTCCTACAAATTGTCGATTAAAAATCTAACTAGTAATTTTTTATTCTTATATTCAAAAATAAAACTCAATATAAATAGTATATTCCCAAATAATGCTAGAATAATATCTTTCATCGTATCATAAACGCCTGTTGCT
Organism: uncultured Bacilli bacterium; assembly: GCA_944363995.1. Classification (GTDB taxonomy): domain Bacteria; phylum Bacillota_I; class Bacilli_A; order RF39; family UBA660; genus Faecisoma. Next base: position 3,043 of record CALVVV010000074.1, read on the forward strand.
CTTCTTTGCATATCAGAATTAAATATGTTATCAATAGTAAATTCACATACTTCCCATAATCCAGAACTTGCTAAAGAAAAGATAAAAATAAACAAACAGATAAATATCATATTATCATATTTTTTAAATTTTTTAAGTATCATAATAGCTAATAGACTAGATAAAAATCCCCATATAAAATGCACAAAATTATCATACCAATAAACTGTTTTATATAAATGCAGTTGAAAGCCTAAAAATAAAGCAATAAAACCGAATACTAAATATAAAAATGTGATTATTGGTTTTATTTTTAAAATAAATGGTATTATTATATACAAACTAAATAATAATAGTGTGATATCTTTATATATAATTGAAAATAAAAACGAAATAAAACAAAATACAAATGAAATTAATATATTTATTTTATTCAACATCGATTTTCTCCATTTCTACTTGATTAATTGAATTAAATCTTTTGGTTATTTTATCAGTTGTCGTATGAATTTCTTTTACGTCTTTACTTACTGTTTCAATGCTACGATATAATTTATCCCATCTTTCTTTATATCTACTAAATTCATTACTTAATAATTTTAATTCATTATGAATAACTGTCGTATATTTATCACGTTCCATATTTTTAATTATTACTTGAATAGTAGTTAAAGTACTAATTAAAGTAGTTGGACTAGTAATCCACACTCTTTTTTTATAAGCATACTCGATAATATCAGGATGATGAGCATTAACTTCAGCAAAAATTGCTTCAGCTGGTAAAAATAATATTGCTTGGTCTGATGTAATGCCATCAATTATATATTTATTAGCTATAGCATCGATATGTTTTTTCATATCTATTCTAAATAATTTTTCTGCTTGTTCTCTGATACTTATTTCATTTTTTCTATCGGTCATTATCTGATAATGTTCTAAAGGAAATTTTGAATCGATTGCAATAGTACCTAAAGGTTGGGGTGCAAATAAAACACAGTCGGCTATTGTATCATTATTAAATTTATATTGCATCTGATATATTTTATCATTATCCCCAAATATATTATACATAATATTTTTTAAATTAACTTCACCAAATATTCCTCTAGTTTTTTTATCAGTTAAAATGCTCTGTAAAGAAATAATATCACTTGATAAATTATCTATTTTCTTTTGGGCTTCATCTATCTTAGATAATCTTTCTAAAACATTTGTAAATGTTTTGTTAGTTTTTTCAAAGTTTTCATCTAAGCGTTCGTTAACTTTATTATTAATTAATGTTAATTTATTGTCTAATTTATCATTCAACTTTTCAAAATTATTTCCTAAATCTTTAGTAAAATTATTTTTAAAATCGCCTATTTCTTTTACCACATTAGTTTCTAATTTTCCTAATCTTTCTGTTATGTTTGATTCATTGATATTTTTGGATAAAGATAAAATACAAACTATCAAAATAACTATTAATAAAATAATTATTATATATTCCATACCATATCGAGTAGATAAAACTCGACTACACCTTCCTTTCATTCTATACCAAAACACTAGCTGATTGTTTCTTACAAAAAACATCATATACTGTGATGTAAATGTTTGGCAAATGTTTTCGATTCATATTCTTTGTAACTTATATAGACTATTCCAATATTTACATATTTTAAGTTAATTAAGTTATTATATTTTAAGACTTTTGCAAATAAAGAATATATAAGTTCTCACACATACAATGTACAATAATAAACTAATCTATCATAGGAATTGCAATAATTCAATTACAAAATCTTAGTATTAGTAATTTTGTTTACCGTTAAAATCCTTGCTAGTAATTATATTGAACTGTCACAACACCATTTTAATTGTACCAAATTTCTAACGAAAAGTCACTATAATGAAAAATATTTCATTAAACTATTGCAAAATAAAAAGTGTTG
>CALVVV010000075.1 GCA_944363995.1 uncultured Bacilli bacterium
AGTATTCTATTTTTAAATAGGACATTTTAACTTGTAAACTGATTGAATAAAGCGGACATTTTAACTTAAAAGTCACATATTTGTCAATATATCGACAAAAATAAAACTTCAATTCGCAAAATTTAAATAATTGAAGAAAAATAAAGTAAACTTTAAAAATTTACTTTATTTTATTACAATTTTAATAATTCATTTCTCTATATAATGTTTCAATTATTAAGTTTCTAATAACCAATCTAACAAATTTATAATTTTTATTCCATTATAATCCTTATTTATAGTTTTGTCCATTGTCAATATAATCTTTTCATAATTATCAGGAATACTTTCTAAACTTCGTAATTCTCTAAACTTAACATCTTCATTATCTAATGATTTAGTAACTTGATAATACACTATTTGATTAGGATTTTCAGCAACAAAATCAACCTCATAATCACCAGTTTTACCTATGTTAACTTTATATCCTCTTCTTAACAATTCTAAATAAACTATATTTTCTAATAAATGCCCTTCATAGATATTTCTAAAGCCTAATATAATATTCCTTATTCCTATATCAGATATATAATATTTTCCTAATGTTTTTAATAATGTTTTATTTCTTATATCAGTTCTATCCGCTTTATACATAATAAACGATTTTTCTAACATATTTAAATAATTATCTATTGTTTGATGATTAGATTTATAAGTTATTTTATTACTATTTAAATAATCACTTATTTTAGTTGATGAAACAGAACTACCAATATTAGTTGAAAGATATTTAATAATATTTTCTAGTAATGTTATATCTTTTATTCCATTTCTATCGATTATATCTTTTTTTACAATAGTATTATAAATATCATTTAAATATGACATAACTAAATCAGGTTTATCTTTTATTAATGTTATAGCAGGAAGACCTCCATATTTTAAATATTCATAAAATTTATCTTCTACATTTATTTCATCATAATTATTAAATTTTAAAAATTCCTTAAATGAAAGCGGATACATTTTTATTTCTATATATCTACCAGATAATAATGTCGATAATTCAGAAGATAAAAGATAAGCATTCGAACCAGTTATATATATATCAACATTAAAATCTATATTTAGCGAATTAATTGCTTTTTCCCATTTATCTACATTTTGGACTTCATCTAACAATATATACATCTTATCATTAGTAATTTTATCTTTTATATAATTATATAAATCTTTATAATTTTTTATATCATCATATATAGCAGATTCAAAATTTATATGTATAATATTGCTTTCTTTAATTTTATTATTTAATAGAAAATCTTTAAACATTAATAATAATGTTGATTTACCACTTCTTCTTACTCCAGTAATAACTTTTATAAATTCTGTATCTTTTGCTTCAATTAATCTATTTAAATACATCTCTCTTATTATCATTTCCATCACCAATATAATTGTAACACTTTATTTGATATTTGTAAAGTTTTGCAAATGAATTTGCAAAAATATGCTTTTTGACATTTTTTTGAAATTTAAAATCAAGTTGATTTTCTATGATATAAACGATTCAGTTATTTCAAATAAGTATGTTTATACTCATTATAACTTTACCTTTTTTTAACAATTACTATAATCCAATTTCTTTATATACTTATAACAATTACCAATATTTAAATAAGATTGAAAACATAATTTAGTTGTTTTTATTTCATTATATTTTATATTACTATTAAACATCTTTCTTAACTTTCTTCTTTGTCTATAAATAGTATCTTTAATAGGAATTAAAATTAATTTATCATTTAATATGTATTTCCACTTACAAAATATAAATTTATTTATATCAACTATTTTAGTTTTATTATTATTTATTTTAATATTTAAAGTATTAGCTAAAACAGTATAATTATTTAATAAATTAACAGCATCTTCATAATTATTGATAAATATTATACTGTCATCCATAAATCTTATTATTTTATATTTATTATTAACAAAATGATCTAGCTTATTAGGTATCATTAAAGCTTCCTTTTGAGCGATTTCAACACCTAAACTTAAACCTTTATTAATAAACAAATAATCTTCAATAACTTTAATTAAATATTCATCTTTAATATATTTTTTATGAATATTTTTTATAATATCATGATCACAATTTTCAAAATATTTCGAATAATCAATATTAATAACATATCCATTATTACCATATTTTAAATACCAATGATGTAATATTTTTTTAATTCTTTTAATAGTAAAATGAAACCCTTTCCCTTTAACACTAGCGCCATTATCATAAATAAAATGTCTATCATATATATTTAATACTTCATTAGCTAATACTTTATGAACTAATCTATCTTTAATATGAGGGGCATCAATATTTCTTATTTTACCTCTTTCATTTATTTTAAAATTATATGTTTTACCTACTACATATTTATTATTTTTTATATTATAACAAGTTGTAGCAATATTAGTAAGTAAATGTAATTTAAAATTTTGCGTAGATTTTTTATATCCAACACCTTTACAACATTTATCTGCATAATACATAACTTTACTAAAACAAAATACATCAATACTTACATTATCTACTTTTCGTTTTGCCTTTCTTCTTTGATATCTTAATTCTCTTCTTTCAATACTATTCATATAAACTCCTTTAATATAAAAATACAAAAAGCCGTTGCTTAGTACAACAGCTTTTGTGTAAATTATAATAATTATAATTTACGATTAATGTATAACCTTGATAATTTGTTTTAATCGGTTACGAAATTTTACCAATGAAATCTACCCAAACAAACAAATGATAGACCATGCAAGAAGCGTCCTAGTAAAATCATCATTAATCCACTTTAGAGATTTTATTCTCAAGGAAAAACCAATCCTTTCTTTTAAAAGCAGTATAGAATGTTATATATGAAACGATTCTCTTTTACCTGTTCTGCTTTTTATACAGAAATCTGGAGCCACCCCATATGAGTTATTAGCATTATTGTTATTCCAATCACCCGAAGTATTCACATTGTAGAAATTATTACTATTGTTAGAGTTAGCCGCGCGCAAGAAATCCCAAAAGAAGATAACAATACTCCCACGCAATTTTCATCAGTTTTCCTATTTCTAAAAGATTATCCAAAAATACTTTGAATACCTTTTGAAACCAATATTTCAAATATTTCTTTATCACTTATGTCAGACCTTTTTATTTTATCATACTTCTTTTTATCAGCATTTAATACACCTTTAATTAAATCGTATTGTCTTTGATAATTCACACCTAATGTCTCTAACTTATTATCCAACATTTTAATTGCTTCACTTTTAGTATAATTTTTACCATTTTTTCTCGAAAAACATTTAGATGGATTCATATATAATACCCTTACCATATCCATAACCCTTTTTTCTAAAGCATTTAATACAGCCCTAGACATAACTATTAACCATCTTCTAGTTATATAATCTTCAACTGTCATTGGATTAATATTATAAGCCATATTGATTAAATCTGCCTGTAAACAAGCCATTCTATCTATTGGTTGTGTATAAATTCTAGCCCATCTAGCTGATAGTTTTGAAGCTAGATTCATTATGTCTTTTTGTAATTCAAAGGCATTATCAACATATTCTAATCCACTGGGTTTTCTTTTGAATTTTGATACTGACATCTTATTCTCCTTTTTTGTTTTCCCCACACCGCCCTTTTTGGGAAGGCCGGTGTGGGGATATCTTCCGTATTTTTTACTTTTTATCTCATTTTATATTTTTTTCTGTTTTCCTGTTTATTTTCGTTTCCATTCTAGGTTGTCCTCACTTCCGTTCGGCGCAACTCTTACGAATGGAAACGTTCGGTCATCCTATCCGGAAAGCTGGAGCCACCCCATATGAGTTATAAGCACGATTGTAATTCCAACCACCCGAAGTATTCACAGGGTAGAAACCATAACTAATGTAAGAGTAAGCCGCGCGCAACCACCAAATCTTTGCACTTCCTTGGTATGTTTTTACTGCTCCTGAATAGGAATCTGTAGTTACTCCTTTATTTTTGTAATAATCTAATTGTCTTGTTTCAGCTTCAGCACTATCATTATTTATAGTATTACTTGTTCCTTCTTTTCCCCATACTTCTTTTGTTGATAACAAATATAATTTATCGGTTGATGTAAAATTAGAGGAATCGCCACTTCCATGACCGGAAACTAAATATGTATTAATTATAACATTTTTTAAATCACTTGGCAAGACATTATATATATCTGTATTTACAAAACTATACATTTCACTTCCTGGCCACCCTCCTGAATTAGTATCACTTGAATTCATAACATGTGTAGTAATAATATCAACAAACTCTACTACAAAACCACATGCTGTTTGACTAAATCCTTCGGTTGAACATTCGGACGGAGTTGAAATATTAGCTATTCTTACTGTATAAGTTCCGGCATAGTCACCAGTTAATGTTACCTCTTTGGTATCTCCTACTTTATATTTGCTTGTATTATTATTTTTTACAGCATTAGCTATTGTTTCCCATGAATCTTCTGCAAATGATACCGGTTCAGGTATATTAGCTTTTACGGTTATACTTTTTGTTGCTGTTATTTTTTTGCCATTTCCCCCAGTGGCAGTACAACTTAATGTTTGATTGCCTATAGCTAAACTACTTGTATTACTTGGTGTACATGATATACTTCCACCACTTATTCCATAACTTATATTAAAATAATTACTTACTACATTACTATCTCCTTCGATTATTTCAACAGTTCCTGTTTTAGCTGTTAAATTTGGAGCATCTTTATCCACTTTTATATTATAATTTCTAGTTGCTGTATTACCAGC
>CALVVV010000076.1 GCA_944363995.1 uncultured Bacilli bacterium
AATCAAAATACTATTGATATTTTTCCAATAATATGGGAAAATATATTAATGGAAATTCCCCTTAAAGTTGTAAATGATGATTTATCGGATGTAAAAAAAGAAGGCGCAGGTTGGAAATTTATAACTGATAAGGAAGAAAGAATTAATCCTGAATTAGAAAAATTAAAAAAATTATTATAAGAAAAGAGGTGTAATAAATGGCTGTACCATTTAGAAAAATTAGTAAAACACGAGGACGTAAAAGAAGAACGCATTATACAATTGAAGCTAATACAACTATTAAATGTCCAAAATGCGGTGAAATGATTAAACCACATAGAGTTTGTCCAAAATGTGGAACATACAAGAATAAAGAAGTAATTAAAGTAGAAGAATAAAACGAGGTCATTAAATAACGACTTCGTTTTAAAATATTTAAAAATCAATGATTTTAAATTAATTTGTATATCTAATTGTTTCATTTGAAATATTGAAAATAATTCCCATCATTATCATATAACTTAATAATGAAGATCCACCGTAACTAATAAATGGAAGGGTAATACCGGTTATTGGCATTAAACCAAAAGTCATTCCAATGTTTTGTAATTGTTGATATATTAACATTCCTACAATACCTGATATAATATATTTGTTAGTTAAGCTAGTATTTTTAATAGCTAAAATAATTAATTTAATGTCAAAAATTGCAATTGTAATTAAAAGAAATAAAGAGCCAATAAAGCCAAAATTGTTAGCATAAACTGCAAAAATAAAATCAGTTTGTGGTTCAGGAAAATAAATCGGTGTATTATTAATACCTAAACCAAATAATCCGCCTGATCCAATACTTGTTATTCCATTTTCTAATTGGTAACCACTGCTATTTGACCAATCAAGTAATCGATCAATTCGTAAGAAAAAATCAGTTCCAAAAATATTAATAAATAAGTCAGTATTGATAAAATATATTCCTAAAATAATTAAAATGAGTAAAGTAATAGCGGAAAATAGGATTATGAACCATCGATATCTAATTCCAGAAATAAAAAGCATTACAATTGTAATTAGTAAATAAATTAATACTACACCAGTGTCTGGTTGTAAAAAAGTTAATATGCTTGGAATGAAAACTATTATTCCAATTTTAATTAAAAATTTAAATTCTTCTAAAATACTAGGGTTATTGTATTCATCATTAAATTTTTTTATTTCTGTTCCTAAAGTAACAATTAAAATTATTTTCATAAATTCACTTGGTTGGATTGTTCCAATTCCAGGAATACTATACCAACATTTAGCATTATTGATTGGGGTTGCAAATAATAATAAGCCTAATAAAGATAATATTCCAATGATATACAAAATCCAAATATTTCGATAAATAAAATTGTTACCAATAAACATAATAAAATAGGCAATTATAAAGCCAGCAATATACCATAATATTTGTTTAATAACTAGTGTATCGTTTGATATTAAATTTTGGGCACTGTTAATTGTAACTGTACTAATAATTATAAAAATAAATAAAATGATTAATAACCATATATCTACTTTATATTTTGATATCTTTTTCATATTAAAATCCTTTCATTTATTATATTACACTAAATTTAAATTTTATACAATCAAATTGTTTCCAAAATTAAAAAAATGTAGTATAATTTATATTGGTGGTAGAAATGGAACAAATATGGCAATATTTAATTATTTTAGTAATTTTGATAATTATTGCTATTGCAATTATAAAATCAAAACAAAAAGATTTCAAATTAGAAGCTAACAAATTGGTTGAATATTTAGGTGGTAAAGACAATATTATCCATTATGAAACAAATAAATCAAGATTTATTGTGGAACTAAAAGATACTTCCAAAGTTAATAAAGAAGGAATTCAAAAAATAGGAGCACAAGGTATTGTCGAAATTGACAATCAATTAAAAATAATTTTAGGCAATCAAACTCAAAAAATTGAAAAATTTATTGATGCATTAAAACAAGGCTAATATTACATCATATAATTTTTTAATTGATTAACAATCATTATATATGATTTAAATAATAATTAAAAACATATACTTAAATGGGTGAGTATATGTTTTTTAAAAATATTCATATAAGAATTAAAATAGTTATGACAATAATTTTTTTGTTTTTTTGTTTGATAGTTGGTAAAGTTTTTTATATTCAAGTTTTTGATTATGAAAAACTGAATAATTATGCAACTAGTTTATGGAGCAGAAATTTACCAATCGAAGCAAATAGGGGAAAAATTTATGATCGAAATGGTGTTGTTTTAGCTGACAATATAACAACAACATCTTTAGTTTTGATACCTAACCAAATAGATGATAAAGAGAAAACAGCTAAATTAATTGCTCCGATTTTGGGTATAACTTATGAAGAAATGTATGAACATGTTTCGGTAAAATCTTCAATTGAAAGAGTTCATCCAGAAGGGAGAAGATTAGATTATGAAACTGCTGATAAAATTAACGAATTAAATTTATCTGGTGTATATTTACTTAAAGAAAGTAAAAGATATTATCCATATGGGAGTATGTTAGCGCATACTTTGGGGTTTGTTGGTATTGATAATCAAGGGTTATCTGGATTGGAACTTATGTATGATAATTATTTGACAGGAAGTTATGGCGCGATAAAATTTTTTAGTGATGCAAAAGGTAATAAATTGCAGTTATCAGAAATATATGAACAGCCACAAGATGGCATAGATATTTATTTGACTATTGATTATAATATTCAAATTGCTTTAGAAAGAGAATTAGATAATGCTATAATTAAATATAATCCAGATCAAGCATTAGGAATTGTTATGAATCCTAAAACTGGAGAAATACTTGCAATGTCTTCACGACCTACTTTTGAGCCAAGTAATTACCAAGATTATTCAACCGAAATAATTAATCGTAATTTACCTATTTGGATGACATATGAGCCTGGCTCAACATTCAAGAACGTAGATACCATATAGTGACCTTATATTATAAGGGATTGTATAATACTATTATCATAAAATTAAAAAGTATAAATTGATTATAGAGCATCCATTAAGGATGTTTTATTATGTTAGAATATAATTTATATGAAGATAAATTGTTGATTTACATTATTTAAATTAAAGTCCGATTTTTATAGAGTGATAATCATTTTATTGTATTTAAGAGCATAAACTTAAACGAGTTAATCAAAGGAGTGAACAAATGGATATTAATAAAATTACAGAATTACAATTACAAATTATAATCAATAACAGTTTGTATAAAAAGAATGTCATTGATGAAAGTACCTTCTCTAAAGCAAATGAGAAGTTATTAAAAATGCTAAAAACATTACAAACAGCATAGTTAGCAAAATATGTAATAAAGGAGGTGGAAGATTATGAATTATTATGATATTGTAGAGTCTATTACTCGTGGTGAAAAGATATATAATCTTTCACTTAAAGTTACATATTATTGTCGTGTATCAACCGACAGCGATGTACAATTAAATTCATTGGACAACCAATTAGAGTATTATGAAAATTATATTAGGAGTAAAGAAAATTGGACTTTTGTAGATGGGTATATTGAAGAAGGAATTACTGGAACAAGAGCAGATAAAAGACCATCTTTCATGAGAATGATTAAAGACGCAAAATTAAATAATTTTAATTTGATTATTACAAAAGATGTATCACGATTTGCTCGTGATTTAGAAGATAGTATTCATTACATTAGAGATTTAAAATCATCTGGTGTTGGTGTGTTTTTTGAAAATCAAGCACTTAATACCTTTGATCCAAATTCTGAGTTAGTATTAAATATGCTTTTTAATATTGCCCAAGAAGAATCAAAAAAGATATCAACAAGCGTAAAGTTTGGTTATAGAAAAGCAATAGATAAAGGACATGTACTTGGTTCTTCTAATATAACTGGTTATAAGAAAGATAATTGTAAGTTAGTTATTGTTCCAGAAGAAGCAAAATTAGTCAAAAGAATATTTGAATTGTATGCAACAGGAGAGTATGGCTTTCATAAACTTGCAAAGAAACTTTTTGATGCTGGATTTGTTAATAAAAAAGGAAGAATATTTGATAAGGATACTCTTAAACGAATGATACAAAATCCTAAATATAAAGGATTTTATCGGGCTAGAACATTTGAAATTCTAGATTATAGAACAAAAAAAAGAAAGAAAAATGATATAGAAAATCAAATAATTTATAAGTGTGAAGACGGAAGTGTTCCAGCCATAGTTTCAGAAGAATTATGGGATAAGGCAAATGAGATACTAAATGTAAGAATCAAAGGATATGAAAATAATAACTATTGGTCTGGAGGTGTTAAATACCCGTTTAGTTCTAAAATTTATTGTAAAGAACATAATACAAATTTTGGGAGGTCACATGGAAGCAGAAGAAAGAATAGACCAACATGGAGTTGTGGTTTATATCTACAATATAGACTTTCGTCGTGCAATTCTCCAATTATTGCTGAAGTAGATCTATATAATATATTTCATAAAATAATGGATACAATTATTCCTGAAAAAAAACGTATCATTGATAATATGTTAAAAATC
>CALVVV010000077.1 GCA_944363995.1 uncultured Bacilli bacterium
TCAATTTGTCTGCTAGTTCTAAAAGAATTTACGTGCTAAAGCACGTGGCCTGGAACCAATGGTTTAACATAGTCAAAATTACCACTACTTATATAATTTGGAATATCAAACATTCCAGAGAACAATGATGCAACAATGCCATAAGAAGTAGCATCAAAACCATATAAACCAAAAATGTCCATTGGTTTCCATCCATTTAATTCTCCTATTGTTTTACCAAAATAATACCATAATATTAAGAATGCTATATTATTTATTGCCATACCTACAACTGAAATAATGAAGGAACTTTTCAATTCTTTTTCGTTTCTAAAGTTTTTCTTTATATTTAATAAAGCTAATTTAACACTTCCCATAATTAACCTCCATTTATCATTGCTTTTTCTTTTGATTTTTTATATACATAGTGCATTAATATACCAAAAATACCTATCCATAACAATTGCAATGCAATTCTCATAATAAACTCATTATTCCAAGAATCATACACGGTACTTGAAGCAAAGTTAATTGCACCAAACGGACTTGCATAAGCAATTATTTTCATAAAATTTGGAAACATTGATATTGGTAAATAACTTCCACCAAGTATCATTACAAATTTATCTACTATCCAATGTATTGGACGTATATCCTGGATAAAAAATGCCATAAGTCCTATTATTCCATATATTAATAATCCTAATATTTGACCTAAAAATAATGTTATTATAAATGTAGGTATAAAGACTGATAAATTTAAATTAGGAATGCCTACAGACAATACCATAATTATAGATCCTAATATACTTATGAATAGGAATGAAAATATACCTTGACCAATTACTTTCATAAAACTAATTGTTAAATAATTAGTAGGTTTATTAATAAACATTTCAACATTTCCGCTTTTAACTTCTGTCATTATAACATTATCTAATCTTCTAATATTTAAAATCATTATGCAAAAGTAAATAAACATACTCCACATTGTTGTTTTGTAATCTACTCCATTAATACTTCCACCTTGTAACTTAAATATATAAGCATATAACAAGAATACAATCAAGCATCTTGATACCATATTGAAAACATCTAATATTAAGTTTGTTCTATCTTGCATTTGATTCTTCATAAAGATTTTTATGACAGTAAAAGCAAACTTAATTTTTTTCATAAATACTCCTTATGATGTTTTCAAGTGATTCATTATCTATATTAACATCATCAATATCAAAATCTTTAATTAATTCTTGTAAGGCTGTTTGAGTATGTATTTTTTCAGTATCAACTCCAACTATTACTTGGTTTTTACTTTTTTTAATATATGTCATACCATCTGATAATTCCGGAAATTCTACAAACTCTACATTTGGAGTTATAATTATATTTTTATTTTTAACATAATCACTTATTAATTGTTTTGTTGAAGTATTAATAATTATTTTTCCGTGATTTATAATTACACATCTATCACAAATACTTTGGATATCTTCAGTATCATGACTAGTTAAAAAAATTGTAACTTTTTCTTCTTTATTAATCTTTAATAATAAATCCCTTAAACTTTTTTTTAGAAACAACATCAAGTCCAATTGTTGGTTCATCCAAAAATATAATTTTAGGCCTATGTATTAAAGATGTTGCAATTTCAGCTCTCATTCTTTGTCCTAAAGAAAGTTTTCTAACTGGTTGCTTAATAAATTCTTTCAAATCAAATAATTCTGATAATTCATTTATTCTTTTCTTTATTGCAACTTTATCCATATCATACATTGCACCAAACATTTCCATACTTTCCGTTAATGGTAAGTTTGGTAATAATTGACTTCTTTGTCCAAATACAGTACCAATCTTAAAAGCAAGTTTATTTCTATCTTTAATTGGAGTTAAACCACATATTTTAATATCACCTTTTGTTGGATATAAAATACCTGTTAACATTTTTATGGTAGTTGATTTACCTGCACCATTTGGTCCAATAAATGCAACCGTTTCTCCTTCTTCAACATTAAAGAAAATATTATTAACTGCTTTTACAACTTTTTCTTGTTCATTAAATAAATTATATAAAAAACCTTTTTCTTCATTTCTAACTTTATATTTATAATCCTTTGAAAGATTTTTTACTTCAATAATATTCAAATCAATCACTTCCTATCTTTTTATTTAATTATATCATATTTTTCTATTTTCTTATCAACAATATAAAAAGCACAATACTCTTTATATTAAGTTATTGTGCTTTATTCTAATTTAATTGTCCTTTTCTTTGTTTTACTAATATAGATCCTTTTTTCTTTGCCCATTTATAAGGACTACCTACACCATAATGTCTTGGATCACTATCATATCCATTTGTATCACTAAATCCATAAAGATATGCCATATCATTACTATATCGAATCATTCCATTTTGTTTTAAATAATCAAATAATTTTTCATCTATATCATAATTGCCAATCAATTCTTGTGGATTTTTAAATTTTTCTTTAGGTTTAACATCATAAGTATAACTTTTAAAATCATAAAAATTACCATCTTTATCTATCTTATGTCCATATAATTCAAATCTTGGTTTCAATTCAATAGAATTATAGTCTTGTAAGCTTAAAGTAGGACAATCTATTGTATTATCATCAAACACAATAAACTCAATAACAATATCATTAAACGATGTTGCATAAAATTTTCCAATTTCTTGTTTTTCCATATTAATATTCACTTCCTTCCTTTTCTTGTGAATTACCATTTAAAAATAGAAAAAAAGCGCGGTAAATCACTAATTCGTGACTCCGTACTTTTGAAAGTTCGTGTAGGCTAATACCCGAGATAGCTCACAAATAATTGCTTATATCTCCTCACTTGCTTGATTATTATACACTATATTTTTTAAATGTCAATCCCATGTATTATTCATTGCTTTCTAATACTTTTTCAACTTCACTAATTAATTGCTCTTTATTTGGAATATAGTAAGTATAAGTAGATGCAAATATATTATTAGATAAACCACCTAATGCATATTCTAATGCAACCTTATCTTTTTCAGCACATAAAATTATACCTATTGGTTTACCATCATCTTCACTATTAACAACATTTTCATAATAGTTTAAATATAAATTCATTTGTCCAACATTTTCGGCTTTTAGCTTGTTCATTTTTAAATCAATAAGAACATAAGATTTTAAAAACTTGTTATAAAAAACCATATCTACATAATAATCTGTGTTATTAAGTGTTATTCTTTGTTGTAATCCAACAAACATAAATCCTTTTCCTAATTAAAGTAAGAAATCTTCAATATGTCTTATTAATTTATATTCTAAATCTTTTTCTAAAAGTGGTTTAGGTTCTTTTACTCCTAAAAATTCAAATACATAAGGTTGTTTTACTATATCACTAGGTTCACTTAAAATTTGCCCCTCTTTTGATAGTTCTAAAACTTTTTGTTTATTTGCTTTACCATCTGATAATAATAATCTTTCAAATAATGATGTATCAAGTTGTCTTTGTAATTCCCTAACAGACCAATTTGAATTGATACATTCTTTCTCATAAAAGTTCCTTTTATCATCATCTTTTATTGTTATTAACTCAATATAATGTGACCAACTTAATGATTCACTAATTTTACTATAATCAGGGTAAGTATTATAAAACCATCTCATATAAGTTAAATTAGTATATGAATATCCTTTTCCTAAAAGTTTAGTTAATTCTTTTGATAAACCTTTTAAAACTTCTTTTCCATATTCTAATCTGTTATTATCTTCATTTTCATGTTTAACAATAATTCTTCCTATGTTCCAATAAACATAAGTTATAGATTTATTTATTTCCTTTGCTAAATTATTTTTTGCTTCATTAACCATATTAGTTATTTCTAAAGCCATAGTATTATTTTTTTCTAACATAATAATCTCCTTTCTTGAATTCTTCAGACGCGTCTGAAGAATCTTAATTTTCCAACCAGTGAATGGAATTTCTTATCTAATATAATTTTGTCTAATTTATTATAACCTATCCAATGCTCTTTGACAATTTAGTTATTTAAATTTTGCGAATTGAAGTAGGTAATAGTAGTATCTTTTAAGAAGTTGGTATATAAATAATTAAGTTAATTGCTTTATAAATGACTCTAATTCGTTTATTTCAAGTTTGTTTGATAAATTACCTACATATATAATTTTTGAGTAATTAAAGGCTAAAAAAGTAATACCTTTAATTATTATTCTATGTGGCTCAATATATGATAGATTAGTTCTATCTATTTTTCTTATATTACCATTTATTATTGTTGGAGTAATATTACAAAATCCACATATAAATTCTATTTTCTTTTTTAATTCATCATCAAACTCTAATTCTTTCTTTACAATATTAATCATTTAAATATGTCCTTTCTTTAAATAACAAAAAAATACCAACTTCTTTTAGAAATTGATATTTTCTATATTAAATCCAAAACTTTAAAAGTCTGGACAGATTTCCCAATGGTGCTTGTGGTGGGAATCGAACCCACATGACATAAGCCACACGATTTTGAGTCGTGCGCGTCTACCAGTTCCGCCACACAAGCAA
>CALVVV010000078.1 GCA_944363995.1 uncultured Bacilli bacterium
AATATTGAAAAAATTGGCAAATCAATACAAGAGGAAATTGAAGGAGGATCATTAGAAGAATTTATTAGAAAATTTGTCGATGAGGTTATAGTATCTAAAATAGACAAAGATAGATACAATGTTAAGTTGGATATATATTTAAACTTATTAGGTGATGAGAAACCTAAAATTAAAGGTGCAAGGCATATAGATGGTGTGACTGATGAAGATATATTATATTTAGAAAATCAAATTTGTGAAACAATTGAAGTTAAGAGAAGTATAGATACCCCTAATAAATTTACTTATAATGTTTATGTAGAATCATTGTAAGTAATTTTTTAATTTTATTAAAATAAAAAAATTAATATTTTATAAGTGTCATTATTTAAATCCTTACCTATTATATTTAACAGTTTTAATTCTTTGATAAATCACTAAAATTAAAATATATTACAATTTAAACCAAAAACACAAATATAATATAAAAATGAATCGCAATGTGTAGTTGGAATGTTCTAAATTAATAAAAATATTTGTTAAAAAGCAAAAAATATAAATATATGATTCAAATCCTTTAAAAATTATGATATAATATATGATATAATAAAAATTAACAGCAAGTATAATAAGTGAAACTATATAGTTAAAATTGTATGAGCAAATATTATATTGAAAATTATGCTGTAATTAGAATTTTTTAGAGTGAGTAGGAGAGTGTTGTATAGTGAAAAAAATTTTAAATGTTGTTTTATGTATAGGAATATTACTTCAAAATTTTATTTTTGTAATTCCTGTAATTGCAAGTGAGGTTGATGATGAAACAAAATTAGAAATTGTAAGCATTAAACAAGGGGATGAAGAATTAGAATTAAAAGAAAACAAGTATGTGCTAAAAAACTATCAAACAGCGACTTTAGTATATAAGTTAACTAATTATGATGAAAATAAAAACTATTCAATTAAAATAGAAGAAGAAAACAAATATGGAGGTAGCTCACATCAAATTAATTACAAGGGTAAAGATTCAATTCAATTGGATATAACAAGTACATATAAAATTAGTGCATGTAGTAATGATTATGAATGTAGCATTGTATATGATACATTTGATATTGTTTTCGATAATCAATTATATGAAAATATAAATAATAGTTATATCTATATAGAAAGCGTATATCAAGGTGGCAAGGAAATAACTCCAGATGTTTCAGAATGGACTAAAACTGCTAATTTTGAATTTAATGATTTAGAGAAGATTACATATAAAGTTAAAGGAGTAAATCTACAAGAAGATGCTTATTATGATTTATCTACGAATGGGTTTGATTCTTATGATATTGGCAATAATTTACTTGGAAGCGATTTGAATGATGGCTATGAATTTAGTTTTTACCCATCACTTACACAACCTACAGATTTCCTTTTGTTGAGAGAAGATTATGTTGTAAATAATATATTATATAATAATAATGATGAATATTTTGAAGTATATAATAATTATATTGAAGATAATACTGTGGAAAATTTTGATTTTGATTTAATATATACTAATTATAAAGATGTTGATGTTAATGAAGCTCCAGAACCTTTTAATGGAATGGATATAGTAAGTTCCAAGTATCATGACAAAAATAATTCATTATCTATAAATATTAAAGGAAATGAATTTTATGTTAATGAAAATTATGATGTTACAATAGAAGGATATTCTGATAATGAAAAAACATATGAAAAAAAATTAACATTGAGTGGTGAAGAAATATCAACTGGAGTTATATATGAATTAGAAGATTATGTTTTGTCTTATATTACTGAGTATGAAGTATATGATATTAATAATAGATTACATATAACAATTGGTGATGTTAAAAAAGAAATAGATATATATTATACTTCACAAGAAAACTTACCACAAATTTCGTCAAATATATATTTTGAAAATGGTAAGAAGAATTTATCAACATTTAGAGGGAATGGTTCTATAAACTGGATGAGTGGAATTGCTGATACCAATAAAAGTGCATTTACAAAATATTCATCAATTTATATAAATTATATTGGTGATAACTTTAATGATAATGAAGAATATGAATATGTATTAGAATATGGATATTTAGAAGAAAAATATGATACTGGAAGCAAATATTATTTTACTAAGGAACTTGATAGTGGTACAATAACTGGCTTAAAATTAAATACAATTGGAATGACTTTTAGAGTAGATAACAATCAAAACTATCAAATGCCTGCATACCGTTTCGCTATAAAAAAAGGAGAGGAAATTATATATTATCAAATGCCTGTTCTTTCGTTAGTAAATAGTCCAACTCTTGCAAATGTAAGTATGAAAGTCAATAATAAAAATTTATATTTACAAACATCTGATATGAGTTATATAGCTACTCGTAATCATCCAATTGATATAGAAATATCAGGATTAGGCTTTGATGAAAATAAGGAATATGATTTTGATTATTGTTATTATGTAGACGATATGCAAAATCAAAAATGTCAAAAACTTTCTATAAAAGGTAAAGATATTAATAATGGTACAGGAACAGCAAAGATACAATTTAATGAAAAATTACCTGATACAGTTTCTAAAATCAACTTTTATGTGTATTTAGAACCAAGTGATGAGCAATATAATGATAATGTAGCAATTCAAGGTGGATTTGAAGTAACACTAGTAAATAGTGAAGATTATTTTGATAATCTTTCAGAATATGTTTTAGATAACACTGGTGATTTTATTAAAAATATTACTAAATTAACAAGTGTAAAAGATTTTACAAATAGTTTAAATATTGTTGATAATGGCAAAGTAAAAATATTTGATCATACAGGAACAAAAGAAATAAATGATACAATTGGTACTGGTATGATAGCAAGAATTATAAATGAATATGATGAAAACGTATTAGATTTAGATGTAGTAGTTAAAGGTGATGTAACAGGGGATGGTAATATTTCTATTACAGATTTAGTAAAAGTTAAAAGACATTTATCTAAAAATGATGAATTAACAGGTGTTTATGAAACAGCCGGAAATGTTACTGATACAGGTAAAATAGGAATTACAGATTTAGTAAAAATAAGTAGAGATGTTGCTAAAATTCAAGAGGTGAAGTAATGAAAAAAGTATTATTTTGTATAGCAATGATATTTTCAACACTGACATTTGCAAATAAGGTGCATGCAAGTAGTTTTAATGTTAATATTATTGGTAATGAAACATTTGAAAATGAAATAACACTAGAATTGCAAGTTAATAATTTGGTTGAATTTAGTGATGTTTGTAATGGATTATGTGGTTTAGTTTTTGATTTAAATTATGATACTTCTAAAATAGAATTGACTTCTATAAATGCTCTACAAGGTTTTGATTTAACTCAGGGAAAGACAATAGTATTATATAAATCAACAGGAGTGCCAAGCGGGACAAAAATATTAACAATGAAATTTAAAAACAAATCATTGAAGAAGAATGAAAATACTACTATATCTCTATCTAATATAGTTGGTTCAGATGGAGATAAAGATATTAACACAAAAAATGTTTCAAAAACTATAAAATTAATTGAAAAAGAAATAGAAGACAATTCTTCTAATAATAATTCAAACTCTAATACATCAAGTAATAATTCATCAAATAAACCAAATTCAAATATAACAAATGATACTCAAGATAATCCTAAATCTGGGAACAATTATTTAAACTCAATTAATTTAAGTGCTGGTGAAATAGATTTTAAAAAAGATGTTCTAACTTATGATGTAGTTGTTGATTATAACACAACTAATATTAATATTGATGCTCAATCTGAAGATGAAAATGCATTAATTAATGGAATTGGTAATTATAATTTAATTATTGGAAACAATGTTATTAAAATAACCGTTAAAGCTGAAGATAACACTGAAAGAACATATACTTTAAATGTTTATCGTGAAGAAGAAAAAGTAATTGAAGATGATAAGCCAGAAGTAAATGAAAGTAATGATGATAATGAAGAAAGTAATAAAAATATATTACAAATTGCAATAGGTTCTATTTTATTAATATCTGTTATAATTATAGTTATTATTATAATATTGAAAAATAAGAATAAAAAATAGTAAAAGTTATTAAACTTAAAAATAAAAATCAATTTTTTGTGTAGGTTTGACTAATAAAAAAAATTAGTATATGAATTATAATAATTTGCAAAATGATAATGATAGTATTATAGAATATTAAATTATAATTCAAAGGAGATTTAAATTTCTTCTTTTTTCTTTTTAAGTAATTGTATTAACATTAATTATGTGATAGAATGAGATAAATAATAATCCGAAGGGTAGTCACTAAATGGTAGGAACGTTCAAGAACGTAGATACCATATTATAAGGGATTGGTGTTAGGATATATATTTAAACTTATTAGGTGATGAGAAACCTAAAATTAAAGGTGCAAGACATATAGATGGTGTAACTGATGAAGATATATTATATTTAGAAAATCAGTTTTGTGAAACAATTGAAGTTAAGAGAAGTATAGATACTCCTA
>CALVVV010000079.1 GCA_944363995.1 uncultured Bacilli bacterium
ATTAAAATGCCAGAAGCTAAAAGAGCAATTTTAAATTGTCATGCTGTAGCTAAAGAATTAACTAATAAAGAAGATATTGCTTTATGTCATGCCATTGGCCAAGCGTGTGGTGTTGTTCATACTATTGGTCATGCAATAGGACTTCCTATTTATGAACTAACAGCTATTGTTTATAAATATGGTATTGATAATTGTAAAGATAAAATAATAAATAGAAAAAAAGAATATATAGATAAAATGTATTATTATCAAGAACATTATAAAGAATATAAAAAATGGGCTAAATTTTATAATGAAAATTAAAGGGAAAATATAATGATGATAACAAACATTTTATTTAAAAAATATATTCTAATGTATTTTGTTATAATAAATTTTATAACTTTTATAGTGTTTGCTCTTGATAAAATTTGTGCTATAAAGAAAAAATGGCGATATAAAGAAGTTTCTTTATTAGGATTATGTTTATTTGGTGGAGCAATTGGTGGATTTTTAGCAATGCATTTATTTAGGCACAAGACTAAGAAAAAAGTTTTTGTAATCGGAGTTCCATTAATGATAATAATTCAGTTAGTTATTGTTATGTGGTTTATAAAATAATTAAAAAATGACTAAATTGTAATAACTATTACAATTTTTATTTGATATAATATTTAAAGGAGATGATAAAATGGGTTATGTTGAAGCTATTAAAACAGCAATTTTAATTTTTCCTTTAATTGCTTTTTTATTTACATTACCATTTATTTTACATCAATATCATAAATATGGAGCAATTCACAAATTTCGAACATTAATTATTTATTCATTTATTTTATATATGATAACTATTTATTTTTTAGTTATTTTACCACTTCCTAGTATAAGTGATGTAACTAAACCAGATAAAATAATGAATTTAATTCCATTTTCTTTTGTTGATGATTTTATAAATAAAAGTTCCTTTATTATAAACGATCCAAACACTTATTTACAAGCGTTAACTAGCTCAAGTTTTTATGTCGCAGCTTTTAATATTTTAATGACTATACCATTTGGAATGTATTTAAGATATTATTTTAAATTTAGTTTTAAAAAAGTCTTTTTCTTTAGTTTTTGTTTAAGTTTATTTTTTGAATTAACGCAATTATCTGGATTATATTTTATTTATCCTTACCCATATCGATTATTTGATGTTGATGATTTAATATTAAATACTTTAGGTAGTGTATTAGGCTATTTCATAATGGGATTAGTTGATAATTTTTTACCAACTCGTGATGAAATAGATAAACAAGCAAAAAAATTGGGTAAAACAGTATCAGGATTAAGAAGAATTACATTATTCTTTTTAGATATGTTTATTTTTGTTATATTTACTATTTTTATAAGCATATTTACTAAAAAAGCTATTTATATTTCTTTTGTGATATATTATATTTTAATACCTTATTTTAAAAATAATCAAACATTAGGTGGTAAGTTTTTAAATGTTAAATTAGATTTTCCTAATAAAAAATTAATAAGATTAACATTAAGAATAATATTTATTTATCTTTATTATTTTATCTTAGTTTATTTTTTAGGAATTGGATCAATTGCAATAATAAGTTATTTAAACTTAAATACATTTATATCTTTTATTTTATATGTTTTAGTGTTATTAGGAATATTTACTTTTTATTTAACAAATATAATAATAATTTTAAAAGAAAAAACTATATTTTATGATAAGTTATTTAAAGTTACATATGAAAGCACAATAGGTGATGAAAATGAAAAAAGAGAAGATATTTAGAATATTAACATTTATATTTATGATTTTAACTTTTATTGGAGCAGGGTATGTATTACTAAATAAAGGACAGGTAAATGCAGGATATGCAGTTATTCCAAGTTTATTTTGTGCTATATTTTCTCAATTAGCTGTTTATAAAAAATTTAAAAATAAATAGGAGATACATTTATGAAAAATAAAATATTTAATCCAATTATTATTTTTATGATTGGTTTAATATTAGGTATTGTTTCAAAATTGTTTGATATTTATACAGAAATATTAGGAAATATATTTTCTGAATTTGCTGTTTGGATATTGTTTGGAACTTTAATATCTATATATAGTAATAATAAAAAGAAGGCAATGATAAATGTTTTTCTATTTTGTATAGGTATGTTAATGACTTATTATTTAATAGCACATATTACTCATTCTGTATATGGTTGGGCATTTATTAAGGGTTGGGCTTTGTTTGTTTGTGTTTCACCTATATTTGCATATTTCACTTGGATGACAAAAGAAAAATGACTTTTACCTATAATAATTCGTTTAGGAATAATTGGGGTATCAATATTTTCTAGTTTATTTTTATTTACTTTTGATATATTTGATTTAATAATAAATTTAATATTAATATATTTTTTGTTCTTTAAAAAAATTAAAAGAGCTAATTAAATTATTTTTGTAGTATTTTATTAATATATTAAGTATTATTTTTAATATAATCCTTGAATGTTAATAAGCATTGCTTGTAGCAACGGACTATTCTTTATATAATAGTTTTGTAAAGAAAGGAGTTGTTCTAAAATGTTAAAAGATAATATTAAATCAATAAGAAAATCAAAAGGACTTTCTCAAGAAGAACTTGCTATAAAGTTACATGTTGTTAGACAAACAATTTCGAAATGGGAACAAGGATTATCAGTACCTGATTCGGAAATGTTAATATCAATATCAGAAGTTCTTGAAACACCAGTAAGTGATTTACTAGGCGAAAATATTATTGAATCTAAAGTTGATGATTTGAAAGTGATTTCTGAAAAATTAGAAATAATAAACTTACAATTATCTCAAAGGAAGAATACAAGAAGAAAAATAGTTCGTTGGATATTAATTTCTTTATGTATGATCATAATATTAGCTTTTATATTTTTGTTCCTATTAAATAGCTCTTATTTAAATTGGGATTATAATGATCCTGAAAAGGCGGTTTTAGGAGTTACTTTACATTCATTTGAATGGTTATTTATGAGAATAGCTCCAATTATTCTTATTGGATTACTTATTGGAATTATTTTAACTCGAAAGAAATCTTAACATTGTTATATTTAAAATTACTTTATATTAAAATATAGAGTAATTTTTTTATTTATGATATAATCAATTAAAATAGTAATTTATTAAAGGAGTATTTGTGAAGTTGGTAATTGAATGATTAAAGGAAAACTTTGAAAAAAAAGGATATTCATTTACAAATGATATAATTAATAATGAATGAAAGGATTATTATGAAGAAAAATAGTATTATAGAAATAAAAGCATTAACTAAATATTATGGAAAAATAAAAGGTGTAGAAAATTTAAATTTAAAATTAAAAGAAGGAGAAATATTTGGTTTTATTGGACCTAATGGTGCTGGAAAATCTACTACTATTCGTTCAATAATGAATTTAATTAATAAAACAGAAGGTTGTGTATTAATCGATGGAATAGAATTTAACAAAGATGACATATCAATAAAAGAAAAAATAGGATATTTACCAAGTGAAATTAATTTATATGATGATTTTACGGTAAAAGAGATGTTAGATTACCATGAAAGTTTTTATAAAAAAGATATTCATAAGAAAAGAACTGAATTAGTAGAAAAACTTAACTTAGATGAAAAAAAGAAAATTGAGGATTTATCATTAGGAAATTTAAAAAAACTTGGGATAGTTTTAGCGCTTATGCATCAACCTAAAATATTAATACTAGATGAACCTACAAGTGGCTTAGATCCTATAATGCAAAATGTCTTTTATGATATCTTAAAAGAAGAAAAGGAAAAAGGAACTACAATTTTGTATTCAACACATATTTTAAGTGAAATATCAAAAATATGTGATAGAGTTGGTATTATTAAAGATGGAAAATTAATTAAAATTGAAAAAATTGATGAAATAATTAAAAATAATCTAGTTTTTGTAACAATTACTTCAAATGAGGTTAATAAAATTATTGATGATTTAAAAATCGATATTATATCTAAAGAAAATAACACTATAAAATTTAAAAATAAAAGTTCCCATTGTGAATTAATTAAACAATTAGCTAGTTATGAAATTGAAAAAATATTAATAGAGGAACCTACTTTAGAAGATATTTTTCTTCATTATTATGAAGGAGAGGAGTAATTTATGTTTAAAAGAGAAATGAAAATAAATTTTAAAAGTTTTTTGATATGGACACTTATTCTCATAATATTGTTTTTAGTAGTTTTTCTAATGTATCCGTCAATTATGAATAGTGAAAATATTCAAATGATGAATGAAATGTTAAAAGTTTTTCCCGAAGAAATGTTAAAAGCTTTTAATATGGATATATCAAATATTGATACAGCTTTTGGCTGGCTTAAAACAGAAGGATTTGTTTTTGTTTTGTTAATCACAGGTATTTATAGCGGTATATTAGGATCAAGTATTTTATTAAAAGAAGAAAATGATAAAACTATAGAATATTTAAAT
>CALVVV010000080.1 GCA_944363995.1 uncultured Bacilli bacterium
GAAGATGTATGTAACGGGTTATTAGATTTTGAAATTAAAGAGGACTAAGCCATAAGAGGCTTTAAAAAAATATAAAAGGTTAAACTCTTGTGTGTCAGGGTTTTAACTCCATCGCTAAACAAAAGTTTTAAATTTCAAAGTGAATGGCCTTACAACAATTCCCAAAGTTATATATTACAAACAATATTAAAAGACATTAATTCAGATAAAGATAAAAAATTTGAAGAAATAAATGACACATATGTTTTTACCACTAAGGTTAATTATTTGAATAATAATGATTTAACAAAACAACAAATAGTCTTTGATAAAGAACTAAATCCTAAATCTGTTATTATTTTAAACAATAATGATGAAATTCAAATGAAAATGACTTTTAATAGTGTTGATTATAATGCTACATATGATGATACTTACTTTACACTAGAAGGTAATATGACAAATACTGAAATAGAGACAACTAGTGGTACTTTAGATTCTATTATATACCCGATGTATATTCCAAGCAATACACAATTATCTGGCCAAGAAAAAATTGCTACAGAAAATGGTGAACGAATAATTTTAACATTTAGTGGTGATAATCCATTTACTATTGTACAAGAAACTGCATTAGCGGCTGAAGAATTACTAACAATCCCAGTATATGGTGATCCATATATCGTAACAGATACAGTAGGAGCTTTATCAGATAATTCTGTAACATGGGTAAGTAATGGTGTTGAATTTTACGTTGTATCAGATATATTAAATAGCGAGGAATTGTTAGAGGTAGCTAATTCAATCAATACATTGACAGTTGGAAAATAAGTGAAACATAAAAGTGTTTCCTTTTTTATATTGAAAATTGAAAATATATTATAAATGTAATAATCTTTTATATAAAATAAATTATAATTATTATACCATTCTTATTAATAATAAATATTATTTATGGGAAATAATTGATTTATTTATGCAATCAAACAGTCAAAATTATTTGACTTTTGAACTATACATATGATATAATCTAAGCGGTGAGTGAAATGGCAAATAATAAAAAAAATAATATTAAAAAAGTTGAATATAGTGATGATACGGAAGTTTCAAAATTAATTAAATTGGTTGTTATTGTGACATTGATTGTTTTATTTTTTTATGGAATAACAATGTTAGTAAATAAAGAAGAACAAAAAGATTCCGATACTACAGCTACTATTCAATATGATGAAATTTTAGTTGGTAATATCTTAAAACAACCAAATGATGAATATTATGTTATGATTTATGATAATGATGATTCTAATACATCGCTTTATAAAACTTATATAAATCTTTATATGCAAAAAGATGAAGCAATAAGAGTTTATACATCACAACTAAGTAATGTATTTAATCAAAAATTTAAATCTGAAAAGTCAAATTTGAAAGTTGATGATATATTAGATTTAAAAATTAAATCTTCAACTTTATTGAAGATTAAAAATAAAAAGATAATTAGTTCTTATGAAGGCGATAAGCTAGTGAACTTTTTAGAAAAAATTTCTAAAAATGAAGAAACAGATGATTAAATCTGTTTTGTTTGGCCTGTTGGTGAAATGGTTAACACATAACCCTCTCAAGGTTACATTTATGGGTTCAAATCCCATACAGGTCACCATAAAAATAATTAGTCGTTTTAAAACGATTTTAGGTTAATTTTAAAATTAACTTTTTTATATATTAATAAGATATTTTGTAAATTTTGGATAACTGTTTTAATTATATATAGTTATTCAAAAAAATATATAATTTTATGCCTATGCAAATTAAAGTTTAAAGTTTTTAAAATATAAAGAAAAATAAATTTTGAAAATTATTTGGGTTAAATATATCTTCAATCAAAATGCAGCATTAATTACCCGAACTTAAATAATATCTTTTTAGTGGATAAATGGTTATATTATTTTATTGAATATGAATGTATTGTTAGTTCTAAATTAAATGTCAAGTTTTTAGCTAAAGATGGATTTTTTTAATAATTTATGATATATTATAAGAGAGTGAGGAATGGTATTATTATGAATGATAAAAGTGTAGATAAAAATAAAAAAAGTGTTAAAAAAAATACAAATGCTTCTTCAAAGAAGAAAACAAGTAAAAAAACTAACATAAAGAATGTTGAAAAAAAAATAGAGCAATCAATAAAAGTGACATCTAAATCAGCTGTTGATAATGAAAAAATTGTTTGTGAAACGAAAGAAAATAAATTTGGCTTTTTTGAGTATGCTTTATTAATAATTATTGCTTCTTTAGTATTTTCTGTTTTAGGTTATTTTATTGGCTTGAAAGGTAATAATAATTTAATAGATGATTATGCTACTGCCAATCAAAACTTAAGAGAATTTATTGAAGAATATAATTATATTTTAGAAAACTATTACGGTGAAGTTGATGAAACCGAATTAATAAGTAGCGCAATTGAAGGCATGCTATCATCAATAGATAATTATTCTGGTTTTATTGGCAAAGATTCAAATAATGATAGTATTTCATTAAAGGGTGAGTATGTCGGTTTGGGCATTGGTGTTTTAAATAATAACGATGGCAACATTGTTATAGCTACAATATATGATAATAGCCCGGCTAGTAAATCAGGCTTGAAAGTAGGGGATGTTGTTTTAAAAATAAATGATGAGGATTTTACTGGTCGTGATAATAAAGAATTAGTTTCCAAAATTGATGAATTAGAAGAAGTTAAATTAACAATAAAACGCAGTGAAGAAGAATTAACTTTTGATTTAAAAAAAGACAAAATTATTATTAAATCAGTTGCATATGAAATGCTTGAAAATAATATCGGATATATTCAAGTAGGATTATTTGCTGAAAACACGGATGAACAATTTTCAGAAGCATTAGTTGAGCTAGAAAGTAAAGATTTAAAAAGTTTGATTATTGATTTGCGTGGAAATGTTGGTGGTCATTTATCATCTGTTAAAAACATGATAAGCCAATTTTTAGATGACTCTCATATTATTTATCATACTGAAAATGAACAAGGAATTGAAAAGGTATATTCGAATGGTAATAAAGATAAGGAATATAAAATTGTTATTTTACAAGATTTAACAAGCGCTTCAGCAAGTGAGGTAATGGCAAGCGCATTAAGAGAACAATTAAATGCATATATTATTGGTAATACTAGCTTTGGTAAAGGAACTGTTCAAACTGTAAGAAATATAGATGGTATAGGTGAATATAAGGTGACAACAATGAAATGGCTAACTTCTAATGGAGTGTGGATAGATGGAACTGGAATTGTGCCAGATTTAGAGGTATCGTTAAATGAAGCTTATTATAAAGAACCAATAAGAAAAAATGATAACCAACTCAACTCAGCAATTGAATATTTAAAAAAGATAGAAGATTAATGAGACTGCTGAAAAAGTATACAAAAATTATTGTAAACTATATCAGCAGTCTTTTTATTTTGATATACTATATATAAGGAATCATGGTGATGTAGAATGTTAAAAGCCCAAAAACAACTAGAATTAAATATAAGCCCTTATATAGAATTATACAATATATTAATATCTGAAGATAATTTTTGGCGACAATTAAATGATATGATAGATTTTTCTTTTGTATATGAAATATTAAAAAATAAGTATTCTTCTACTATGGGAAGAAGTGCAGAAGATGTAACAAGAATGTTTAAATACTTATTATTAAAATCTTATTTTAAATTATCGGATAGAGGTTTGATTGAAAGAACAAAGACAGATATGTTATTTAAATATTTTTTAGGATATAGTCCTGAAGAAACAAAGTTAATCAATCCTAGCTTATTAACTGTTTTTCGTCGTGAAAGATTAGTAGATGAAGATGAAAATTTAATGGATAAATTAATTGAAAAAACTGTTCAATTAGCTTTGGAGAAGGGATTAATAGAAGTACAAAATAAAATTATAGTTGATTCTACTCATACCAATGCAATGTTTAGTCATATATCGCCAAGAGAAGAACTTATTAGGCAGGCAAAGAACTTAAGAAAATCAGTGTATAAAATAGATGAGAGTATGCATGAAAAAATGCCAAAAAAACGCGAAGCTTCTGGTTTGCTTGAAGATCAAATCGAATACTCAAAAGAACTATTAAATGTTTTAAAAGAAGATGGAAGATTTGAAAAATTACCTAATATCAAAGAGCAAATGGAATACTTAAAAGAAACGTTAGAAGACACAGAAATAGAATTAGAATACTCAAAAGACCAAGACGCAAAAATAGGACATAAAACTGCTGATACATCATTCTTTGGATATAAAACGCATATAGCTATGACTCCGGAGAGAATAGTAACTGCTGCTACAGTTGTTAATTTTAAATTTATAATATCCAACAATTTCAAAAATAAAATAACATATAAAGTATCTAATAAGAAGGTTT
>CALVVV010000081.1 GCA_944363995.1 uncultured Bacilli bacterium
CCTGATGGCTTTGATGAATTAGAACTATCTTTATTATTTTTAGATTTTAATCTCAATATCTCTTGGGCTTGTTCTTCTATTATTTTTGCTTGTTCATTTATAGTATTATTAAGTGATTTTATAGTAGCATTTAAAGATTTAACAAGTTCATTGGTTTCTTTTAACAATTTTTCTTGGGTTTCAAATTTAATTACTAATTCTTCATATTGTTTATAAAAATCATTAACTCTTCCTTGAGCCATATAAATCACCAATCCTTTTCTTTATTATCTCATAATTTTATAAAAATAAAAGTCTTATATTTTTTTCAAAAATAGTGTATTATAGAAATAGTACAAAAAAAAGATAGACCTATTTATCTATCTCTTGACTGAACTGTAACAAATAATTATCAAAAAGTGAATTGGTAATTATTTGTAATTATTAGTCTCAATTTGACTAAATCATAAAATTATGTTAAAATTAAAGACGTTTTCCCAAATTTTTATGAAGAGGTGAAAAACGTGAAAACAAAGCTGTGTATTTCACTGGGGTTATTTTTTTCTTTAATATTGATATTTATTCCTAGTGAGAGAACAACCGAATTAGAGGTTAATCGATTTTTAGCCGAAGCAACTATTCTAACAGAAGAAGAAGAACCTATCGTTTATGATGGATTAACATTAGAACAACTGATTATAAAAATTGATAAATCTTTATCTAGTGATTTAAAGGGTAAAGGAGAATTATTTGCTACTTATTCTTTAGAAAAGGGTGTCGATCCATATTTAGCTGTTGCTATATCATTACATGAAACTGGGTGCAAATGGGGTTGTAGTACTTTAGTTAAAAAATGTAACAACGTTGGTGGTCAAGTAGGTGGTCCATCTTGTAATGGTGGATCATATAAAAGATATGATACTTTAGAAGAAGGAATTAAAGGATTTATCGATAATATTGCTAAAAATTATGTAAAAAAAGGTTTAACAACTGCTGAAGAAATGAACCCAAAATATGCTGCTGATACAAAATGGGCTAGTAAAGTTAATAAATATATTGATGAAATTAAAGAAAAATAATTGTGTGATTCGCAATTATTTTTTTATGGTATAATTAATAAAAAGGAGTTTGTTTATGGCTAGAAAAAGATATTATCGAAATGATGATGAGGAATTTTTGATTGGTTTCATTATATTAATTATTATAGGTGCAGTTTATTCATTTGTTACTAAGTATTGGTTAATAATATTAATTATTGCAAGTATAATTTTAATTTATTTATTAGTTAGATTTATTATTGATTTAGATATATTTTCTAATTTTAAAAAGCCTGTAATATATTATCAAGGTAAAAGTAATATTAATAATTTAGACAATTTGAAAGTTGATGAAGTTACAAACGGTTATAAAATTAATTGTTTGCAAAAAGGTATGGTAGGAGAAGAAAGATTGAATTACAACTTAATTAACTCTAATATACCTATGTATATTATGCACGATTTATTTTTAACATTCAATGGTAAAAAAGTACAAATAGATTTTATTATTATTACAAAAAGAAGTGTATATATATTAGAATCTAAAAACTTAAATGGCAATGTTGATATTGAAAAAGATGGAACTTTTACCAGACGGTTTGGTAGATATAAAAAAGGTATTAGAAATCCTCTAACACAAAATACTGAACACGAAAATTTAATTCACGAAATATTAAAAAAAGAAAAACTAAAAATAAAATATGAATCATTAGTTATACTTACAAATGATAACACTTATTTAAATTTTAAAAAAAGTGATAAAGATTATGAAAATTTAATAATTAGAAATGATAAGATAGTTGAAGTTTTAAAGAATAAAGAAAAAAAGAAACATATTATTCGAAATGAAGATAAAATTAAAAATATTTGTGATACTATATTAAAATATGAAAAATATTCTTTTAATATAGAAGAGTTAAAAATAAGATTAAAAAATTATCGCAAAGAAAAATCTAATTTTGAACAAATTCAACCTTATATGATATTTAATGATCAAACATTAGAAGAATTAATTAACAAAGTTCCTTTAAGTTTAGAAGAACTAAAATTAATAAATGGTTTTGGGGACTATAAAATTAATAAATATGGTAATGAAATAATTGATATAATTAAAAATGAGG
This sequence comes from uncultured Bacilli bacterium, assembly GCA_944363995.1. GTDB lineage: Bacteria > Bacillota_I > Bacilli_A > RF39 > UBA660 > Faecisoma. The sequence continues at coordinate 2,138 of CALVVV010000081.1, forward strand.
TGACAAGATGACAATCATAATAACTGGAGGAACAAAAGGTATTGGAAAAGCAATTGCTTTAAACTTAGCCAAACAAAAACATAATTTGGTCTTAACATATGTAAATGATGATACTAACGCTTTACAAACAAAACAAGAAATAGAAAAATATACTGAAGTTTTAATTTTAAAAAGTGATGTTTCTAAAGAAGATGAAGTAATAAAATTGCTAGATATAGTTAATTCTAAATTTGACAGTATCGATGTTTTAATAAATAATGCTGGTATTTCTATCGATACAACTTTAGAAGACAAAACTGTGGATAATTTTAAAAATATATTAGACGTAAATTTAATTGGTCCTTTTTTAACTAGTAAATATATCGGTGGGTATATGTTTAAAAACAAAAAGGGAAAGATAATTAATATTTCTTCGACTAATGGTATTGATACTTATTATCAAGAAAGTTTAGATTATGATGCATCTAAAGCAGGTTTAAATTCATTAACTCATAATTTTGCTAATATGTATGCACCTTACGTAACTGTTAATGCTATTGCCTGTGGTTGGGTTGATACTGATATGAATAAAAATATGGATATCGAATTTAAAAATAAACAATTAAGTAAAATATTATTAAATAGGTTTGCTAATCCAGAAGAAATTGCTAATGTAGTTAATTATTTAATTAATGATACTTACATAAATAATACGATAATAAGAGTAGACGGTGGTGTTAAAAATGATTGATGAAATGGAAAAGGAATGTTTAGAGCAATTCAAATTGATTGATGATATATGTTTTTGTAATAGTGAAAAAGTTTTAAAAGCATTTCAAGAAAATAGTGTATCAGAAACACATTTTAATTCGACTACTGGTTATGGCTATAATGATGCTGGAAGAGATGTAATTGAAAAGGTATTTGCTAAAGTATTTAAAGCAGAAGATGCAATTGTTAGAAATCAATTTATATCTGGTAGCCACGCTTTATCTGTAACTTTATTTGCTTTGCTTAGACCTAATGATACATTACTTAGTATTACCGGAAAACCATATGATACTTTAGATGAAGTAATAGGTATAGTTGATAATTCAAGTTCATTAAAATCATTTAATGTTAAATATGAGCAAATCGATTTAATTGATAATGATTTTGATTATAAAAAAATAGAAGATGTTTTAAAAAATAAAAAAATTAAAGTTATTGAAATTCAAAGATCAAAAGGTTATTCAACTAGAAAGAGTATTACGATTGATAAATTAGAAAAAGTAATTAAATTTATTAAAAATATTGATTCAAAAGTAATAATTATGATAGATAATTGTTACTGTGAATTTGTGTCAACTAAAGAACCAATCGAAGTTGGAGCAGATATTGTAGTAGGATCTTTAATTAAAAATTTAGGCGGAGGAATTGCTCCTAATGGCGCATATGTAGTAGGTAAGAAAGACCTAATTAATTTAGTAGGTGAAAGATTAAGTTTACCGGGTGAAGGTAAAGAAGTTGGTCCTAGTTTAGGAATAAATAAATATTTATTACAAGGATTATTTTTTGCCCCTAGTGTTGTAGCAAGTAGTTTAAAAACAGCGGTTTTAGCTAGTAAAGTATTTGAAAATTTAGGTTATGATGTTGAACCAAAATATAATGAAGAAAGAGCAGATATTGTTCAAAATATTATTTTTCATAATGAAGATAAATTAATTAAATTTTGTCAAGGTATTCAAGCAGCTTCACCAATTGATTCTTATGTTGAACCAATTCCTTGGGATATGCCTGGATATCAAGATAAGGTCATTATGGCAGCAGGCACATTTACGCAAGGTTCATCTATTGAATTATCTTGCGATGGTCCAATAAGAGAACCATATATTGCTTATTTACAAGGATCTTTGATGTATCCATATGGTAAATTAGCAATAATGAAAGCATTAGAATATATAAAAAGGGGCTGTCATGAAATGAAATAATTTCATACAGCTTTTTTCTTTTGAATTTTTTGTTTTGGAAATGGTAATT
>CALVVV010000082.1 GCA_944363995.1 uncultured Bacilli bacterium
CAAGATTTTATCTTGCCTTTTTGCGTATAGCAAACTACCACGTGTTTTGACTTTTGCTCTATAACTTTCCTATTATAGAACAAAGTCCACAGATTGACCATAAACACTTTCAAAAAATTCGCCAATTGTTGACATTATTATTGTTCTATATAAATTACTTACATCTCTATGACATTCATAAATATCTTTTAATACTTCAGGATCATCTTTAAAATCTTCTTCATATTCTTGAAATGCAATATCTATATCATTAAAGTTATATATTAATCTATTTCTTCCACTTGAACTATTTATATCAGTAAGTCCAATAATATCAGTTAAAATTGTTTTTTTATTATCATTCATTTGAAACTCCTTTATTTATTAAATCTAATAATTATTAAATTTATTTCTAAGTTTATTTAATTCTTCTAAATTCATCATTTTATTATCGTATGTTATAAAAATATTTACATTTTTCTTATCAATATAGTTAAAATCAGTATATGCACTTTTTATTAATTCGTTTTCAAGTAAGTCTTCAATCATTCCTTTTAAACAATACTCGCAACATAAATCTTCTATAACAATTATATCTTTTGCTATATTTTTTTCAAAATGCTTATCAAAAGAAATGATAGAAGGCGTATTATTTGTATTTAAATATAAATCTATTTCCATTATTAATGTTTTAAGTAAAATAATTGAGGAATTATATTCTATATAAATTTCATTGTTTTCTATATCTATCTTTGAAAATAATACTCCTTTTATAGTTGATAAGTAATCACATAATTCCTTATCAAAAAAATCAGAATATTCAATTTTTAATGTTAATTTATTCATGATTATTTAATTCAATTCCATCAATGCTTGTATCATAAATCCATTGTTTTAAATCTTGCATATCGCCAGTTTCATAATATTTAATAAGTTTTTCGTAAAATGTTTCTTGATTTTCTTGTGCAATAGTTATAATACCACATCCATTATCTATCATAATTTTATTAGCAAATAACATTGCAACTCTTTTATTTCCATCAATAAACATTTGTCTTCTCATAACTGATAACATTATTTCAATGGCAATCTCAGTTTTTGTTTTATTCTCTTGATTTAATAAAGATTCTAATTCTTCTTTAATTTGACTTTCAATAGGAAATTGAGGTTTCCAACTTGTTCCACCTATATTAACAGGTGTTGTTCTAATTCTTCCCAATTCTTGATCTAATACTAATTTATCAGCAACTAATTTATGTATATGACATAATGTTTTGTAATCATAATCAATATCTTTATTTTCTAAAATAAATTCCCAAGCATATTTTAAATTGTTTATTGCAATGATTTTATCAACAGTTAAGCCATTGACAATACCACCATCATAAATAGCTTGTGTTTCAGGATACGTAACCCCAATTCCCTCTAAATTAGCACTTTTCCAAATATAATCTACTATATTTCTTTTTGCAATAAATATATTTTGTTCTCTTGTTAAATTAAATTTATTTTCCATAATATTTTTTCCTTTCTAATTTATGACGTTATGACATTAATATTTGGGATACCCTCACTCTTTTTAATGTCATAATGTCATTTTATTTTACCACTATATTTTTCACTTAATTTAAGTGTTTCTTTTCTAGCATTACTAGTTGATAATTGATTAAATAGTTGTGCTACTGATAAAAGTAGATACATTATAACTATTACATAGATATTTGAAATATTGATTACTTCTAAATTATCTAGGAATATTACTATTAAATAAAATAATCCACTAAATACAGTAGTTATTGTTGTTACATCTCTATAACTTGACATTACTGATTTTGCTTTGTAATTATCTGCTCTTAATCCATCATAATCCTAATGCATTATATTTATCATATCAACCATAAAATATAAAATTATAAATATCCAATATAATCCATAAAGTAAATTAGTTTTAAATATCAGCGTAAGTACAAAAACAATAAACATTATTATATCTATACTAATTGTTAATATTTTTAAATTTTTCTTTTTCATTCTAAATATTTTTTCATATAACTTTCCAGTAATTGAATTATTGTTTTCCATTATTCTCAAACCTCCATTTTTTCTTTGCTCCAACTAATAGTGTAATTATTTCATTTCCTGTTTCAATTTGATATTTTGTATCTTCAATAGTTTGTTCTATTATTTCTCGTTCATATTCGGTTAATTTATCATTTTTAAGTTTTTCTTCAAATGATTTAACTAAATTAGTCCAGTTTTCAACACTAGCAGTTGTATTAACTAATGCTAAATCAATTTCATCACCTTTTAATTGTTCATAATAATCTCTTAAAAATGGATTTAACTTTGTCACTTGAAATCCTAATCCTGCAGCATACATTAAATCATTATAATTAATTCCAATATGTTTACTAATTTTTCTTAAAGTTTTTGGATTAGGTATCTCTCTTTCTCCTGACTCTATACGAGCAAGTTCTGTATCACTAATTTTAGCAAGTCTAGATAATTCTCTTTTTGATAGTCCTTTTTCTTCACGAGCTTGTTCTATCATTTGACCTACTGATAAGTTCTCATTCATACTAATACTTCCTTTCTGAATACATTATATACTATTTTTAAACCAAAATCAACTTTTTTGAAGAAAATTTACAAAATTGCAACTTAATAGTTGACAAATAATTTTATTTAGTATATACTCAACTTAAAATTTGCAGTAATTACCAAAACTCAACCTAATGTTCTTTGACAATTTAATAGAGTTAGAAGTCGCCGATATGCAAGATTTAAAACAATACTAGACATAAACCCTATTAGTACGGGAGTTAGGATTAATCTAAAAGTCCAATAGTAAAGTGATTAAAACTTAAATTTAAGTTGTCAAAAATAATAACAAAGAGTGGTAGAACATATCATAAAGGTGATAAACAAGGACAAGCTGTTATGATACCAGATATTAAATCTAAAGAAGATATACCAAATGCAGTTAGTTATTATTTTGATTCTTGTATGGATTTCTTAAAAGAATATGTTGGAGAAGAAAACATACTTCTTGCTCAAATTCATTATGATGAAGATACCCCACACTTACAAGCATATTTTGTACCAGTTGTTAATAAGGTAAAAAGAAAATGCTATGAGAAAGATAAAGATGGTAATGTCGTTAAAGAAGAATTTGTAAGGAAAGACGGAACTATATCACTAACACCTAAACTACTTCGCGATGATAAAGGGAAAGTTATCTATGAAGAAGTTGATGGTAAATTTCTAAATTGTGATCAATTTTGGAAAGATCGTGGTGGTACAGTATCATTTCATAAACTACAAAATGAATTTAATAAGTTTATTACTGAAAGAGGTTTTAATCTCTATCGTGGAGATATTGGAAGTCATAAAGAAAATCAAACTAAATTAGAATATGATATTGAAGAAAAAAAGGCAGAATTAGAGGAATTAAATAAAGAAAAGGAAAATGTACTAAAGATTATTGAAAACTCTAAAAATGGGCTTAAAAATATTGATACAGCTAAAGATAAAGAAGAACTTCTAAATCCAGTTAAAAGAAAAGTTATAGGTTATAAAGATGAGGATATTTCTAAACTATCTGATTATACTAAATGATTGCAAAAGAAAGTTATTCTATTAGAAACCGAAAATACTAATAAAGATATTAAAATAACTAAATTAACTGAAGAAAATAAAACCTTTAAAAATAATAGTGAACTAATTAAAAAGAATAAAGTAATTAAAGAACAAAAAGAAGAAATAACTAGATTAAATAATATTGTTGAAATATTAGATAATCAAGTAAAAACAATACAAGAAAAATGAAAAATAAATTTTTCATTCGAAAGTCTAAAGACTTTCTTTTTAGTGTATTTTACTTTATAATA
>CALVVV010000083.1 GCA_944363995.1 uncultured Bacilli bacterium
CCACATAACGGATGCCGTCCACCAAAACGTCCAAGAGGATAATTAAAAGGAGGATTAATTATGCTAAAATTTGAAAAGCCAACATATAAAATAACTGAATATGTTGAAAATAGTAATTTTGGAAGATTTGAACTTGAGCCACTTGAAAGAGGTTTTGGTACTACTATCGGTAATGCATTACGAAGAATTATGCTATCTAGTATGCCAGGGAGTGCTATAGTTGCTGTTAAAATTGATGGAGTTATGCATGAATTTCAAACTATAGAAGGTGTTGTTGAAGATGTTACTTCAATAATTCTTAATTTAAAAAGTGTTGTTCTTAAAAATAATACTGAGGAAGATAAAGTTTTGTATTTACATGCTTCTAATGAAGGTGAAGTTAAAGCTGGGGATATAGAGACTGATTCTGATATAGAAATAATTAATAAAGATTTAGTTATTGCCACATTAGCTAAAGGCGGTAAACTTGATATGGAATTAATTGTTAGCAATGGTCGCGGTTATGTTCCAGGTACTGAAAATAAAAAATATATTGAAAATAACAAAATCGGTTATATCCCAATTGATGCATTATATTCACCAATTGAAAGAATTAGTTATGAAGTAGATACAGCGCGTGTTGGTCAAGATGCTAATTATGATAAATTAATTTTAAATGTATATACAAATGGATCATTAAAACCAGAAGAAGCAATTGCTTTGGGCTCAAAAATATTAATTGAACATTTAAATGTATTATTAGATTTAAGTGAAATTGCAGATATGACTGGAATAATGACGGCTAAAGAAGAAGATAGTAAAATTAAAAAATTAGAAACTCCAATTGAGGATTTAGATTTTTCAGTAAGAGCATTCAATTGTTTGAAGAGAGCTAATATTAATACTTTAGGTGATTTAACAGCTAAATCAGAAATTGAAATGATGAAAATACGTAATTTAGGTAAAAAATCATTAAAAGAAGTTATCGACAAAATAAAAGATATGGGACTTAGATTCCGTGAAGAAGACTAGGAGGTAAATTATGGCTTATAGAAAATTAGGACGTGATTCAAAACATAGAAAAAGTATGTTAGCTAATTTGACTAAAGACTTAATAATGAATGAAAAAATTACAACGACTGAAACGAGAGCTAAAGAAGTTCGTAAATTTTTTGACAAAATGATTTCATACGGTAAAAAAGGTACTTTAGTATCACGTAGACAAGCCTTAGCGTTTTTACACAACGATAATGAAGTAGTTAAAAAAGTATTTGATGTTTTAGCGCATCGTTATGCTAATCGTAATGGTGGCTATACTAGAATATTAAAACTTGATGAACGTCGTGGTGATGATGCTTTAATGGTTATTATAGAGTTAGTTGAGGAAGATGCAAAATAAGCATCTTTTTTTTAAAAATTTTATTAAGATATTAATTTATGCTTAGAATCTTTTTTAGAAAAGGAAATTAGCTATTTTTGTTGTATATAATTAGTAGAGAGATATGTAGACAAACAAAAATATGTTTGTTATAATGAAAGTGGTGTTTTTATGGAATTAGAGAAAATTAAAGGATTAGGTCCTAAAACAATTAATTTATTACGTAAATTAGGTATAAATGACAGTTATGACTTAATAACCTATTATCCTTTTCGTTATGATATTATAAAAAGAAGTAATATTGATTTATTAGAATCAAACGATAAAATAATTATTGATGGTATAGTTGAAACAAATGCTACTGTAAGTTATTTAAAAAATCATAAAGATAAAATGGATTTTAGTTTAAACATAGGATCTAAAATATTAAAAATTACAATATTTAATCGAGGTTTTTATAAAAATAAAATAATTATTGGTACAAAGTTAACTGTTTTTGGTAAATATGATAAAAAAAGAAATTTGGTTGTTTGTAATGATATCAAATTTTCAACATTAGGTGATTCTGTTAAAATTGAACCAATTTATCATGTTACCAGTGGTATAAACAGTTTCCAGTTAAACAATATAATTAAAACAATTAAAGATGATATAATTGATTATATTCCTAGTTATTTAAATGAAAGATATAACTTTTTAAGTAAAAAAGATAGTATTAAAATAATTCATAATCCAATTGATTTTGCAAATCTTCGTTTGGCAATAAATAAATTAAAGTATGAAGAATTATTTATATTTATGTTAAAAATTAATTATTTAAAATCTAAAAAAACTCAGTCAGGTTTAAAGAGAAATGTTCCGATGGATAAGATTGATAAATTTATTAATGAACTACCTTTTGAATTAACCAGTGATCAAAAAAAAGCTGTTTTGGATATTTATAATGATTTAGTAAGTGAAAAAAGAATGAATCGTTTATTACAAGGAGATGTTGGTAGTGGCAAAACTATTATTTCTTTTATTGCACTATATATAAATTATTTATCAGGTTATCAAGGTGCTTTAATGGCACCGACAGAAATACTTGCTGCGCAGCACTATAAAAATATAATTAAGTTATTACCTAATTTAAAAATTGTTTTATTAACAGGTAAATTAAAAGTCAAAGATAAAAAAAATATTTATGATAATTTAAAAAATGGTAATATTGATATTGTGATAGGAACTCATGCATTAATAAGTGAGGAAGTTAATTATCATAATTTAGGTTTAGTAATAACTGATGAACAACATCGATTTGGTGTTAATCAAAGAAGTAATTTAAAAAATAAAGGTCTTATGCCAGATGTGTTATATATGAGTGCTACCCCTATTCCTAGAACATATGCAATTACTTTATTTGGTGATATGGACATTTCGAGTATTAAAACTAAACCACTTGGACGTAAAGAAATAATAAGTTTTTTAAAGAAAACTGATGAAATCAAGGATGTTTTACAGAAAATGTATGAACAATTAAAATTAGGCCATCAGATATATGTTATTGCTCCTTTAATTGAAGAAAGTGAAAAAATAGAATTAGAAAATGTAATGAAATTACAAGAAAAAATGAATATAGCATTCGGAAAATTATTTAAAGTTGGATTAATTCATGGTAAGCTTTCTGCAAAAGAAAAAGAAGATGTAATGAATAAATTTAAAAATAATGAAATTCAAATTTTAATTAGTACAACAGTTATTGAAGTCGGAGTTGATGTAGCGAATGCAACTATGATGGTTGTTTTTGATAGTTATCGTTTTGGTTTGTCTGCTCTTCATCAATTAAGAGGCCGAGTTGGACGAAGTGATTTACAATCTTATTTTATTATGATTAGTAATCAAGAAGCAGAAAGACTTAAAGTTTTAGTTAAAACTAATGATGGTTTTGAAATAAGCGAAGCTGATTTTAAATTAAGAGGAAGCGGTGATTTATTTGGAATTAGACAAAGTGGTGATATGCAATTTAAATTAGCTAATTTAAAAAAGGATTATAAAATGTTGATTAAAGCCAAAGAAGATAGTCTTGAATTTATGAACAATTATAATTCAAATTATCAATATATTTATGATATTTTAAAAACACTTAATAGTTTAGATTAATTTTTAAGGTAATGCTATAAAATGATTAAATTAATATTGCAAAAAACTAAAAAATATTGTATTATATATATAGTTTAAAGGATAGGAGAGGTAATATGATTAAATTAACAAATAGCAAAAATGGGGGGGGGGTATTTATTAAATAAAGCTTTTACTTTAATTGAATTAATAGGTGTATTAATAATACTAGCAGTAATATCATTAATAACCTTTCCAGTAATTGATAATGTCATCGAAAATTCAAGAGAAAAATCATATAATCAAACAGTAAAAAGTATAATATCAGCCGCCAATAATTATAGTATAAATAATAAAATAGGTTATCCAACTGAATGGAATAGAATATATTTGAATAGTATGCAAAA
>CALVVV010000084.1 GCA_944363995.1 uncultured Bacilli bacterium
AACTAATTGCAATTAAAGCTCCACTAACACCAGGAATTATTTTGGCTATTCCTATTATAAATCCTTTTAATAACAAAGTTAAAAAATTCATAAATCACCTCAAAAAAAAGATGTTACTACATCTTATTCAAAATAATCTATTTTCATGTTTTTTCTTACTAGTTTCATTTTATTACTAGCATATTTTCGCGCATTATTAGTACCATCTTTTAATATTTTTTCAACTAAATCCATATTATTTTCATATTCTTTTCTTTTTTCTTGAATTGGTTTTAAAAATTCCATCATTTTGTTAATTAGTTCTTTTTTACAAGCAACACAACCACGACTACCATTTTTACATTCACTACATACAGTATCTAAATTATCTTTATTAACTAATTTATGGTAATAATAAACCATACAAATATCAGGATTAGCTTTATCATCTTTTTTAATCTTATTAGGATCAGTTACAGCCGACATAATTTTTTTCGAAACAGTTTCTAAATCATCGATTAAATATATCGCATTACCTAAACTTTTACCCATTTTTTCATTACCATCTAAACCTTTAATTCTAGTATTTTTAGTTAATAATTGAACTGGCTCAATTAATGTATCTCCATATATAGAATTAAATTTTCGAACAATTTCACGACATTGTTCTAATAAAGGCAATTGATCTTCCCCTACTGGAACTAGTTCACCATCAAACATCGTAATATCAGCAGCTTGACTTACGGGATAACCTAAAAAGCCATAAGTGACACTTTCACCATTACCAAACAATTCTTTTTTTTGTTTAATTTCCGTTTTAACAGTTGGATTACGATATAATCTTGAAATTGTAACTAAATTAGAATAATAAATTGTTGCTTCTGCTATTTCTGGTACCATAGATTGTATAAATATAGTTACTTTATTAGGGTCAATTCCGCATGCTAACAAATCTAAAGTTAATTCTTTTACATTTTTTCTAACTTTATCAGGATTATTAAAATTATCGGTTAACGCTTGAGCATCAGCAATTTCAATAAATGTATTATATTTATCTTGTAATTCAATCCAATTAGAAACAGCTCCAAAATAATGACCTAAATGTAAATTACCGGTTGGTCTAATTCCTGTTAAAATATTTTTCATAAATTACCTCCTACAGCTAATAAATAAATTGCTGTTGTATATTCTTTTGGAAAAAAAGTAAATATAGGATTTATTTTATCATATTTTTTTAATTTTAAATATATATATTTAACAATAACTTCTCGATTTAATATTTTTTTTAATTCATCGATATTAAATTTATCAAAATTTATTTCATCAGCTAATTTAAGTTTCATAAATAATTGTTTATTTATCTCATTGGAATTATATATTTTATCCACAGCAATATCAAATATTTCTAAACTATCTTCAATTATTTTATAAAAATTTATTTGTTTCAAATTTTTAAAATTACCTATATAATCTAGTTTTTTACTTAAATCATTTATTTTATTAATATACTTAAAATATAGGTTATCAATTGTTCCCTTTTTAAATGTATATAATTTTCCTTCTAATTTATTAAATTTTTTTAAAGTGTCGTTATAACCTAATCTTATCATTCGCTTAGTTACATTAGATTCAAACATTAAAAAGGAATCTAATTTATTATTTGGCTCAATATATGTTATTTTTATTTTTTTATTGCGAATTTTTTGTTTAAATCCTATTGCTCTTAAATCGACAGCAATAATTTCTGTTGCACCTAATTCGATTGCTAAGTTAATAGGCAAATTATCATAATAACCACCATCAACTAAAATATCAGTTCCAATTTTAGTAGGCTTAAAAAACGGAAAACAAGTAGCAGAAGCCAAAATATATTTTTTTAATTTATCTGGTCTAGTATTTTTTTTAGTAGAATATATAACTTTTCTTGTTGATAGATTAAAAGAAACAACTCCAAAATTAATCTTTGAATTATATAATTTATTTGGTTTATAAAGATTATTTATTAATTGTTCTATTTTGTTAGTATCTATTCCGCCATCAAAAATTTTATTTAAATATTCTAAATACATTTCTTTAGAACTTGTTATTTTTTTAAAATTATCGTATAAAATATCATAATTAATATTCTTCCATAGACGAATGCATTTATAAAACTCATTTTGGACCATCATCATACCATTTAAGGCACCTATCGAAGTGCCTGTTACAATATCATATTTTATACGCATTTTTCGTAGAGCTTTCCAAACACCTATTTCATAGGCTCCCTTAGCGCCGCCTCCAGATAAAACAACTGCTAGCATTTTATCGCTCCTTATTTATTATACACATTAATTTTTATATTTTCATTAAACTCTAATTCAGTATTTTCAATTAAGTTTTTTATACCAAATTTATCATTATAAACCTTTATTTTGTTTTCACTAATAAAATAGATATAGCCATTTAGATAATTTATATTTCCGATTGATTGAGTGGAAAATAAATAAATTAAATCAGTTTTATCTTGCTTAGTCATTCGATATACATCATATTTTTTACCGTTCTTTTTATATAAATAATATTGATTGTTGATTTTATCTATTCGCTGATACTGATCATCATTAAAATCTACTACATTAGTAATAAATTCTTTTTCTGCTTTAGCTTCGGCTACTGTCATTGTTGTCCAGTTACCGTTATAATATCTTATTTCTTTACTGCTAACTTGAACTACTAATTTATCATGAGGGTCTATTGTATATTGAACACCATTATCTTTATCATATAAATAAATTTTATTATCAACAACGCCTTGAATATAACTATCAAAAGAAATTGCATTATTAGATGTAATTTTAAAATTATCTAAACTAACTAAATCAACTACCTCGATTTCGTGAAATTCATGATTCTCATCATAATTTGAAACAACATAATATTGATTAATAAATTTTCCTAATTTTTGATTATATACATCTTTATCAAATAAGCTAATATTATAGACTTTAGAATTAAAATTGCTACTAATAATATAAACACCTTTATAATTATTTAAACCAATATAATGATTTTCAATTAAATTTTCAACATAAACATCTATACCTTCCCTTTTTTCCTTTGAAGCATTATCAGTAAACTGTTTTATATCATATTCACTTATTTCATTAACAAAATTATCTAAATTCTTATTTGTATCTTTAATGTTAAAATAATAATTATATTTATCATCATTTTTGCATATTACATCAACTAATATTAAATTATCTTTAAAGATTGGCAAAATACACTCATAATTATCATCTTTATAATACTTAATTTGCTCTAAAACTTTTGATTTTTTATTATAATCTTGAAAAATTTGAAATGTAAAATTAGTATTGTCAATTAAAACATCATAGCTATAACTGTTATCATTAAAATTTGATTTTTCACTAACATCAAAAGTAATGTTACCATCAAATAATTTATAACTATTATCTTGTCCAGAACTGAATAAATAAAAAACAAATTGTATACCCAAATATAATAAAAATAATATTATTAACATAAAGAACAATCTTTTCATACTATCACCTAATATTTATTATATCTAATTTTTTTACTTTTAGCAATATAAAAAAAAGCTTAAGGGTGTAAAAAATTTTTGTAGGTAAAATAGTAGTTATGATAATAATTTATCAACTACTATTTTTTCTATTTCATCC
>CALVVV010000085.1 GCA_944363995.1 uncultured Bacilli bacterium
TCATACTTATCTATTCTCCTATATTAATAAGTATACCATATAATGACAATTTACCTACAAAAATTTTTTACACCCAATTAAAAATTAACAAAATTATTGTTATGTAAGTTAATTTATAGTATAATTATATATGGGAAATATTTCAGTTGTTGAGTGTCTACCTCTAATCTTTAATGAGAGGAGGTTTGATAAAATGTCAAAAAGAATTTTTTGTAATAAAAGTTCTAAGATACATAGTTATCATTTTATTCCTTTTTACTATGTTGGTAGTTGAAATAAAAAAATGACACTCATTCGCATTTGAATAAGTGTCCCACCTAAAATAAAGGTAGACATTCAACACGAGAAAACTGAATGTTTCCTTTTTATTATATGCAAGTTTCCTTGACAAATACATTGTATCATAAAATAATATGTTTGTCAAAATAAAATTAATTAAAAATTAATTTTATTTTTTACTTTAATTTTTTCAATTTCTTCGATTTGTATGAGCGTTAAATCATATCCTAATTCATTAGCCATTGAAATAAAAATGTCTAACATAGGATTTGTTTTACCATTTTCAATCCTTGCAGTAGATTGTATGTGCAACATTTATATTGTTTGTTAACTTTTTTGACTTAATTTTAATTCTTTTCTTTTAATGTAGTTATTAAATCTTCTAATTGTTTGGTATAATAGTTTTTCTCCTAAATAAGGAAATTATAACAAAAAATAAAATTGTCAATTTGTTATTTAGTTTTAAAATGTGATATAATTTATTTGAGCAAATAGTGTTTGGAAATCACTCCTATTTTAGCGAGTCGCTAAGAAACTAAATATAATTAATGATATTAATTGTAATATTCCAAAGGACCTTCCTACACTTCGTGTAGTCGCTGCGCTAGAGTCCATTTTCATATTACAATATCTTTTGTATTTGCTCAAAAAAGGAGGTAATAAAAATGTGGAAGTATTTAACTGATGATTTATATAAAGAATTTTTATTATCTCTTAATTTAGTTGATTCAGAAGCTTATATGAAAAAATTATATTCTATTAGTAATAATATTGAAGATAATTATAAAGTTTTTAAAATAAAAAAATCTAATGGTAGTTTTAGAAAAATATATGAGCCTAATGGTACTTTAAAATATATTCAAAGGCAAATATTGAAAAATATTTTAGAAAATAAAAAAACATCTAAATATGCTACTGCTTATCAAAAAGGTAAATCTTTAAAAGATAATGCAATTATTCATATTGGTAAAAAAATAATTTTAAAACTAGATATTAAAAATTATTTTGATAGTATTAGTTTTTATAGTATTTATGATAGTTGTTTTTCTATCGAATATTTTCCTAAAGGAATAGGTATGCTATTAACTTATTTGTGTACTTATAATGGTTATCTCCCACAGGGTGCGCCTACATCAGCTTATATTTCTAATTTAGTAATGAAAGACTTCGATGATGAATTGGGTAATTGGTGTGATAAAAATAATATATCATACACAAGATATTCTGATGATATGACTTTTTCTGGTGATTTTAATCCTAATTTAGTTATAAAAAAAGTAAAGGAAATGTTAGCTAAATTAGGGTTTGAATTAAATAAAAAGAAAATTCATATTATCAGACAAAATCAACAACAAAAAATAACTGGTATTGTTGTTAATGAAAAAATACAAGTAGAAAGAAAATATCGTAAAGAAATAAGAAAAGAAATTTATTATATTAAAAAATATGGATTAGATTCTCATCTAAATAGAATCAATTGTAAAAATAAAGAAAAATATTTAAATAAATTATATGGTAGAATTTTATTTGTATTACAGGTAGGTAATAATGAAGAATTTGAAAATTATAAAGATTATGTTTTAAAATTTTAAAAAGTCAAAACGTTCAATTTGATTTTTTAAAAAAAGTATGATACAATAGCCGTACTGGGGGATGATTTAATGAATTTTAGCAAAAATCAGTCACAACAAATTTATGACTTTGTTGTGCGATATAATTCTGATGAAAATTTTAAAAATAGTAAAGAAGAACTATATAACAAAATGCCTGAAAAAATGCCTATTTTACATATCTATGCTTTAGAAGAAATTTTAAGATATGGCAATAAAGAATTATATTCTAAGTTTATTAAAACTAAAGGTGATATTCCTGATGAACAAGCAGTAGATTTATATGACGGATTTATTCAATTGTTAGCCAATGATTCAAACTTTAGACATTATAAATTAGAACAATTAAAAAATAATCCAGAAACTTTATCATCATTGGAATTATTTGCTCTAAGCTTGATTGATATGTCGGAAGTAAAATCAAAAGAAAGTAAAAAAGAAGAAGCAAAATTAGAATATACACCTCTTTGTTCTATTTTATTTAGTACAGATGAGCAAATTAGAGAAACTTTAGAAACTTTATTTTTAGGTGAGTTTATTCATAATATGTTAGATTTACCTGAAATGTTTGAGATAAAAAGTAGGCAAAAAACCAATGGTATAGTAGCTACAGTAGATAAACCAATTATAATCAAAAAAATTCAAGAAATATTATTTAGAGAAGGTGGAATGGATCAATTTCAACAAGCAGTTAATAATATATATATTAAAGTTAAAATGGATGTATTATTGGGCAAAGGTGAAGAAGCATTTGCACCATATTTAAGATATAATACCAATATTTCTGCCACTGAAATATTAGGTAAAAGAAGAAATATGTCACCTGATGATTTTAAAACTTATTTTATAAATATGGTAAAAGAAAAAAAACGACGTGGTGAAAATTTTACTGAAGATGATGCGTTTGATTTATTTGAATCATTTAGAAAATAACATACATTAAAAATATGTTATTTTTTTATATGTCAAAAAATTTCAAACAAACATGTCATCAGTTAATTTATATATTATCATTTTGCAATTACTATATTCGATTTTTGTCTAAATAGCGAATAAAGTGAAATGAAAAAAGTAAATGAAACATTAATAAAAGGTATTTCAGGGCATGCTAACACAAAACTTATCCAAAATTGATGCAAAACTAACTGAAACATCTACATTTTTAGTGTTGCATTTAACTTTTCAATCAGCAAAGAATTGAATTGCTCAAATGAATTTATTTAAGTTTTTGTTTATATTGAATTATAAATATGTTAAAATAATAATATTATGAAGGAGAAAAATTAGTATGGAATATGATTGAAGATTGGGAAAATATAAAAAGAAGTTTTGATGTTAGTTTTTAATTATCAAGTAAGAAATGGTAAAAGTTATTTATCGGTAGATGAGTTGAAATAATTACGCGATACATTTCTTCCTAAGTATAATAAGCAAGCATAGAACAAAACTACCAAAAGATTGATTTTAAAATAATTTAAATTATTATTTAATTAAATTAGATTTGAAAGGTTTAAATAAAATAATAATAGTAAATTCAAGTATGAAATAAAAACTAATAATTAGATATTTTGTCTTTTTAAATATCATATTTCGTGATATAATGAATATTATGAAAAAGAGGTTATATGTATGGAACAAATAAATAGAAGTGAAGCAAGAAAAATTATTATGACTATTCTTTATCAAATAGTTGTTTATGATAAAAATAAAATGATT
>CALVVV010000086.1 GCA_944363995.1 uncultured Bacilli bacterium
CAACACTTTTTATTTTGCAATAGTTTAATGAAATATTTTTCATTATAGTGACTTTTCGTTAGAAATTTGGTACAATTGAATTGGTGAATGAAAATGAATTTATACGATAGTTTGTTAAATATAGGTGGAAAAGATATAGAAACAGAAATAAAAAATTCGATAAACGAAACTAAAGAACAATTAAAAGATTTAGATGTTGATAGGATGTGTCTAATTTATAGTAGTTATTTGTACGAAAATTTAAAAAAAAGACATGTATTAGCCCATATTATTGATACTAAAGATTTAGGGTTATCTTATCAGCATAGATTTATTTTAGTATATGCCAAAGAATATTTTTTAATTGATTTGACTTATGCCCAATTTTGCAATGAAAATGCTTTATTTTCACATTTATTAAAAGATGGATATCAAATTATAGATAATAATACTTTTATTGATTATTTAAAAACTTTTGTATCAGTAGATTTTAAATTAAATTTAGATGATGCATTTGTGAAAAGATAGGAGAATATTAAATGAAATTAGGTTATATAGCATTATTTCTAATAATTGTAACATTATTTTATTTTGAAATTGATAATTACAAAAAATTAAATTACCAAATCGATTTAAGGAAGTATAATGAAAAAATTGAATTACTAAATGATAACATCAAAATTATTTATGAAAATGATTTAAATGATAAATGTGATATTAAATATAAAAAACTTTTGAAACAAAATTATTTAAATATAGAAGATGTATATAATATTTATAAAAATAGCATTAATGGAATTTGTTTTACTGACAGTGATATAGAAAGTATTGACTTATACAAATATATCAATATATATACTAGTGATAACATTGAAGAATTGTTCAAAATAATTTTAAATAATGAGATAAGTTGTACAACAAAATATATAGAGAAACTAAAAAATGGTGATGAAAATGTTTAAAATCAATTTACTTTTAAATATTATAATTGTAATTGGTTTATTTGTGATAGATGGTATTACAAGTAATATATTAGGAATATTTAATTTAATATTAATTTTTTTACTGCCAAAAATGAGAAGTATTTTATTAAATAAAAAAATTTATTCAGATATAAGTTATGAAATATTAGAATTATTAATAAATTGTTATTTGATTATAATTATTATAAGGTCATTATTTGATAACTCAATCAATTTTAATAATTTTGAAGTATTTACATATTCTTATACAATTATTAGAATATTAATTGTTATTATAATTTTAGTATTATTTAATTTAATAAAACAAAAAAATAAATATATAAAAAAAATTTATATAGATGACTATAATTTTGGTTACATTGTTCTTTTCATAGCAATTTTTAGTAGCTATTTTGCTATTAAATATCAACAAAATCTTAATACTATTACATCAATTATTTTTTGTGGATTAAATATTTACTTTTGTTTTAAATTAATTATCGATTTTAATTACAAACAAAGTGGTTTATTTTATAGTATAATAATATCAATATTAAGTATAATTTTAGGTAATGAATTATTAATATTGTTAACTATAAGAACTTTTCTAGTAACTTTAGATAAAGATAAAATAAATTAATTTTTTATAAAAAATGTCGATTTAAAATAATAATATTAGAAGAAAATTCTAATATTTTTTATTAGGTGATATATTTATGGGATTAACAGATAATGAAGTAATTGAATCAAGAAAAAAATTTGGATCTAACGTAATTAATTCTAGTAAAAAAAATAGTTTTATTAAACAGTACATAGCCACATTAGGTGATCCTATAATAAGAATATTATTGATAGCTTTAGGAATAAAAACAGTATTTTTAATTAAAAATTTTGATTGGTATGAAACTGTTGGTATTGTAATTGCCATATTTCTAGCCTCATTCATATCTACTGTGAGTGAATATGGTAGTGAGAAAGCATTTGAAAAATTACAAGAAGAGTCTTCTAAAATAAAGTGTAAAGTTTTAAGAAATAATAAAGTTGTTGAAGTTAGTATTGATGAAGTGGTGGTTGGAGATATAGTTTTATTAGAATCAGGAGATAGAATACCTGCTGATGGAGAAATTATAGAAGGTGAAATAACTGTTGATGAATCTAGTATTACTGGCGAAGCAAAAGAAATATATAAAAATATAGAAAATAAACCATTATTTAGAGGGACTATCGTTTATTCTAAACAAGCTAAAATGATTGTTACTAAAGTAGGAGATAATACTTTTTATGGTTCAATATCTAAAGAATTACAAGAAAGTGGGCCAGAAAGTCCTCTAAAATTAAGACTAAGAAAATTAGCGGAAGTAATTAGTAGAATAGGATATATTGGGGCATTTTTAGTTTTCTTTTCTTATTTATTTTCGGTAATATTTATTAAAAATAATTTTGATTTTAATTTAATAAAGGAAACTGTAACTAATTTTCCTTTAATAAGTGGTCATATTTTATATGCTTTAACTTTATGTGTTACAGTAATAGTAGTAGCAGTACCTGATGATTGTAGGCGAAAAGGATTACTAGAAAAAATAAAGGGAAATAAGTTATCATTACGAAAAACAGTAAACTACTGTTTTTTTGTTTTTCTACTTGAATACTTATTGAAACAGAGTTAACATTGACACGAGGTTAAGGAGGAACTATGAAAAAGATAGATAAATATCTACAACAAATACGAATTTTTAGAATAGAACAACAAATTAGGAGTATAACATTTGAAATGGCTTTATATTTTGATTTTTTTGGAATTGATAATGAACAGATTCAAAATGTTTATAATACAACATTAGATAATGAAGAATTTACGCTAGATGAAAAAAACAAAATATTTAATGAATCAAAGAAATTGTTAAAAGAAATTTATAATATAAAAATATAAAGAGAATAGAAATATTCTTTTTTGGTTTACTAGTAAAATTTGACTATGTTAAACACTAGGTTGCAGGCCACGTGCTTTAGTACGTAGATTCTTTGAGAACTAGCAGACAAATTAATTGTACAATAGTTAGCCAAAGGATGGGGATTTGGAT
This sequence comes from uncultured Bacilli bacterium, assembly GCA_944363995.1. Lineage (GTDB taxonomy): Bacteria > Bacillota_I > Bacilli_A > RF39 > UBA660 > Faecisoma. The sequence goes on from CALVVV010000086.1 coordinate 3,023, forward strand.
GAGAAAAGGAAGTCATACACAATATGATATACAATAACATATTGTATGGACAACAAAATATAGATATGAAGTATTAAATGGAAAGATAGCAGAAAGATTAAGAATATTAATAATTCAAGGTTGCGCAGCCCGTGGCTTAACTATTATAAGAGGAAATATAACAAAAAATTACATGCATTTATTAGTAAGTTGTCCACCTACAATAGCACCAGCAAAAATAGTGCAATATTTAAAAGGAAGAAGTTCAAAAATATTGCAGGAGGAATATAATCAATTAAAGAGAAGATATTGGGGGCAACATTTGTGGAGTCCAGGATATTTTTGTAGAACTGTTGGTACAGTAACACAAGAAATAATTAAAGCGTATATAGAAGACCAAACAGATGATATAGAAAAATCCTTTAAAATAACTAAATGACTTTTAGTCGAATAATCTGCTTTCA
>CALVVV010000087.1 GCA_944363995.1 uncultured Bacilli bacterium
GAAATTTAATAATAATTCATATATAATATTCTTAGAAAGAGAACATAGTTCGTAACTTGTATGCTATTCGCTCCATTTAAGGTTATAGCATACAAAAAATGTATGATATAATATAAAGACTTTATAAACTTTTATTAATGGGTTCGAAGTCATTAATTTTAAAAAGGTTGAAATAGTCTTAATCGATTAAGAGTTTTTATAACTCTTTTTTCTTGTTTTTTTTCTGCATGAGTATATGTATTTAAAGTTATACTTATATCACTATGCCCTAGTCTTTTCGATATTTCGTGTATTAAAATATTATTATTAATTAATAAGCTTGCGTGTGAATGTCTAAATTCATGTAGTTTTATTTTTCTTAAATTAGCCTTTTTACAGGCTTTTTCTTTATGTCGGTTAATAGTTGTAGGCGCTAATGGTTTTAAGCCACCAAATATGAAATAATCGTAATTTTCGCTATTATATTTTTTTATGTAATACTTTTTTAATTTTATTAAGTCCTTATATAGTTTTTTATCTATTTTTATTTGCCTGTAAGAATTAATAGATTTAGGTGTTCCTATTTCTCTAGTTCCGTGTTCATCGATAGTTTTATTAATATCTATATAGTATTTATTATAGTTCATCCAATAACCCTTTATATTTTCATCGTAGATAAATTCTTAATAAAATTTATATTTTGCGCTATTTTTTATTAAACTTCAAAATATTTAAATTATTAAAAAACACTCATATTATGAATGTTTCTGCATTTAATTTTTGCTTTATGAAACTGAAAATTATTTTTTGAATTCACAATAAATAAATCTTGTTAATAGTCTGAAATCTGATATTTTTTGTCAGATTTTAACTTTGACGTTTTTATGATTTGCTTTTTTTAACATTTATACTATTAATATTTTTATTAAATTATTTTGGTACTTCTTGACAAACCTTTGCAATTGTCAAAATATGCTAATTCATCATGATTCCATGCTTTTCTACCCTTTTGTTTGGAAATATCTATATCTATAACACTACCATCATCTAAAATAGCTTCATTCCAAGTATGTTGTAGAATACCTGATTGCCCTTTTACTAAAAAACAAGGGACATTCATATAATAATTGTTTAAAAATATTTTTAATAATTTCGCTCTACCTTCACATACACCTTTTCTTCTATTAAAAGTAAGTATGGGATCCTGTGAATCCTTTCTATCTAATTTTAATGAACCATCGGCTTTAATTGCTGTTGTATCATATGCTATATTGTTGCAACACCAATTATAAGCAAACTCAATTTTATCTCTATTAGTTCCATTTTTTATATTGTTAGGCGAAAATCTATAAAAATTAATTGCTATTTCACGCAGTTTAATAATTCGTTCAGCTGTTTTTGATGTTAATTTTGTAATTAATAATTGAAAATTTTGATTATCACAATTTAATGCCCAACTTTCAAATGATTCATTAGAAAATTCATCTTTTTCTTCAATCGTATCGTTTAATAGAGAAGTTATTTTTACATTATTTGGCAATCTTTCAATATCAAAAGCTATTTTTTCCGAAAAAGAAAATTTTGATATATCAACAATTACATTTTTATTCACTGGAAAAACACTTAGTCTATTAAATAACATATTATAACCAGCAACATCATTAGGCTCTGTTTTTATTTTTAAAACAACTGAAAAATCATTTGGTAATTGATTTATATAATCTATAATAGAAAATCCATCTTCTTGAAAACATTCATTTGTAGTTATAAATAAAACATTATCTAGTAACTTATAATGAGTTCCAACCTTACCATACCATTCATTAATTACTATTTTTGAACTATTATTTTCCGAATTTTTATTCCTACCTGGCAATGGAGTTTCTATTCTATGTCGCGCAAATTCATAAATTGTTCCTTTACCAATTTCTTTTAATTCATTCATTATTCCCACACCTTTTACCAATTTTTATTAATATCAAACTATATATATCATTTCTTTACATAATAATTATATTATATTTACGTTTTTTAATCAATCATTTAAATATAATTTTGACAAATTATAATTTTAAATTACATTTATTTTACTAACAATCATAATAATAATATTTTTGATTTTTATTTATATCTCATAATATTTTATAATGAACATTATAGACTTATCAACTTTTTTGTATTACACTAGCTGAATTTATAAATATATTTATCTTTTTCTATTTTGATACTCATTTTGTTTTACCAAATTCATCTTTTAATGTATCATATTTATTAGATAAGGCTGAGCTAATAAAGTAATGGAATATTTCATGAACAACATGATTACCAATAAATAATCGAATTATTTCTTCCTTGTTTTTGTATTCGTGAAAAGATTTAGGATAAAAATAGATATGAATTTTCATTCATCCGCAGATGGAATATATTTAGAGCTATACACTAGGATTCATACAATTCTATGATAATATATCTATCAAAATTAGTTGCTTTGAATTATATAATGAGATTTTTATCTATCGCTTTATTTGAAATTATAGCCTATGAAAAAGAAAAATATAGAAATTTTATAAATCTTTATTTATAGAGCCGAATTTATTAATTTTGTAAATGATGATAAAGCCCTACATGATTAAAACTTTTCTAACTCTTTTCTAGGATTTTTAGTTGAAATATAGAAAAAGTAAATAATATATAGTATAATATTAATAGAAAAAATCTTATAAATTCCAAGATGATTAAATCATTTTAAAGTAAGGAGTTGTAATAATGGAAACTACTAACCTATCAAAAATTAAAAGAAATAAAATGTTAAATACAATTAATGAAATTAAAAAAAATATTACTGATGAAGAAACACTAACTAATTTATCAATGATAGAAAATGAACTTACTAAAAAAAAATATGGACTTATATGGGAAGAACACGAAGAAAGAGTTGATAAAGATTTAGAAACTAAAATACCTACTTTTGAAGAAGTAAAGGATAAAGAAATAATATCTAATCCAGAAGATAAGTTTAATTTTTTATTAGAGGGAGATAATCTTCATAGTTTATATCTACTAGAAAAAACTCATAAGGGATTAATCGATGTAATCTATATTGATCCTCCGTATAATACTGGTAATAATGATTTTACTTATGGAGATGCTGTGTTGTCAAAAGAAGATGAATTTAAACATTCAAAATGGTTATCATTTATGGAAAGAAGATTAAAAATAGCTAAAAACTTATTGTCTGATAA
>CALVVV010000088.1 GCA_944363995.1 uncultured Bacilli bacterium
GGGATGAAATAGAAAAAATAGTAGTTGATAAATTATTATCATAACCACTATTTTACCTACAAAAATTTTTTACACCCCTACGATGTGCATATAATTGAAATTTAATATAAAAAAATTAATAAATTATAATATACATAGTTATTCATTTGAAAAAAAGAAAAATTAAATTTGTCACATTTAATTTAAACGTTTCTATATTGAATAATTAAATTAATCTTTAATATTTCACTTCATTTATGTTATCACTATAAAAATTTGAAAAAAATTTATATAATTAATAATAAATATTATTAATAAAGAACTTTATACAATTTTTTTATTGTTAAAGCAATCATTTTTTTTTATTTTATTAGCTAATTCATCAATTTTTTTTAGCCTATGGTATAGTCCCGATTTAGTTATAGTTTTTCCTGTTTCTAAAGAAATAATATCACTCAATTCAGATAATGAAATATCTTTATATTTTAATCGATATTCAGCTACCATTTGTTCTTTTTTATCTAATAAATTTATACCCACTGTCTTTTTAATTAATTCAATATTTTTTATTTGTTTAGTAGCACTATCAATTATTTTATCAACATTAGCTTGTTCGCAATTATTTAGTCGATTAGTCATATTTTTGTGATCACGATATATTCTGATATCTTCAAAATACATAACAGCATTATAAGCATTTATTATCCTTAAAAAATCACTTATTTTTTCTGCTTCTTTAACATATATCATATATTTGTTACGTTTTAAAATTTTACTATTTAAATTATATTTATTTAATAATTTATTTATAAATAAAGCATAATCCTTATCATCAACTAAAAATTCTAAATGATATCTAGCTGTTTTAGGGTCATTAATTGATCCTGTCATTAAAAACAAACCACGTAAATAAGCCCTCAAGGTTTCTTCATCATCAATAATGTAAGCTTGAGGTGTTTTTAATATTTTTTTTTCATAAATACCTAAAGATTTTAAAATATTTTTATTTTTTGTTTGTAAAATGTAAATACTTTTGTTGATTCTTCTTATCGTAATATTGCAAGAAATTTGAAATAAATCTTTTATTAAATTATATATTCTTCGTGCTACACTAGCATTTTCTGTTACTATTTTAATATCATTATCAATTGTTGCACTATTTGATATAATGGCTGATAATTCAGCAATTTTTTCTAATTTATTTATTTCTATTTTGCTAACTTCATTTTTTACAGTACTTGTAAATGACATAAAATTACCTACCTAAAATTAAATAAGAATATATTTTTAATCCTAACTTTATTGTATCGTGCCTTAGCATATTATTAGAAATAGTAACAAAATCATCAGATATAATTTTTAAATTAAGCTCTTTTAAATTTTTTTTATCAAATATCACTTGATCTTTTTGTTCTAAACAAGCATATTTATTTTTCATTTCGTTGGTAATAGAACCGGTATTAGCCAAAATAATTTCAATTTTTCTTTTGTTTAAATAACTATTAACTATTTTTACATGATCACTAGCACTATATTTATCAGTTTCACCTGGTTGTGTCATAATGTTACATATATACATAATTTCTGCTTTACTTTCATCAATTGCTTTCGTTATCTCTTTACATATTAAATTTGGTAATAAACTTGTATATAAACTTCCCATACTCAAAATAATTAAATCTGCATCTTTGATTACCTTAATTACATCATCATTTATTTCTGGTTTTTGTTTATAAAAAATTTCTTTTATTTTCCCCTCATATTCAGTAATGTTATGTTCGCCCTCAACAATTTTATTATCATTCATTTTCGCCATTAAAACAACATTATCTTCAGTTAAAGGTAATACTTTACCTTTTAAATTCAATATTTTTCCTAATGATTCTATTCCTGATGACATATTACCAGCTACATTTATTAATCCCGTCAACAATAAATTACCTAAAGCATGACCATTTAAATCGCTAGTCGTTTTAAACCTATAATTTAATAAATCTTCCACTAGTGGCTCTGTTTCCGACAATGCAACTATTACTTGCCTTATATCACCAACTGCTGGGACATTAAATTCTTGCCTTAATTTTCCTGTACTTCTTCCATCATCGGATACAGCCACTATAGCTGTCAAATCAATTGGAAATTGTTTTAAACCACGTAGAAGCGTTGATAAACCTGTTCCTCCACCTAAAACTACAACTTTTTTCACTTTCATCACCTATTTAATTTTATTAATTAATTTACATTATATCATATTTTGTGACAAAGAAAAAGTGATTATATATCACTTTCAGGATAAACGCATGAGTTTTTGAAACTTATGTGTTTTTCATTTGATTAATCTTATCCACATCAAGCAATTTAAAAATAGTTTCAATTTCATTTTCAAAATCAAAAGAAAGATTAGTTCTAATTAAATTTAGACTTTTTTTATAATAAGTTTGTGCAAATTTTAATATTGCTAAAGCTATTCTTCTCAATATACCTAAATTTTTTGCACCATTTTTTTCTAGTGTTTTATTTTTATCTTCTCTAAATACAATATCTAAAGGAGCATGCAAATTATTTTCAATTCCCCATTCATTACGAACACTTTTAGAAAATAAATCTATATCATTTGAAAAACTAACAATATAGTATCTTATTTCAATCGATATATTTCCTTCTTTTTCAATTGTATTTTTTGATAATCCGATTGACTTTAGTCCTGGCCATTTTTCTTTTTTATTCATCCATTTTATATCATTTGTCATACAATATTCTCTTGTTATAATTGCATTATGTTCTTTTGAAGTAACTTTTAAATAATTTTCTTTTTTGGCTTCATTGTATAATTTTTCATCATTGAAATATTCTTTAATTTCAGTAAATGTAAGTAATTGATTTTCTTTAACTGGTAATACATAATCTGCTTTTCCTTTTAATATCGCTTTTATTGTATCTGCTTGAGTATTCAATGTATCTGCTGTTACTATACATCCTTCTAATTGTAATTTTTCTAATAATTTTGGACCCATTGGTATTTCATTGCTTTTCTTTGTTATGCAATCTTGTATTAATGATATACCATAATTGTTAGAATAAACACTCATAGTATTTACTACTGGTTCTTCTTTATTTTCTCCACTTGCTCTTTTTGATCCATTTGTTGTTTTACCATCCATACTGTTAATTTTAAATTTATAATATCCAACAATTTCAAAAATAAAATAACATATAAAGTATCTAATAAGAAGGTTTA
>CALVVV010000089.1 GCA_944363995.1 uncultured Bacilli bacterium
AAAAGGAAATTATTCACTTAATCAAACTGCCAAAAAAGCTGGAGTTAAAAATTTTGATAAATTTCATAATAGTGGATATAAAGGCTTATATAATGGAGAAACTGCTGATGATATAGCAAAAAGAAAAGGTCTAAGATACAGAGAAGATATTTTAGATAATATGGGAAGTACTGAATTAATTGCAAATTTATTTAGAATATCACAAACAGAAGAAAAATTGAAAAAAGATAATGTAAATACAGAAAAAGAGGCTTGTAAAACACATAACAAAATCGGAAAAATTGTTAGAAAAGCAATTAAAGAAGCAGGTCGGAACTATGCCAGAAGATTTGCCGACTCCTAAAAAAAGCTTAAAACAACTCGAAAAAGAAAAGGTTAAACAATTAAAGAATAAGAACTAGAACTAAAAAGATACTAATTAATTTTAGTATCTTTTTAATTGAGCTCCTCTTTTTCATTATTTAGTTATTAGTTTTTCTGTTGTTCTTTTGATAATATAGGACACAGCTATTTAATACAGATGTTAAGTATGATAATAATTCATAAACTAAATCATAATCTAATCTTTTCATAGTTCTACCATTTAAATGAGCTAAATCGTTTCTAATGTTTTTACCAACAGCATTATATGGATCTATTTTATGCAAATAATATCTAAGACATTTCATTTGTTCTTTTCCTAAAATATCTAAAATAATATTGGAGTTTTTATCTGTTTCATTTAGTAAACTACCAAGTGTTATATTAGAATCAGATATATATGATATATTTCTCATACTATACTTATATATAATACAAAGAACTTTTTCAATTAATCCACATATTAGAATAGAACAACCAAATATATTATTTTTAATAGTAACTTTAGTGTAATTATTGTTATTATTTCGTAAATTAATAAATAAATCTGTTAAAAACTGAGATAACATTTCTATGTTTTCATCAAAACATTCTAATTCCATAGAAGTTTCTAGATTGGTGCAAATATATTTTAACTCGCCATAAATATCAGATAAATATTCACTTATATTTGACGGAGTATTCATTATAGACATAAACCTAGCTTTAATTTCAAATATGTCTAAACTTAAATTTCTTAATCTCCAACTAGTAAAATAATCATCTGTTCCTGGATTTTTTCTTGCCAAATCATCTGATAATGCTTTACTATCACATTTTGCCCCATGTTCTAAAAAACTTACTAGATTACCTTCTTTATCTCTAGAATGGGTTAAATAAACTATTCTAATTTCCCACGGATGTTTTTTGTTTTCAAAGAATTCAATAAATGGTTTTAAATTATATTCTATTGTTTGGACATGACCATTTCGGGATAAATTTTCATTAAATATTACTTCTTGCTTTTCTAATTCTTTTTCTAATTCATATACATGAGAAGATTTAATTTTTTTAAAAAATAACAAACAATCATTTAGCATATAATAACTTTCCCAAATTGCATGTTCTCCAACAGGATTGAAGAATTTATCTTTAATTATTATATAAATAATCTCAACTGCATTTATAATTGTTTCAGAGAATTTATCATTATTGTTTAAATTTTCCAATATGTTAGCAACTTCTTCAAATCTCATATATAAAACTTTCTCAATATTGTCTTTATTAAATAATTTAGATAGCTCATTTGGATTTTTTATAAAATATTTTTGCCATTTATCAAAACAGTCTATAACATCATAAGTTGCTTTATCGATTATATAATCAAATACATTTGTGTCAAAAGAATTAAAATGTAGTGCAACAAAATCAGAAGTATAATCTTTTAAATCATGTGCTAGATATAAAGATTTATTTTCATCATCTTCAAAAGAATAAATTTCTTCATAATTACTTTTTATATAGTTTATAACATCTTTTATATTATATTCATTATATATTAGCCTACACTTTGCAAAAAAGTCTAAAAATTCTTGTTTTTTATCATCTTTAATATATGGTAAAACCTCTTCAAAATTCATAATGAAATCTAAAAAAACATAATCAATGTAATGTTCTATATTATGAATTTGTTTATTACTATAATGTTCTAAAATTATATCTTTTTCATCTAATAATTCCTTAACTTTTATGCCAGTCGATAAATCTTCAAGTCCATAATATCTAATATCCATTCTAATATCTTTTTCATTTAATTTTTCTAGTATATTCATTATAACACTTACTTTCTAAAATATTTTTATTTAGACCAATTATACAATAAAATATTAAAAATAACTATATATATTGATAAATTAAGAATACTATAATATTTATTTTACTTTTATTGGTAAGACAGTTGAAAAATTATGTAAATAATGATATAATTATATTCGTAATCTTTTTGTTACTCCTCCTTTTAGGCTACATAGGGAATAACAAGAAGAAATAAAAAATTTTAGGAGGAATCCAGTATGACTAGTGGAGAAGTAGTATTTTCCCTTTCCGATTATGCACAGGAATTTATTCGGGAATACAAAAATCCCAAACTTGACCAAAAGGTAATCGATGCTATTGTGGTTGACTTTGTTAACTACTTTGCAGGAATGCACTGCGGAATGGATTTGGCGATGTACACCAGCGATTTAAGAGATGGAAAGAAAATGAGTGAAGAAGGAACTGTTTTGCAAAAAGAAGTTATTCTTCCTACATTGAATTTTCGCAAAGATGAATATGATAAATCTGGAATCATTGAAAGTGTGAACAGAAACTGTCATATGAATAAATGTGGTGGGAAAGCTGAAGCTGATAACGCAGAAGCAGTTAAGCTGATTGAAGAATTTATCAAAGGCTATATGGCTACTTAATACGGTTAAGCTTGCTGGCAAAAAAAAAGAACTAACTTTGTTCTTCCTCGCTTCAAAGGCGAGGTTTTTTTATTGTTTATATTTCTTGTTTAAGATTTTGTAGAATAATTATTTCAAAATTACTTGTAAAATTATAAAACTTATGTTAAATTAAAATCAAATAAATCGAATTATATAAAAAGAGCATTACTAATTGCAGATATATTTTTTTCGCATACCTGCTCCGTAATCGCTCCAAAAACGAATCTGTTCGAGCTAATAGAACAGAATTTATACAAAATTGTAAATGTTAAAATAAAACTGATAGAAAAATTCAAAATAAAATTGATAGAATTCTATCAGTTTTTTTGAT
>CALVVV010000090.1 GCA_944363995.1 uncultured Bacilli bacterium
GATATTGATAATAAAGAAACTTTGAATTAATATTTAAAAATTTAACGATTGAATGAATGTTTTTTAAAGCAGCTTCATATTCTGGATTGTTTAACATTTTTTGATATATGACAATATCTTTGGCTAGATATTCGATTGAAATAAAATTAGCCATATTTCACCTCTTTTTTATATTTTATCATATTTTCTTTAAATTAATAACTTATTTTATAAATATTCATATAATATTTTGAGGTTGATAATATGTTTAATTTTACAGATAATTTTTTTAAAAAAATAGAAAATAAAACTAATGTAGGAAAAGAGACAATTTTAGGTTTAGCTAAAAAGCTTCAAGAAGGTAATTTAAAAGATGAAAATACTTTAAGAGAAGTAATTCAAGAATTAAGTAAAATGACTGGAAAAGATATATCAAAAGAAAAAGAAAATAAAATAATTAATGCTGTTAAAAATGATAAGGTACCTAAAGATATTGATAAAATGTTTTAATGGTGGTATAAAACAGAAAAGATTACATATATTTTACTAACAGAAAGTAGGGAATATATGGAAAAAATAGATATAATTAAAAGTATTACAAATAGAACAGGAGGAGAAATTTATTTAGGAGTAGTTGGTGCTGTTAGAACAGGTAAATCAACTTTTATAAAAAAAGTAATAGAGAATTTAGTGGTACCAAACATCGAAGATGAATATGAGCGAAAGAGATGTTTAGATGAGATACCACAATCAGCTCAAGGTAAAACTATAATGACAACCGAACCTAAATTTGTTCCTAGTAATGCTGCAAAAATAAAAATAGAAGATTTTACAGCAAGTGTAAAATTGATTGACTGTGTTGGTTATGTTATACCTGAAGCAAAGGGATATGAAGATGAAAATGGTCCTAGAAAAGTTAAAACACCTTGGTATGATGAAGAAATACCATTTATTGAAGCGGCTGAAATAGGAACAGAAAAGGTTATCAAAGATCATTCTAGTATTGGTATAGTTGTAACAACTGATGGATCTATTGGTGAAATAAGTAGAAATAGTTACATTGAAGCTGAACAAAGAGTTGTTAGTGAATTAAAAGAAATTGGGAAACCATTTATAGTTATTTTAAATTCTGTTCATCCAATGCTACCAGAAACAGAAAATTTAGCTGATAATCTAAGAGAAAGTTATGGAGTACCAGTTTTACCTATTAGTGTAGAAAATATGACAGAAAGAGATATTTATAGTATCTTAAAAGAAGCATTATATGAGTTTCCAGTAGTTGAAGTTAAAGTCGAAATGCCAGAATGGATAGCTTGCTTAAATCATAATCATTGGCTAAAACAAATTTATATGGATAAAATTAAAGAAAGTGTTATTGAAGTAGAAAAAATAAGGGATATAGAACATATAACTACTCATTTTAATGATTGTGAGTATATCAGTAAAGCTTATTTGTCTAATGTTGATACTTCAACTGGTGAAATTACAGTTACTTTACAATCGCCTAACACTTTGTACAACCAGATTTTAAAGGATGTAATTGGTGTTGATATTAACAATCGTGCTGATTTATTAATGTTATTTCAAGATTACAATGAAGCAAAGCAGGAATATGATCAAATTAAGACAGCTTTAAAAATGGTTAAGACAACAGGATATGGTGTAGCTAGTCCTACTTTAAATGATATGAAACTAGAAACACCAGAAATAATTAAACAAGGTAGTCGTTACGGTATAAAATTAAAAGCAGTGGCACCTTCAATTCACATAATATGTACAAAAAGGAAGCGTACTCATTTGAGAGATTGCTTCCTTTTAAAAAAATATTTGTTGCATAATATTGTGTCTAATTTATGTATAATAATTTTTGGTTATTTTCAAAATTTATAAAGAATTATAGTATAATAAATATATGAGGTGGTTGTCATGATAGAAAAGTTAAAAAAATAAAAGAAAAAAATAATATTGATAAAGATAACTTATGCTTTAATTTGTCTAATATTTATAATTATGATACCATGAATATTAACAATGTTAGATTTTATTTTAAAATAAATATGAAATATTTGAGGTGAACTATGGAAAAATATATAAAAAAGGGACTTGCTACAAGAGAAAAGGATGGTGTAGGCGGCTATTTATATTTAACTACAAGTGAGATAGTATTCGAGGGAAATAAAAAAAATTACAATGATGTTTTTTTAGGATTAGAAACAATAGAAAGTATAAAATTAACTGGCATAAATTTTATAAATATAATTTTAAAAGATGGAAATGAAGAAAAATATCGTGTTATGAAAAGAGATAATTGGAAAAAATTAATAGAAACAGCAGTTGCAAATAATGTTAAAGAATTTGACGAAAGTAAAAATTTTTTTAATAATGAAGACATAAAATTATATGAAAAAGAATTAACAATTTCTCATAATCTAATTAAATTTAAAAATATTAAAGATGTCACAGTTAATGAAGATACATTAATTATAATATTAAATTCCAATAATCAAATTAAAATAAAAACAACTGAAGCAAAAAAAATTTTCGAATTTATTAAATTACAAAAAGACCAAAATGGCACTAGAGTAAAAACAATATCTTTTGGAGAAATATACAAAAAAAGGTTAATTTTTTGGACAATAGTTGGAATTGTCATAACTTTTTTAGATAGAGCTAATAATGGGTTTTATAATACTGGTATATTTGGTGTTATTGGTGATATGTTCTTTTGGGGAATGATTATTGGAGTTCCTATATCTTTAGTATCAACATTTATGCATCAAGATTATAAAAGTTTTAATAGACCTATTAAGGTTAAATGTCCTTATTGTCATTATGAGTTTAAATTTGCTAATGATTTTGGTGAAAAGCCTAGTAGTGGAACTTGTATTAATTGCGAAAAAAAACTTTTTATCAAAGATCATTTTGTTTATAAATATACTGATGAAATGGAAAAATATTTTTTATCTTTTAATCAAAAAAAAGATAAAAAACATAATAATTTAGATAAATATGATGAATTAGAAAGGTTAAAAGAATTACTTGATAAGGATGTAATAACGCAAGAAGAATTTGATAAAAAAAAGCAGGAATTATTAAAATAAATTCTTGTTTTTTTGTA
>CALVVV010000091.1 GCA_944363995.1 uncultured Bacilli bacterium
CTATTTCATATTATTTTTTAGCCAATTATCCAAAGTATCTTTTTTAGTATTACTATATTTATTTTTAGTATTTATTGTTTCTGAATTTTTAAGAATTTGTTCTCTTTGCTTTTTTGTATCTGGTGTTGCATATATTTCAGTCGAAGTTATTGTACTATGACCTAAAAATTCTTTAACATATAAAAGTGGTGTTCCATTATTGTAAAGATGAGTTGCTTTTGTATGTCTAAAACTATGCGGATGATAATTTCCTTTAAAATATTCAGGATATATCGAATTTAATTTTAAAACTATTTGATTAATTATTTTATTAATACTATATCTTGAATATTTTTTCTTATAATTAGAATAAAACAGATAATCATCTCCATAACTTATATAAACTTCTTTTAAATATTTATTGATTAACTTTACTAATTCTTGACTAATAGGTACAATTCTAGTTTTATTACCTTTACCATGTAAAGTAATACTTGCATCATCTGATAAATTTAAATCACTTAACTTAATATTTATAAATTCAGTTACTCTTGCGCCTGTTTCATAAAGTACACATATCATAGTTATTTTTTTTAAATCTTTAATCGTATTTAAATAATTTATCATTATTTTTATTTCGTTTTCTGTAAAATATGATATTATTTTATTAGGAACCTTTTTATTCTTAATACTAAGAATTTGAGAACAAGATTCAAATAAATCAGGTTCGTTTGTTTGAACATACTTGTAAAATGACTTTATACAAGCAAGTCTTTGGTTCCTAGTTTGTATTGAAACAGCTCTATCTGTTTCTAACCAATCTAGAAATTGGATTATTACTTCTTTAGAGATAGATTCAATTTCTATTTTATTTGGTTTAATATTTTTTTCTTTATTCATAAATTCTAACAACAAATAAAATGTAGTTGAATATGATGATTTAGTATTCATTGAATAATTACATTCACCAATTAAATAACTTGTAAGAAATTCTTGAACTAATTTACTAAATCTATTAGTCATCTAAATCAACTCCCTCATATAAATTTTTAGAAAAAGTATCATTAGTTTTAATAATTTTCTTTTTGTTATAATCAGTAAAATGAAGGTAGTATTCTGTTTCATAAATACTTTTATGTCCCATATATTTATAAAGATAGACAATAACAACATTTTCATCATAACCTTTTTCTAACATTTGATTAAATGCTTTATTGCAAAAACAATGGCGTAGATCGTGAATATGACTTTTATTATTTAAATTAGATAATTTTAATATTTTCTTATAAAATTGTCTCATTGATTCACTATCAAGCATATTATTTCTAGTATTTCTAAATATTAACCCATCAGTAATATTAGATAATTTTATATAATCTTCCAAACATTTTTTCATAGAATTAGAAAACACTACTAATCTTGAGGTATGTCTTTTTGAATCAATGATGTTAATAGTATTTTCTTCAAAATTTATATCATTAATATTTATCTTAATTACCTCTGAAACCCTTAATCCACAAGCATATAATAGCCTAAAAAGAATGGAATAAGTATAATATAATTGATAGTACTTTTGGTCAATATAGTTTTCTTTATAATCATCGATAGTTTGAAATAAAACTTTAATTTCTTTATCATTAAATATTACTGGTTTATAATTATTAATGATATTAAACTTCTTATCTTCATAATAAATATTTTTATATTCATTTGATATAAGATATTTACAAAAATCTTTTGTAACTCCATATTGCCTTGCATAATTTTCTCCCTGCATATTATTTCTTTTAACAAGTTTATAAAATATTTCTTTAGTTATTATCTTTGATTTAAGGTTTAATTCATATAAAATGTTATCTATATATTTTAATCTTGATATTTCGTTTTCATATTTTAAACCTAGACTTCTTTTATATTTGATAAAGTAATTAAATTCATTTTTAAAGATACTTTTAAAATTATAACTATCTAACATAAGGTACCTCCAATGCTAGTTCCTTTAATTTAGACATATTAATATCTAAATAAGACATTGTAGTTCTAATGTCTTCATGTCCAAGTATAGTTGATATAGAATATAATGATGTATTTTCATTTAAAAGTGATGTTGAAAAACTATGTCTCAAACTATGAAATCCATGTTTTCTTCCATTAATATCAATTCCTGATTCAATTAAATAATTCCTGATTATATAATTGTGTGTTTTAAGTTCTATATGATGTCTATATGGCTTTTCATCAGTTATAAAAATGTAATCTAAGTTTGAATCATTTGGTCTTACATTTTTTAAATAATCTAATAAAGGATATTTAACTTTATCAATTAATGGTAATATTAACAGATTATCAGTTTTATATTGAATAATAGAAATACTATTATTATTGAAATCGATATTGCTTAATTTTAAATTAATAACATCACTTATTCTTAAACCTAAATAACAAATTAAACTAATTATTAAATAATCCTCTTTACCTTGTTTAGTTCTTATATCAATAACATTTAGTAATTTAGTTATTTCTTCTTTAGTATAATAAGTTCTTATACTTGCATTTCTATGCCAAACTATTTTAGGAATTATCATATCACCTGATATTTTAGTTAGATTATTTTGATAAGTCCAATTAAAAAATATTTTAATATTATATTTATTTCTGTCTTGACAGGATAATCCCCAATTTAACTTTGAACATTCTTCAAAATAATCATATATATTTTCTTTACTAAACGTTTTAAATGTTTTACCAATAGATATAAGATATCGTTCCAATAAATAGATAAATCGTATTTTTTCGGATATAGTAAATTCTTTATTGCCTATACTTATTAAATAATTTTTATAAACTATAACTATTTTATTATCGTTGATATTATCTAATAAAATTCCACCTTCCTTCATAAATTGATTTACTCTTTTATAAGAGTCTTTTACTTGTATTGTATTCATGTTAATCACACTCCTTTATTTTATGAATACAATACTATTTTAAC
>CALVVV010000092.1 GCA_944363995.1 uncultured Bacilli bacterium
AAAGGAGCTAATTCTTTTGAATTATAGCTACATAAATTAGTTGCAAATTCTTTTACTTCTAATTCATGATCTTTGCACAATTTATTAAAATTCAAATTTGAATAAGAAACAGGTACATTATCAATACAAATAACCTTGTACCTTTTTTCTTTATATTCAACAATAATTCCAATTTTATGACTTATGTAAATATTAACTTTAACATTTGGTAAAATATTATTGTTAACTATTTGAAATCTTTTACTATTTATAGTAAATGTTCCGGCACTATCTATAACTCTAGTTAATTTATTTGATAATAAAATATCTAAATCTATATATGATGGGATAGGAACAAATTTACTATTTTTATTTTCAGGTTCAATTGCAAATTTTTTATTATATTTTTCTATGTATTTAGGTAAAAAAGCATTAGCTTGCTCAATAGTTGAAATATTATTTAATTTAAATTCAGTGACTAATCTATCTTGTAAAGTTTCCCAGAGACGTTCGATTCTGCCTTTAGCTTGTGAAGTAGATGCAGCAATTAATTCAATTCCTAGAAAATCCATAATTCTATGGAATTGTGTTGTAGGTTTAAGTTTACCATTTAGTTCTTCTTCAACTGTTACTTTTTGATAAGAAGTGGGGGAAAACACAGAATATTTATCAGAATATATGGCAACAGGAGAACCATAGTTTTTAAGCATTTGTCTAGTTATTTCTAAATATCCCATAAGGTATTCATTTTCACACATATAAAGACCGAGTATTTTTCCAGTAGCATCATCAATATAACCGTGAAGAGAGTATTTTTTTCCAATATTGAACCAATCGAATGGAGTCCCATCAGTTTGTACTAATAATCCACCTGAGCCGTCCCTTAACTGGGACGGTATTTTTTTTGTCCCAATTTACAAGGGTTTGTGAGGAATAGAATCCGTGAGATTTGTTTTAGGTACGATTTGAGTACGATATTTTTAGGTTGTGTATAATAATTACGATGATTAATATAAAATATATTGTTCTCAAAATCTGGTGTATAAATAGATAGTGCATATAGTTGAGAAAAATGATATAATAAAATGTAATTTTAAAGGTTGGTGTAAACATGGAGAAACATTCGAATAATTTATTAATTAAGGGATTAGAATTAAAAAATATCAAATTTCAAATAGGTGAAAAAAGTAAATTTAATAGATATAGTTATTATCAGGTCGTTAATGCTTATAAGTCATTATTTGTTGATTCTGTAGAAACAATAGATGATATATATAATAATATTAATAATGGTATTAAAGTGAATGAATATAAGAAAGCATATGGAATATCGGCTAATAATGATATATTTAGGGAAATTTGTAAAAAAATATGTAAAAAATATGGATTAAAATATATCCCGACAATGAAAGAATCGTCTTTGAAAAAAATGATTTCAAAAATAGATTATGTTCATCACGTTTATCCAATTGATACTCGTTATAGTGATTTCTTAAGAATGTATAAATTTGAACATGAATTGAGACTGTTACTTTTAAGGTATACATTAATAATTGAAGAAAGTGTGAAGAATGTATTTGTTAAATATTTAAATAATGCAAAAGATACTCAAGCGAATTTTTTGTCGGATATTAATAACTATGATACTGCTAAGGGGAATAATGATGCTCTTGATACATTAAAATTAATTTTCGAAAAACAAAAAAACAAACATTCTAAGCCAATCTTGAGAAAAAGAAAACAAGATATTACAATTCCATATTGGATTTTAATAAATGAATTAACTATGAATGAAACATATAATGTAATCAAAAATTTAAAACCTGAAATCAGTATATTAGTTTTTCAAGATTGCTTAAATCATTTTACAAATAAAAAAGTTGATATAACAGATAAGACAAAACCTAGAAATCAAATTAAAACAGAAAAAGGATTGATAATTTCTTTTAGAACCTTAATAAAATATATAGGCCAATTTAGAAATATGTTGGCTCATAATCAACCTATATTTTGTTATAATCACAAAGATTATAGCTTAATTTGTTTTCCGAATATGAGTTATGATATGCCATGGGTTGATATGAAAAAAAATCCCACTCCTCCTGAAATAGATCAACAACATAAAATAAACTCTGTTACTATGTATGATTTAGCTTCATTCTTTGGAACGGATAAATATAATGCTAACAATTCATGTCGTGATATTAATTTATCATTTATAATATATGTTATATATAAAATTATCTCAACTATAGATAAAAATACAGAGTTCTATGATGAACTTGTTCATTTGTTTGAAAAATATAACCTTATTCTTACACTAAATAGAAAGGTAGTGGAGAATCCAATAGAAATAGAAACCATGATAAAAGAAATAGAAAAAATAAATATGATAGAAATAGATTATAAAGAGTTAAACGAAAAAATAAAAAACAAAGATTCTTATAAACAAGAATTACGCTCATTTGCAAGTAATTTTAATGAAACTAAAAGAAAGCTTAATTTGTGTTCTAACAAAATAAAGTTTAAAGAAATAAAATCTAAATATGATTCTTTTCCTGCAGAAAAGAGATATACAGATTATACTGGTATAAATAAAGATTATTTTGTTAATATTAAGTAGTATAATTATAGAAATAAAACATATAATAAAAGTAAGTTATGTATAGACAAATAAAAATAAATTTGATATAATCTATATGTAATGTGATTCCGGTATATTTGGTATATCGGAGGAGAAAGGGAGCTTATGCTCTTTTTTTCGTATTTATGTAGAAACTTTAGTTATGTAGAAAGTTAATGAAAAAAGACTTAAAAATAAGACTTTTTACTTAAAAACTTTCTACATAATTTTT
>CALVVV010000093.1 GCA_944363995.1 uncultured Bacilli bacterium
CCTATTTTTTCCAATTTGTTAATTTAATTTTGAAAATTATCTAAGTTTTAACATTAAATAAATTGTAATTTAACATTAAAGCAGCGCTAGCATAAGGCTTAACCTCTCCAAATGCCATTTTTTCTCGGTATTGACTCCAAAATATAGATAATTCCATATCTCCCCATTTATACTCCTTATCAGCATCAACTTCCGGATTATCTAATAAAAATTTTCCCCAATATAATTTTTCTAATTCCTTAGTACATAAAATAGTATCATCAATATCTACTGCTATTTTTATTTTATTAATATTATTTTCTTGTAATAACGCTAACTTAGCTAATTCTTCTTCAACATGTTCTTTTGTTTTATGTATATCGCTTATAACTTCATCGATATCATAAATTTCTGATTCCTCATCATTTGCCATAATTTCTTTATTTAAATAATTTAATGTCCCATTAGGACCAAATAATCCACTTAAGTTCAACTCATCAATACAACAAGTAAAATTAGCTAAATCACTTTGATTAATTGGTAATTCACCTAGTTCATATATCTTTGCAATTTTTCTCTGCATTTTCAAAGAATCAAAATAACCCCACCAATTGTTATCACTATGAAACTCACCATTTTTTAGTTTAAAACCTCTTATTCCATCTTTCACCATTTCATACTTAGGGTCTATATAAGTTTTCCAATATTGGTCAACAATTAAATGAATTAAGTACCCAAAATAAAATGGATTAGATAAATAATTATAGTATTTCATATAAAATTCTATATAATCATTAGCTTGACCACTTTTTACTCTAAAATCCCAAAAATGAGTTAAATATTTATCTTTTATTCCACTTTTAGCTTCTACATTTCTCCAACTATCGGGTGCCACAGTACCAATTCTTAATAATAACTCATCAAATCCTATATTTTTATTTACTTCTTTAGCAATTGCTTCATGTATTCTAGCAGATGGCATTTTATTTCTCCCTTCATTTTCTATTATAACTTCAAATTTATCTTTAAGTAATCAGCTATAAAAAATTATAATTATACACATTATATTAAAATATGTTTGTATTCTTTTAAAATTAATTCATCACTAAAATCTATATTTATTCCTTTTTAAATAAGTTTTTTTCTAAATTCATTTAAAACATTAATTATTATTTTTTTATCAGCTTTTAATTTAGTAAAAAGATAATTTTTTATAATATTTACACTTCTATTTTTCCTGATTATTCTATTATTTTCATTAAATTTAAAGTGTTTATAATTTTTATTTTCTCTGTTTTATAAGAATAACTCTATTATCTATTGAATAAAATTATACTCTAAATAATATAACTCAATTTATCAACTAATACCTCAAATCCTTGTATGTGGAAACATATTACACACATACAACCCCATTTTTACGAGTTCAAAAATTTTTACTTTTTTAACTTTTTTTGATTTTTTTAATTTTCAAAATTCCTTATTTTACTAGGCTCTTCGACTTAGCACTGACACACATTCAACGTGATAAGTGTTACCAAACATATCAAATGGTGTAATCTCTAAAACATCATAATATTTATTTAATATATTTAAATCTCTTGCTAAAGTAACAGGATCACAAGAAACATAAATAATTTTATTAGGTTTTATTTTTATTATATTATTAATACTATTATTATCTAACCCAGCTCTAGGTGGATCAACAATTACAGTATCCGCTTTAAAATTATTTTTAGATAAAATAGTTCCCACATCGCCACTAATAAAATCAACATTAGCAATATTATTTATTTTTTTGTTAATTAAAGCGTCTTTAACGGCATCTTTATTTAGTTCGATTCCTAAAACATTTTGAGCTTTTTTAGAAACATATATACTAATTGTACCTGTACCACAATATAAATCTAAAACATTTCCTCCATCAACATATTCTAATACTTTATTATAAATATTAATCATACCAACATTGTTAACTTGAAAAAATGAAGTTGGAGAAATAATAAAATTTAATCCATTAATGTTTTCATTAATATAGCCATCACCTTTTATAGTTTTATCATTTATAACTATTGTGTCGACATTAAGATTAATTTTATTAGATATATTGCCATAAAATACAACCATACTTTCTAAATTAGTAACCTTAATCACTATTTTATTTACTTTACTGACATCTAATTGTTTTAATTCCTTAATTATTTCATTTATTTTATTATCAACTAATAAACATTTATCAATAGCAATAATTTCATTAGTTTTTTTCTTAAAATAGCCGAAATCTTTATTAACTTGCAAAGTAATTTTATTTCGATAATTAAATTGTTTGCTACCTATAATTTTATTTACACAATCTAAACCACTGAATTTTTTAATTATTTCTTTAACTTTATTTTCTTTATATTTAAGTTGTTCTTCATAAGATAAATGCAATAAATCACATCCACCACATTTGTCAAAATATATACATTTGCTTTTCACTCGTAAAGGACTAGTTTTTAAATATTTACTGACTGATCCTTCCATATAGTTTTTTTTCTCTTTAGTTACAACTATTTCAACCTCTTCATCAATCAAACCATTTTCGACAAAAATAGGCATATTATTTACTTTAGCTATACCTCTACCAAAGTGATCTAAATTTTCAATTTTAACTACTAACTTTTTCATAATAATATTGTACCAAATTTCTAACGAAAAGTCACTATAATGAAAAATATTTCATTAAACTATTGCAAAATAAAAAGTGTT
>CALVVV010000094.1 GCA_944363995.1 uncultured Bacilli bacterium
CATAAGTTATATGCTAGAGAAATTATTAAAATGTATCATAATGAAGATGCAATTAAAAATGCTGAAGAAAGATATTCTATTGTAGCTGGTGGTGGTGTGCCACAAAATTTAGAAACAATATGTATTGAGAAAAGTAGAATTGAAAACGGAATTGTATTAATTGATTTACTAGTTGAATCAGGTATTGTGCCATCTAAATCAGAAGGTAGAAGAATGATACAACAAAAAGGTATTAGTGTAAATGGTAATAAAGAAGAAGATATAAATAAGATTATACATTATAATGATTTTGTTAATGAAGAATTAATAATTCAAAAAGGTAAAAAATGCTTTAAAAAAATAAAAATAAATAATTAAATTTATTTCTGTGAATAATGAGTGAAAATGTCATGTTTTTAAAAAATAAATAATTAAATTTATTTCATTGTTATTTTATTGCAAATATGTTGATATAATTTTTAATTTAAGGAGGAATTATATGAAAAATGGCTATATTATTACATTATCAGGTATATCTGGGGCGGGTAAATCTTATTTTATTAAAAATATTACTGAGCGTTTTGATAACTTTGAAAAATTAGTTGCTGTAACAACAAGACAACAAAGAAAAGGAGAAATAGAAGGTAAAGATAAATTTTTTCTAGATTTAGAAGAATTTAACAAAAAAAATTATAATGGAGAAATGTGTACTGTTAATAATGTGTTTGGAAATATGTATGGATATTTTAAAGATGATATAACAAAAACAAACAAAGGGATTTGTTTAATAACTGAATTATATTATAAAGAAATTAATCATTTTAAAAAAGAACATCCAAATACAATCAGTGTTTATATATTACCAGACGATATTTTTAAAACTATTGAAGAATTAAAAGCAAGAAATACTCCAAAAGATGAATTTGAAAAAAGAATTAGTGATATAAAAACAGAATTGGAATTTTTTCAGTCTCCATCAAATTCATCATTTGATATTATTGTCACTAATAAATATGATGAACAAAGCTTAGAAAATTTTATCGAACAATTATTATTAAAAATAGCTGAATTAGATAATTTACAAAATCAACAATTATTGGTAGAACATAGTGATTCTGATTATTCTAAAATAGTTGATGATTTTGTTAAAAATTCAGTACAAAAAGATGTTGTATATACATCATTTGATGGAGATGATATGCATTACTTACATAATATATGCAGTTATGAAATATCACGTGGAAACATTCCTTTAAATCCGGAAACATCATTGGGATATTATATATCTACGGTCACGTTAGGTGGAAAAAAGACCGAGGTTATGAAAGATTGCTTAACATTAGAAATGTTAGCAAATAAAATGAGTGTATATTCAAAAGAAAATCGTCCATTATCTGAAGGTATATTAGCAGAAATGATATTGTGGAGTTTAAAGAAAAAACAAGGATTAGATATGATAGAAGGAGTTACCCATTTATCATCTTCAAAATTACGCTCTCTATCTTTAGATGAATTAAATAGTTATTTAAATAAAATAGATTCATTAATGAAATATGAATTGTTTAAAAATTTATTATCAGATTATGAAAATGATAATCACAATAGTGCATATATTATTGCAAATATGGAAAATTTCAAACATATAGATTGGGCAAGAACTTATTGTTATAAAAATGGTTTATGTCCAATAAGTCCTCAAAATATTTTGCCACTTTATCTTTACGATAGTAAAAACAAAGAATATATTCAGTCACGATTAGAATTATTAAGACGATCAGATAGGATATTATTATTTATTGATAGAAATAATTTAGAGGAAGATTTAAAAAGATTGGATCCATATTCTATGGCTGAAATATATTTTGTAAAAAGATATTTAAAAGATAAAATAATAGAATTTATTGGATGGGATGAGGCATTAGTTCCAAAATACAATCAAAATAATAAATGGTCTTTAACAACAAATGAAGACATTGTAATAAGAAAAGTGTTAAAATAATAAAGGTGGTATAAAAATGATTGAAAATTGTAATAAAAAAGAATTAGAAATTGCCAAAATCCTTTTGAATTATTTAAAAAAAATAGAAGATGACAATAGTATTTTAAAAGGAAATTTATTAACTGAAGAAGAAAAAAAGTTTATATTTACTGACTTAAATGCTTTTATAATAGGATTAATAGCTGATCAATCTGTAAAGGCAGAAATTGCTTGGAGTCTTCCATATAAACTTTCACAAAGAATGGGTGGTTTTGATATTGCAGAAATACTAAAAAAATATAATCAAGAAGACCTTGAAAATTTTATCAAAACAAAACCTGCTCTTCATAGATATCCATCAAGAATGTCTAATTATATTTATAATGCCTTTTTAGAATTATATAAAAATTATAATTCAAAAGCAGAAAATATATGGAATAACAAAACTGCTGCTGAAATAGTTGAAACTCTTGAAACTTTTAAAGGTATAAGTCATAAAAAAGCTTCACTAGGAACTTTAATTTTAGTTAGAGATTTAGGAATAAATATATTAGATAAAGAAAACATTGATATTGCATATGATATTCATATTAGAAGATTATTTTTAAGATTAGGTTTAGTCGAAATGGATATACAAGAAGAAATTTTAAAAGTAGCACAAAGATTATATCCAGAATTTCCTGGTAAATTAACAACAGCTTTTTGGAC
>CALVVV010000095.1 GCA_944363995.1 uncultured Bacilli bacterium
GTTTTTGCCCACGGTGGCGGAAATGGCGGACATGTCGCCGATGTGCTCCATCATGGCAGCAATGGCGATGGGGGCCATCACCAGAATACCGGTGAGGTCAAACTTGGCAATGGAGCCGGAGAAGTCGGTAACAAAGGGCTGGAAGCCCAGCAGGCTCACGCCATCCAGGGCACCGAAGTTCAACAGAGGAGCAGTGGCACCGGTGGCAGCATCGGTAATGACCGTAGCACCGAAGGCGTTGGCAATCACTGCCACGATGTAGGAGCCCACCACGCCCAGGAGGATGGGGATGATCTTGATCATGCCCTTGCCCCAGATGTTGGCCGCCACGATGATGGCCATGATGATGGGGCCGGTGACCACCGGGGGCAGGAAGCGCATGACCTTCTTCACGCCCACGGCCTTGATGATGGCCGCCAGGATCACGTAGAGAAGGCCCGCCACCACGATGCCGCCCACGGCGTACTGGAGCTTCTCAGCGCTTTCCATGCCGGCGTACTTGCCGCCGCTCATTTCCGCCATGGCCTGGAAGCCGCCCAGGAAGGCGAAGGAGGAGCCCAGGAAGGCGGGCACCTGCATCTTGGCGCAGACGTGGAAAAACAGCGTGCCGAAGCCGGCGAAGAACAAGGTGGTCTGGATGTTCAGGGGCAGGCCGTAGCCCTGGACCAGGATGGGCACCAGCACCGTGGCGCCGAACATGGCGAACATATGCTGGAGGCCCAGAATCAGCATCTTGGGCACACCCAGCTGCCGGGCGTCGTAAATGGCGCCGTTTTGCTCATGGTTCATGATGTTTCTTCCTCTCTTTCACACACAGTATATCCGGCTTGCGGCCGGACAGGCAAAAAAATGCCGGTGACACGTCACCGGGAAAACAGCGCCAGCGGGAACGGGCGGAAAAAGAATCCCTCACACATGGAATTCGTCTTCATGCCGCAGGCCCCCCTTCGCCATATTACGACTATTATAAAAGTGCTGCCCGCCGTTCCGCAAGTAACAGATGTAATAATATTTCCCGGTCCGGACCCGGCCGCTTTTGTGGATTTCTCCCTGCCCGCTCGCAGCTCCACGCCTCTTTCGGAAAATCCTTACACTTTTCCAAATCTGTTGGAAGCACTTATTGACAAATTCACCAGGATACGACATGAGACAAAAAATATGCTTGTGCATATTTCCCACATTAGGATAACAGGAACCGAGGTGTTCCCGGTATTGAAAGGAGAGAGCGTCATGAAGAAAAAGCCGAGTTTACCGGTACAAATCTTTCTTGCGCTGGTGGCCGGTATCGTTCTGGGCCTGATCCTGTCCTTTGTTCCCGGCGGCGACAACTTTACCAAAGACTATCTCAAGCCCTTTGGCGACATCTTTGTCAACCTGCTGAAATTCATCGTGGTGCCTGTGGTCCTCCTATCCATGATCGACGGCATTCTGTCCATGGACGACATGAAGAAGGTGGGCTCCGTGGGCTGGAAAACGGTGGCCTACTTCCTGGTCACCACCGCCATCGCCTGCGTCATTGGTCTGACCTTCGCCAGCATCTTCAACGGCGCGGGGCTGTTCCCCGACCTCTCCGGGGAGCTGGGCAGCGCCACCTACGAGCCGCCGGCCTATGAGGGCTTCATGGCTACCATCGTGAGCATCTTCCCCTCCAACATGTGGGAGTCCTTCCGCACCGCCAATATGCTCCAGGTCATCGTCATCGCCCTGTTCTTCGGCGGCGCCATCATGGCCGCCGGCGAGAAGGGGCGGCTGGCCCGGGATATCGTCACCTCCTTCAACGAGGTCATCAATCGGCTCATGGCCTTCGTGATCTCCCTGGCTCCCATCGGCGTGTTCACCTATATGAGCTGGGTGGTGGCCACTCAGGGAGCGGAGATCCTGGGCTCCCTGGCCCTGGTGCTCCTGTGTGCCTACCTGGGCTACATCGTCCACGCCGTGGTGGTGTACTCCCTGTCCGCCAAGGCCTTTGCCGGCATGAGCCCCATCCGCTTTTTCGCCAAGGCCTTCCCGGCCATGATGTTCGCCTTCACCTCCACCTCCTCCGCCGCCTCCCTCCCCGTGTCCAAGGAGTGCGCCGATGAGTTGGGAGCCGACAAGGACATCGCCGCATTTGTGCTGCCCCTGGGCTCCACCGTCAACATGGACGGCACCGCCATCTACCAGTGCGTGGCCACCGTGTTCCTGGCGGCCTGCGCCAATATCCAGCTGACCATCGGCCAGATGGTGCTGGTGGTGGTCACCGCCACCCTGGCCTCCATCGGCACCGCCGGCGTATCCGGCGCGGGCATGGTGATGCTGGCCATGGTGCTGGAGGCCATCGGCCTGCCGGTGGACTATATCGGCCTCATCGTGGCGGTGGACCGCCTCTTCGATATGGGCCGTACCTGCCTCAATGTCACCGGCGATATCGCCTGCTCCATCTGCGTGACCAAGTGGGAATCCAAGAAGGTCCCCGCCCGCAAGTGAGCATCCCTCTGTTGCGCCCCAGCCGGGCCGCCTTTGGGCGGCCCGGCTTT
>CALVVV010000096.1 GCA_944363995.1 uncultured Bacilli bacterium
GATCACCTCCGCCCGGGGGTCCACATAGAACAGCTCCTCCAGCCGGGCGGGGGTGGATTCGATCCGCCGCTGGGTCTCGTAGACGATGTGCTCCCCCGCCTCGTCCTCGGTGAACAGCTGGGTGCCCTCGGGCACCGGCACCGGCTCGGTCACCGTGTCGTGGGCGGTGAACTGGAGCAGGCCGGAGGCGGGCACCGGGTCCGGCATCTGAAAGCCGGTGAGGTTGAGGAATTCCGTGTGCAGCTTGCCGGGGACCGAGTTGAACCGGTCCACCGTCTGATAGAACATCTCCCCGAACAGCTCCGCCAGGGCGGAGCCGGGGTCGTCCTCCGCCCCCTCATACCGCCACTCCGGCGTATAGGCCCGGGCCCGGGCCGCCAGCTGGGCCATGACGGCCTCCCGGTCCCGGGGGTCCAGAACGGGCTGTCTCATACCGCGCCCCCTCCTTCCGAGCCCTCCGTCTGATAGAAGGGATAGACATGGTTATAGCGGTTGTTGGTGCTGCGCACCGTGTAGCTCACATGGATGACCACCGCGCCGCTGTGCTGGTCCAGCTGTTCACACCGGACCTCCACATCCTGGATGCGGGGCTCCTGCTCCAGCAGGACCAGCCGCAGCTCGTAGGCCACGGAGTTGGTCATGGAGCTGGACATCGGGGCGAAGGCGTACTCCATAACGTCCGCCCCGAAGTCGGGCCGCATGACCCGCTCTCCCCTGCCGGTGCGCAGGATGATGCCGATAGCCTCCCGGATGTCCTCCTCCTGCTCCGACATGGCGATCTTTCCCGTCCGGGGGTCCACCTGGAGGGGGAACTTCAGTCCCCGGCCCAGAAATTCTTTTCCGTTCATCCGTTCCCACTCCCTTCCGCCCGGCTGCGGGTCAGTTGATATTCACCATGAGCCCCTTCACCGCCGTGGTGCCGGTGGCCTGGAGATTCATGGTCCCGTTGGACTTCACGTCCACCATGCCCCCCTCCAGCTTCACCTGGGCGCTTCCCTTTCCCTCCAGATTGGCCGTCTCCATGGCGATCTTGCTGGAGGCTTTTTCGGTGAGGTTGCCCGCCGACTCCAGGGTCACCGTGGTGTCCCCCGCCGACAGCACCAGCTTGGTCTTGGCCTTCAGGGTGACGTTGCCCCCCTTCAGGTCCATCTCCAGGGCGTTGTCCCCGTTTTTGTCCTTCAGGGCCACCGCCTGGTTCTCATCGTCCATAATGAGGGTGGTGCCCGAGGGCAGGGTGATGGTCACCTTCTGCTTTTTGGGCTCGTCGTAAAAGAGCATCTCCGTTCCGTTGGGGGTCTTGATGGAGAAATTGTACACCTTCCCGTCCTGGATGACGTAGGGGGGCTTGACCTCCGTGTTCCAGATGGCCCCCAGCACCAGGGGCCGGTGGGGGTCGCCCCCCAGGTAGGCCAGCACCACCAGGTCGTTCACATTGGGGAAGAAAAACTGCCCGCACTCCATGCCCCCCAGGGGGGCCATGACGTAGCACCAGTCCGTCTCCTCCACCTGCTCGTTTTCGATGGGCAGGCATTTGACCCGGTTGAGCTTCTGGTCGTCGTTGATGTTGGTCACGATCCCCAGGGACAGCCCCGGCCGGTGCATCCAGTTTTCGATCTCATAGCCGTTGTTGATGGAGTCTTTCAGCTCATTCATGATGCCCATCAGGCCTTTGCCCCCTTTACCTCGAACTGGGTGTAGAAGCCGTCCCCGGTAAAGCGGTGACGGACCTTGGTGAGGAAATAGCTGCCCTCGGTGTCGTCGTCCAGCCCCTTGATGGTGATGTACCGGCCGGGGATCAGCTCGGGGATGCCCACGCAGGTCCCCCACCCGGACACGAAATTCAGGGCCAGGCTGTCCAGGCGGGCCTGGGCCAGCTCCACGCACTCCTTTTCCGTGCGGACGTATTCGTTGTACTCCCGCAGGGCGGTCTGCTTGAACTTGGAGGCCAGCTCCACGGCGCTCTTGCCCGCGCCGCCGATGCTCACGCTTTTGGCCGCCCCCTTGATGAATTTCTGGTTCACGTCCCGGCCCCAGATCTCCACCTCCCCCACCTGTCCCCGCAGAGAGAGCCGCCGCTGGAAGTTCAGAAGGCCCATGCCCACGGTGAAGCTGATGAGGGGGCTGCTGTTGGACACCACGTTGTCGAAGATCAGCTCTCCCGCCACGGAGAAAAGGCTCATACAGTAGCGCTCCGACAGCAGGCGCAGATACTTGAAGTCGTCCAGCTTCTCCTTGACGATGGGCACGTCGAAGCCGGCGAGGCTGCCCACCGTTTTTGACTTGGCGTACCCGGCGGACACCGCCTTGGCCAGGATGTCCTCCACCACCTTCTGGGGCTTTTTCTTCCCCCCGTAGATGGGCTCCTGGCAGCTCATGAGAAAGCCGAAGCCGTCGATGCCCGTCACCGCCAGCCGGGGCGGGGCCGAGCCGCTGTACTCCATGGAGAACTCGTCCACGTAGCCGTAGAAGATCAGCTCCTGCTTCACATACCCCGCCTCGATCTCCAGCTTGGCCCCCACCTGGATGGTCTTGGCCAGGTTGTTGATCCACTTGGACTGGGCGAAGTCGTACAGGCTCTCCACGGAAAAGTGGCAGCCCCCCGCCGCGCCCTCGGCATTCAGCTCCACCTCCAGGGAGGCAATGG
>CALVVV010000097.1 GCA_944363995.1 uncultured Bacilli bacterium
GTGCCGGTAACGATCCAAGCGACAGCGCCGTGCTCCGTGAGCAGCGCGGCGATCTCGTTGCCGATGTCATTGTTTTCAGGAACATGGGAAAGGAATACCTTGCCGTCCACAAAATCAGGATCGGCGGTGATGGCTGCCTGAACCTTTTCCACAGTGATGCGGTTGAGCAGGGGACCCACGGAGTCGGGATTGTCGGGGTCCTTACTCAGACCGTTGCCCTCTTCCTCAGCGGTAAGGTTCTGATAGCCCAGGGCGATCCACTCATCGTCCAGGAACGCCAGCGTGCCCGTCACGTCCTCGGAAGGCATACCGGAGCCCTCGACACTGCTGTAGCTGGTCCGCATCTTCTTGGGCTCGCCCACAGCGTTGAGGTAGGAGGCGGTGATATAGGGATCGCCGTCCTCAAAGCCCAGGTAGGACTGGCGCTGGCTGTCGCTGTACTCAAAGGTGAAACCAAGCGCTCTCATGGAACCCCAGAGGTAGTCGTTGATCTCACCGCTCTGGGCGTACATGACGTTGCCGTTCTGGGGGGTGTGGCCGTTGAGGTCCGCCTGCTCCTTGGCCAGCTGGGTCAGCAGGGAGTGACCGTCAGTGGTGTTGCGCAGGAAGGCCCAAGCATAAATGATGATCTGTCCGGAGGTATGGCCGGAAATGGAAGAAATGATGTTGTCATTTCTGTACAGGCTGGAGATGGCCTGGGTCTCGGGCTCGCTGTTGGGGCCGCGGCCGCGGTGGGTGCTGCCCAGGTTAGACAGAGAGCCGTTGTTGGAGCCCCAGCGGTACGCCCAGTTCCGGTTGGGATCCACGCCCCGGGCGTTGACGCGGGCGGCGGGGTTGATGTTGTCGCGGTCACGGAAATTGATCATGTTGCCGTCGGGGTTGGTATAGGGCAGCAGGTACACTCTGGTGGTGTCCAGCAGCTCCGTGACCTCCTCGTCCTTGCCGTACTGGGTGCACAGATACCAGGCGAGGTTCATGCACATCTCGTTGGAATCGATCTCGCCGCCGTGGTTGCCCGCCTGGTGAAGCGTTGCGGGGCGGCCGTCTCTGGCGCCGGGGTTATTGCAGATCTCCAGGGCGTAGATGGGGACGCTGCGCTCCGGATCGACGTTGTCATCAGAGACGCCGTTGAGGGCGACCGCGTCGTCCTTAATGCCCCAGCTGTAGCCGATGACCGTCAGCTTGGTGATCTCAGGATAGGTCTGGGCGAGGTACTTCATTTCGCCCATGTAGTCGACAACAGTCCGGTAGCCCGCCCGCATGGGGAACCCGTCCTCATGCCACTCAATAGCTACATAGTTGTCGGGGTCGAATACATAGTCGTCCCACTCGTCGTAATAGTGATAGTTGGGAATAGTGACTCTGGATTCTTTGAGAACATTGGAATAGGGGGTCGAGGCGCTCCAACCGTCGTTGGCGATGTAGGTGCCGGGGTTCAAGCCTTCTGTGATGGTGACAACCTTATTGGTGGCACCAACCGGGAAATCTGCAGCCATGGCCGGCAGTGTGCAGGACATGACTATCATAAGGGCCAGTATCAATGCTAAACTCTTCTTGATTGTGCGGGATCTCCTCATGAACTCTTCCTCCTCTCTGTTTTCCGTAGTACCTGTATGTTACCTTCCATTCTCCTGACCTTCTTTTCCAACGTCCTCCTTCCTCTGGGGTAATAGCGAAGCAAAAATTTTTAGATTTCTTCCTGGATATTTAGACGCTTCCGCGTCGGCGGTCCCCGTCCGCCGTTTCAGGCGGCAGTAGGCGGATGACCCGCCGTATCAGCTCCTCTATCCCTCCAAATATGTGCAATATGAATATATTAGACTATAGCATCCCCCCGAATATATGTCAATATTGTATTTGTGCAGGTGTCGCGGACAAAGAAAATGATATTGTGTACAAAACTTGCCCGCAAAAAGCCAAATTCATCCATATAATTCATCTTTCCCGTGATGCCGCAGCCCTGTTCCGACCTGGATATATTTTTTTGCGGGTTTTATTTTATATAAAAAAGCGATGCTTACTGCGCCAAAGATGTCCGGCGCCTGATTGAATAAGTTTTCAAAGGAGATTTCTATGTTAGATGAGAAATGGTGATAGGAGGAATTTTCCCTCTGCGGCACAATACACACCGCCAGAGCCCCGGAGAGCGATAGCGGATATCGTTAATTGGTCACAGCGCTCCGGCAGCGCCGGTCCAACGATCGCTCTGGACAAATATGGCTATGTTTATGGAGAAGCTCAAGAAGCGCAGCGTCAACCAGAGGAGGATATCTACCAGCGCGCCGTCCAACAGCGGATGACGGTCCCGGAGCAGGCGCAGTCCTCTGATCCGGAGCTGGCCTGGAGCTGCAGCGCATCAGAGGGGGATAACGCAGAGCGCATCAATACACATCAGAAAGTGGCATAAGCCTCCCCTTTGCTTTTGGCCTAGTGGGGGGGAGCCTTTGGTGCTACCAAGGCAAAAGGAGCCCCCAAGCAATGGGGGCTCATTCCTCGTTCTATCGACCAGGGTTCTCACCTAGCTCGCTTCTGCAGTCATAGCCTCATACCGCATAATCATTGCGGCAGTCTGGGCCCGGCTGCACGCGGTGCGCGGCATGATCTGCCGGTTTTCGTCCCCGCGGATCAACCCCACAGCCACTGCCCAGC
>CALVVV010000098.1 GCA_944363995.1 uncultured Bacilli bacterium
TTACTGCATACGAACAAAAAGTTCTCCAAAAACTTGATATTTGTCCACAGTTTCTGAAAGGTTTCTCTGGTAGAAGGGTTGATGAAGTTATCATAATTTGTTAAGATATCTCCAGAATATAAAATCTTATTCTGGATATAAATATCTGTCAGTTCTTCATTCTCTATCTTCTTTAAAAAAGAATCAAAAGAATATTCTACCGTATTGAATAAATCCCCATAAGGGGAAGAGTCAGTGGGAAATACCACTGACTCCATTTTATCATTTGTTGCCATTACTGATCCTCCTTATTCTGCACTGGATGTAAACTTCTTAAAGAAATCCTCCTTACTTCCAGTGTTATTCTGTTTCTTAGATCTTACCATATCAAACATGGAATCTTCTGCATTTTCTTCCAGCTTTCCAAGTTCAGAGAAGAAGGTATCTCTTTCTTTGTTTACCGCTGCAGAAGCTTCCATGTATCTGTCATAGACAGACTTTACTTCATCAAGAGGAAGTTTCATACCAGAGGAGATGAAGGAGATATACTGATCTCCACCATCCCACTGCTTATGAGTAAAGCACTCAAACGGCTTTCCATAAGTCTCCTTGATCACACTATAATCCGGATCAATCGCATCTTCAGATGCAGGAGACAGATTCATGATTACTCCTAAACGAAGCTGTCCGGGATTCTTGGAGAACAGAGATTTGGAGTTATAGATCATCTCCTTACATGCCCTGTCGAACTCGCTACGATCCATAAGATTCTCGTTAATCTTAATAGATTCAATGGTCTTATACCCAGAAGTGTTGATGAGCTTAAACATATCCGTATCATCAATATTCTGAGTAGAATCTACCATTCCATCTCCGATCATGACCTTGACTCTCCGGATAAATTCATCATTGGCCATTTCTTCAGCAGTGAACTTATTGTTTCCTGCTAACTTCAGGAATGCTTTGTTTCTGATAGCCTGTACATCACATTCGAAATCCAGTTCCTGGAAGAACTCAACGGTATTTTTCATACCACGAACATCCTCCTCAAAACCTGTAAATGCAATGATATGTACTAAGCATCCCAGAACCTTAGCACAATATTCTCCAATGATCGGAGCAGCACCAGAACCAGTTCCTCCTTCTACAGAAGATACAATAAGTACATTTTCGGATTCTCCTTCTTTGATATACTTATCCAGTTCTCCTGCTTTCATACAAGCCATTGCATATTCCTTAGCAATAGCTCTTTCTTTTCCACATCCAGATCCCTTATCAGTGAGGATAATCTTATCCCCATTGTAATCCTTCGGAATATCTCTTGCGGTAGAATTGATCAGAAGGATATCTTTTACATCCATAACCTTCTTCTCTACCAGAGAGATAGCCGCCTTGTTTCCTGCTGCACCAATCCCGATCACCTTATACTGCATTCTCATTTTACAAATCCTCCTTTAATTTTTCAAGAACTTTATTAAGATCGATATACCGTTTAAGGATATAATATTGTTCTCTAGTTAGATAGAGATTTTCTGCTGCATTTAATAGCATATTCTGATACCTTATAATGGTAGCTGTAACTTTTTGAATGGTATCCGATCTGATCAAATCAAACATAAACTCATAAGTATATTCACTATAAGTCACATCTTCTATTGCGTTTTCTTTGGCCAATCTTTTTAACCAAGAATTATAATTCTTGATATTAGCACATATGGTATCTCTTATTTGGCATTCCTTATTGGAACCTTTAACTATAGTATCAACCATCTGCAATATATCGTATACAGAGAAGCAATTACGATGGAATGCCAAATCCGATATAATCATTGGTACTCTTGATTTGATTACACCGAGATATGTGGCAACAGTTACAGTAGTTTTAAAATCTATACTGTTTCTGTCCAAATTCATAGGATTCAGCATAGTTAAATGCCGATCTTCCACGGTATTATTCAAAGTTGCTTTGGTTTTTAATATATTGAGCTCATCCTTATTAAGAATATTATTTTCTTCTTTTGTATCTTTAATCTCTATCATTTTTATTTTCCTTTCTGATATTAAAGTTCTTAAAGTTCTTTCATTAACCCTTTGAAGTATTTCTGATTGAAAGCTTCATAGTGATCTCCGAATTCTTCCTTCATATCCTTGATAGCAGCATTTACATATTTTTTTGCGTTTTGTTCTCCAACCTGAGAAACCAGGATATGATAATTGAAGGAATTTTCAATACATGGATTCAATACAATTGCATTGTCTTTATCCATGGTATCTCTTTGTATTGCTCTATGCAAGTCCCATATAGCCTGTCCAAGCACATCAATAATTATAGTATTGATCTTTGATGCAAAATTTGTGGGAAACCAATTCATGTCTACTTCATGAAGTAACCCTGCATCATATGCATCAGCTTTTAAAGAATCGACATCTTCCTGTGTAAGATAATTATACTGATTATTGATCGCTTCTTTTAAAAGATCCTTGTACTCTTTTGATATTTTAGATTGTTTCATTTTACTCTCCTTTCCAATACCCAAGTTTATAATTTCATTCGTAGAATTGATGTATTGTTTATCCTCCTTTCTATAAGATATCTATATAAACTGATCTATCATAAGATAAACCAGATTATTTTCAAAAACAATAAAAACCCAGCAAGGGAACCAATTCCC
>CALVVV010000099.1 GCA_944363995.1 uncultured Bacilli bacterium
ACGACATGATCGTCCAGTACGACCGCAAGTATGTCTTTACCGTGGGCACCGCCCCCCAGTACTTCGGGGTGCGCATGTTTGATTCCATGGGCGAGAACGGCGCCCTCACCGTGAAGAACAACGGCGAGGCCCAGACCATCCCCTTCCACGGCCTGGGCGTGCTGGATGCCTGGAAGAGCCTGGCCATCCGCTACACCGAGACCGACACCACCGGCGTGGTCAGCGTGTACGCCAACGGCGTGGAGCTGCTGGCTCCCACCCAGTTGGGCTTCAAGCTCTCCGACCTGGACGCCTTCACCTCCAACGCCTACCTGGGCCGCTGCTACGACACCAACTACATCTTCTCCGGCTACCTGGACCAGATCAACCTGGGCCTGGGTGAGGACACCCTCACCGCCGAGGATGCTCAGGCAGTCACCGCCCAGCGGGCCATCGCCCGGGACGCCGCCGCCCTGTCCATCCCCAACCTGGACCGGGTCAAGGGCAACATCACTCTGCCCGCCACGGGTGAGGCCGGGTCCACCATCACCTGGACCTCCAGCAACCACGAAGTGATCACCGACAAGGACATGGACGGCAAGGCCGCCGGTGTGGTCACCCGCCCCGCCGCCGGTGAGTCCGCCGTGTCCGTGACCCTCACCGCCGTGGTGTCCAACCCCGCCACTGAGGAGACCGTCACCCGCACCTTCACCGCCACCGTGCTGCCTGTGGACGGCAACCTGGATACCGACTACACCGGGGACTACCTGTGGACCTACTTCCAGGCCTCCGGCGGCTACGAGAAGATCTTCCTGGGCACCAGCGAGGACGGCCTGAACTGGACCTCCCTGAACAACGACCAGCCCATCCTGGCCAATCTGGAAAGCGATCTGGGCGTCCGTGACCCCCACCTGATCCGCTCCGCTGAGGGCGACCGCTACTGGATTCTGGGCACCGACCTCCACGCCGAGGGCGGCGGAGCCGGCGGCTCCGGCTGGAACCAGCGCAACGCCAGCCAGAGCATTGTGGTGTGGGAGTCCGAGGACCTGGTGCACTGGAGCGAGGGCGCCATTGTCCACTCCGGCTTCGACTTTGCCGGGTGCGTGTGGGCCCCCGAAGCCATCTACGACGAGTCCACCGGCCAGTACCTCATCTACTGGTCCGCCCGTGACCAGCGGGAATATGGCACCAACGACTGGGCCCTGCGGGTGTACGTGTGCACCACCCGGGACTTCCGCACCTTCTCCGAGCCCGTGGTGTGGCTGGATGAGGACGACAACGGCAGCGCCGAGGTGAACATCATCGACTCCTCCATCGTCTACAACGAGGCCGACGGCTACTACTACCGCTTCTCCACCTCCGACTGGAACACCGTGGTGGACCGCTGCAAGACCCTCTCCCTGGAGATGAACGACTGGGAGCGCATCATTGCCCGAGGCCAGCACACCCAGTTTGGCATCACCGACGGCATGGAGGGCATCACCTGCTACCAGCTGCCCGACGGCACCTGGTGCGTCATGGGTGACAACGGCGGCTATCGTGCCTTCGTCACCGAGGACTTTACGAGCTACACCAAGGTCAGCTCCACCTTCTCCCCCGCCTCCTTCCGCCACGGCACCGTCATCCGCCTGTCTGAGGCTGAGACCGCCCGTCTCCAGGCCGCCTACGGCGAGGATGGCAGCGTGGGTGAGGCCCACGACATCACCGTCACCGGCGGCTGGGCCAATGTGGGCTCCGCCGAGGCCGGGACACCGTGACCATCACCGTCAATCAGCTCTCTGACAACCAGACCTTCACCGGCTGGGTGGGCGAAGGCGTGGAGTTTGCCGACGCCACCGCCACCACCACCACCTTTGTCATGCCCGACCACGACGTGACCATCACCGCCCAAGTGGAGACCGAGACCCCCGCCGTGGACAAGAGCCTGCTGCAAGAGACCTATGAGAAGGCCCTGAGCTACGACACCAGCAACCTCATCCCCATGGTGGCCGAGTTCTACCAGAAGGCTCTGGACCAGGCCAAGGCCGTGCTGGACGACCCCAACGCCACCACCGATGAAGTGTGGGGTGCCTGGGACGATCTGGTGCTGGCCATCCAGCTGCTGGACTTCACCAAGGCCGATAAGGATATGCTGGAACTGCTCCTGAACCGGGCCCAGACCATGATGGACAACGCCGACAAGTATGTGGCTGACCACTGGCAGCAGCTGGTGGACGCTCGGGCCAACGCCCAGGAGGTCTATGACGACCCCAACGCCCTGGACTCCGACGTGCAGCCCGTGGCAGACGCCCTGCTGGACGCCATTCTGGCCCAGCGGTTCAAGGCAGACAAGTCCATCCTGGAAGACCTCGTGGGCAAGGCTGAGAACCTCAACCTGGAGGGCTACACCGCCGAGTCCGTGGCCGTGTTCCGCTCCGCCCTGGCCGAAGCTCAGGCCGTGATGGCTGACGAAAGCCTCTCTGAGGACGACCAGGCTACCGTGAACGCCGCTGTGGCCGCCCTCAGCGACGCCATGAATGGCCTCACCGCCGAGGGCGAGACCCAGCCCAGCGACCAGCCCCAGGCCTCCGGCTCCCCCGAGGGCACCCAGAAGCCGGAGAACAACGTGCCCCAGACCGGGGACCACAGCCAGGTGCTGCTGTACGTGGCAGCTCTGGGCGGCGCTGCGGCCCTGATGGC
>CALVVV010000100.1 GCA_944363995.1 uncultured Bacilli bacterium
TACGACCGCTACCGCAAGCCGCTGTTCATCGTGGAAAACGGCCTCGGCGCAAACGACACGGTGGAGCCGGACGGCTCCATCCACGACCCGTACCGTATCGCGTACCTGCGCGCACATATCGAGGAGATGAAAAAAGCAGTTCTGGAGGACGGCCTGCCGCTGCTGGGCTACACGATGTGGGGCCCCATCGACCTCGTTTCCAATGGCACCGGCGAGATGAAAAAGCGCTACGGCTTTATTTATGTGGACAAACAGAACGACGGCTCCGGCACATTGGAGCGCCGCCGCAAAGACAGTTTTTACTGGTACAAAAAGGTCATCGCCTCCAACGGCGAAGACTTGGACTGACGGTGGGCATTCTGCCGCGCCGCGGCGTGAGAAATAGGGGCACGACCAAGGAGGATAAATCATGGCAAGTAAATATGATGGCCTTGCTCGCATTATTTTACAAAATGTCGGTGGCAAGTCCAACATTACAGGAATCCGGCACTGTGTCACCCGGCTGCGCTTCAATTTGAAGGACGAGAGCAAAGCCAACACAGACGTTCTGAAAGAAACCGACGGCATTGTCACGGTTATTCAGGCAGGCGGCCAGTACCAGGTGGTTATTGGCAATCAGGTGAGCGATGTGTACGATGCAGTCATCTCGGTCGGTCATCTGGAACAACTGGCAGAGGGCCTTGCAGATGAAAGCGGAAACGCCCTGGGAGAGGGCGCAGGCGGCGCAAAACCCAATCTGCTCAACCGTTTTATTGATGTGATCTCCGGCTGTATGCAGCCGATCCTGGGCTGTCTGGGTGCATCGGGCATCGTCAAAGGCCTGCTGGCTTTCAGTGTCTCAATGGGATGGATGGACCCCAGCTGGGGCACCTATCAGGTGTTGTATGCGTTTGGTGATGGATTTTTCTACTTTTTGCCGATTTTTCTCGGCTATACCTGCGCCAAAAAGTTGAACTTTGATGAGTTCATCGGCATGGCAATCGGCGTCGGGCTGGTCTACCCCAATATGGTCGCCATGCAGGGTTCCAGTCCACTTGGCACGATTTTTGCCGGCACAGCGTTTGAGATGAGCTACACCACAACCTTTTTAAAATTACCGGTTTTCTTCCCCGCGTCCGGTTATCCCAGCTCTGTGGTGCCGGTGCTGCTGGCCTCATTGGTCACGGCGAAATGGGTGTATCCGTTCTTCCGCAAAATCTTCCCGGACACAGTCAAGCTTTTTCTCGTACCACTTTGCACCGTTTGCGTTATGTTGCCGCTGACCTACCTTGTCGTTGGCCCGGTTTCCTCGCTGCTGTGCGGCGCGCTGCAGTGGTTCTTTGGCTTGATTTTTAATCTTCCGGTCGTCGGCGGCGCAGTTGCGGGCGCTCTGGTTGGCGCATTCTGGCAGGTGCTGGTCATGTTTGGCCTGCACTGGGGTCTGATCCCGCTGATGTATTCCAACATCGGTACGCTGGGGTATGACATTGTGCTCTCCCCCAACAACGTCTGTTCCTGGACGGAGTTCGGTATCCTGGCAGCGGTCGTGCTTAAAACCAAGAGCACGAAGACCCGCGGTATTGCAATTCCTGCGATGATCTCGGCCTTCTTTGGAATCAGTGAACCGGCCATCTACGGTATTACCCTGCCGAAGAAAAAGCCTTTCCTGCTTTCCTGCGTGGTCTCTGGCATTGGCGGCGCAGTGATCGGGCTGCTGGGTGTCAAGTCCTATCTTTCCGGCGGTTTAGGCCTGTTTGCATGGCCGGCATTTATCAATCCCAACCCAGCTCCGGGCGAAAACCCGCTGTACAGCATGCTTGTGTGTATCGTAGTTGCTGTAATTGCCGTCATTGTTACATTTGTGATCACCTGGTTCACCTACAAAGACGAACCGGACCGCAAGCGCACAGATGCCACACCTGCACAGAAAGCACCTGTTTTACAGGACGAGCGCTCTGATGCTCCGACCGCAGGGGCAGATGGCCTGACAAAAAACGTAATCGTTGCCCCTATTCGTGGCGAGGCAAAGCCGCTGAGCGAGTGTAAGGATGAGGTGTTCAATTCCGGGGTGATGGGACAGGGCGTTGTCATCGAACCGGAAGAAGGACGGGTATATGCACCTTGCGATGGAGAAATCACAAATCTGTTTGAAACGCTGCATGCCATAGGCATGAGCGGACCAGAGGATACAGACCTTTTGATCCATGTTGGTATGGACACAGTGGGGTTAAACGGCCAAGGATTTACCGCCCATGTAAAAACCGGCGACAAGGTTAAAGCCGGTCAATTGCTGCTGGAGTTTGATATGGACTTCATCCGCTCCAAAGGTTTGCCTGTGACTACCCCGGTCGTTGTAACAAACTCGGATGATTACCCCGGTCTGACAGTACACACCGGCAATGTAAATCACGGTGATGCGCTGATTTATTTAAGATAATCAGACAAAAACCTAACTCTTTGCCACACAGTATTCACTATGAGAGAATTTTCAGAAGTAGTTCGTATGTTGTTGTATTCTGTTTGTGAGGGAGAAGAACAGTATGAAAAATGATATGTTGGAACTGATTCGTTCCCGCCGCAGCATCCGCTCCTAAGTGAAATTTCAACATCCTCTTGACAGACTGACCTGCAATCGCTATACTCTCTTTGAAAATTGCGTGGATTTTTCTGGATTCGATCACCTTTTTCGCCACACACTCGCTCAAGCGCCTTTGAGCGGGTGTGTGGCTTTTTTGTTTGAAGG
>CALVVV010000101.1 GCA_944363995.1 uncultured Bacilli bacterium
CTTTCATACCAGGAATTTCCGTCATCGCTGTCCATATAGCGGAACAGGAGTCTGGGCTGCTCCACTTCCACGTGGATGGAACCGCTGACCGAATTATCATCACTACGCACAGAAAACAAGAGGAATCGCCCCTGTGCGTTCACTGTTTCGTCGACAGAACTTCCCTGCTTGTCCCAAAGACGCCAGTTGGTCTCGCCGTCCACGAGAGAGAGGCTGCCGCTGCCGGTCAGACTCCCGGTCACCGCAGCCCCCTGACGGCTGCCCAGATCAATATAGAAATAGTACAGCTGGCCCTGTGACGCGCTGGAAACATTGATCGGATAATTGCTGCCGTCATTTGACGTCAGCTCCTGGGCCTGCCGGATAGACACCCAGCCGGAGGTGCGACCGCCGGTACCGGAGCCGGTATCCGCTCCCTGCTTTAGTGTGAATTCCACATCAATGCTGCCGGACCAGGGGCCGGTGACAGTGACGGTCACATATTTACGATATCCATCTGCCGCAGCGGCAAGCCCGGTCAGAGAGACCGGTGCGGCCTCCTGGTTCGAGACAGACACCTTGACGTCATATGTGTTCCAGAATTGTTGATAATCCTCCGGAGAGGCTTCGGTATCCAGATCAAAATCATACAGGAGAACATAGTAGTCCCACTGAGTCTGCTCGCTGCTGGAGATGATGC
This sequence comes from uncultured Bacilli bacterium, assembly GCA_944363995.1. Lineage (GTDB taxonomy): Bacteria > Bacillota_I > Bacilli_A > RF39 > UBA660 > Faecisoma. The sequence continues at coordinate 680 of CALVVV010000101.1, forward strand.
CTCTTTCCATACTACGGGGGCGATATTTTGTAACTTCGGCCTGGCTGCCTGCGTCCCACTCCTTGCTGGCCATCCCCAGACGCACCGTGTAGGTTCTGCCGTTCAGCGTCACCTGATCCTCTGCCGGCACCGCCGCCGCCATGGGCAGCAGGCTCAGGGCCAGCACCAGGGCCAGCGCCAGCGCCGCCCAGCGTCTCAATCTCCTGTACATGTTTTCCACATTCTCCTTCCGATGGTGGAACTTTCTGCCGCTTACTTTTCAGAAATCCCCCATTTTGTATATCGCCATTATAACAATGGCCGGGGTGTAAAAAAATAAGCTGGCTGCATAGTTGGACACAAAAATATCCCTGCGGCAAGGAGGCCGCAGGAATATAAAAGCGCCGGCAGATATCTCAGCCCTCAGTCGAATACCGCATCAGAGGTATCCACAGCGTGGTCGCAGATGTTGTCGATATCTGTACCGTTTCCCAAGAAGGAGCAGTAGGTAAAGGTCAGGGTTTCTTTGCCGGTCATCCGGGTGAGCCGGAGGGCTGTACCGTTATTGAGAAACTGGTTGCCCTTATAGTTGGGGTCGCTGTAGTGGGACACGCCGAAGTTAAACTCCAGCCCCACGCCGTTGTCCTCAAAGGTACAGAACTGGGCGGAGATCCAGCCGTGATCCTGGGCCAGAGCGCCGGTGTCCCAGCCGACAACTGTGCAGTCTCTGAGATTGACTCCCGTGGAGGCGATCAGCCCCGTGCCGCCCTGGCCGGCAAAGGTGATGCCCTCGATGTCCATCACCTCGTAATTTTCTGGCGCGGCGGTCAGAGTCCCGGTAAATGTGGTCTGCTTGTCTCCCTCGGAGCTGCCGAAGAGGTTGATGCCCCGCCCGGTCATCTCCCAATCTCCTTCGTAGGTGACCGGGGGCAGATAAATCTCTACTACCGTGTTTTCGCCTGCTTCGCTGTTGACCTGGTTCAACAGGGCCTGAAGGTCCTCTGCCGTCTCCAATTTGGCGTTGGAGGAATCGTACACCAGCGTATCCATCAAGGAGGTCACTACCCGCTGGGTCAGGCAGATCACATCGCCGTTCTTCATGTTCAGCGTCCAAACGACCTCGTTGGTGCCGCAATCGGCGGTATAGTAGATATCCGAGACCAGAGCCGCCCCCGGAAAATCCCGGTTGGGCTTGGGCAGGGAGTAGTCCATAGCCTGAGCCCCGTCCAGGGGCACGGTCTGGACGGAGTAGCTGTCCACCCTGGCCAGGAATTCCTCCTGGCTCCCGGCCCCCTCCTCCGGCTCGATCCACAGCTGGGAGGGGGAAGCGGCGGATTCACCCGTACGCAGCTCCGCATGGGTCTCGCTCTCCGGACGGGCCGGATTCCTGGCGTTGAGCATCAGAAACAGGTTGTAGCTGCCGTCGGCGTCGGTATAGTAGATCTGAGCGTCCCCCTCATAACGCATTCCGCTGGAACTCTGGCGGAGACGCTGCATCTGCCATACAGAAACACCGACAACAGCCAGCACCAAAACAATGGTCAAAACCGCAGTCAAGGGCCTTTTCCAGCGGCGGCCGGGCGCGGTCATGACCTGCTTATCCGCCTGGCTCTTGGCGCATACCGGGCAGAAATCCGCCGGCGCCGGCAGCTCTGCGTCGCAATACCGGCACTTCTTTTTCTGCTCCATTTGATTTCTCCTTCCTCTTCATACACCTTATAAATCTTCTATCAGCCGCAGAATGTTGGGATAGCGCCGCTGGGGACTGATCATGGTACACCGCTGGATCACACGTCCCAGATGTCCCTTGGCAAGGGTCCGGGAGGGGTGCTCTCCGGTGAGCATCACATTGAGCATAACGCCCACCGCATAGATATCCGCACGGCTGTCTGTCTGGGTAAAGCCATATTGCTCCGGAGCGGCATATCCTACCGTCCCCAGCACCTGGGTGTCCTTCCGGGAGGACGCGTCATATTTCCGGGAGGCGTCAAAGTCAATGAGCACAGCAGTCTTGCCCTGCAGGATCACATTGCTTGGCTTTACATCCCGGTGGATGATCCCCATGGAGTGGAGGACCCACAAGGCCCCGCATACCTGTCGTACAATGGATGCCGCTTGTCGTGGAGGCAATGTTCTGCCATCTTCCAACAGGAACGAAAGGGAATCTCCCTGAATGTATTCTTCCAGGACCAGAGCTTGCCCATCTTTTTCTGCCGCTTCCCATATTTTCGGCAGATTTTCACACGCCACCGGCAGCAGCTTCCGGTAGATTTCCGCGCTGCCCTG
>CALVVV010000102.1 GCA_944363995.1 uncultured Bacilli bacterium
CCAGGGCGCAGTAGCCGCCGGAGGTGTAGTCCCCGTTCTCCCCGGTCTCCATGTCCGAGTCGAAGAGGAAGGTCACTCCGATGCCGTGGGGCCGCACCACGTAGAGGTATTCCACGTTGCTGTTGCTGGCCAGATCGGTGAGGAAATCCTGGATCTCATAATAGCGCTGGTCCATCTCCCCGGTCTCGTAGTAGCGGTCCAGCTCCTCCGGGTCCAGCTGGCTGGCCAGGATGGCGGCGGCGTTGTGGGCCAGCTGGGCATAAAAGGCGGTGGTCCGCCCCTGGTACGTCCGATAACTGACGAACAGCGCGGTGGCGCACAATGTCACGGCCATGGCCACGGTCATGGCCACGATCTTCTGTCCCAGGGTCATACGCAGCTTCCCTCTCATACACGCTCGCCTCCTCTCGTCCCGGCTCCGTCAGACGCGGACCACCAGGGTATTGAATCCGGCATACCGGCGGTAGAAAAATTCCTTTGCCTTGCTCTTGATCACCTTCACCCCGATGGCGTCCAGGCCGGTGCCCTCCTCCAGGCTGATCTCATCGGTGTTCATGGCAAAGGGGTTGAACTCCTTGGCGTTGTCCCGCAGGTGGATGGTCACGGTGCCGTCCTCATGGGGGACGATGGTGAACTGGATATAGCCCTCGTTCACCGAGAAGGCCCGGGCCAGGATCACCCCGCACACCTCCTCCACGGCGATGGTGGCGAAATAGGTCTGGGTGGGGGTGGCGTCGATGCCCTCCAGGTAGGCGGACACCTCCTGCTCCACCGCTCCCAGGTCGGCGTCCCGGCTGTCCAGGAAGGAGCTGAACACCTGGCTCTCATCCTCGTCCAGATAGGTCCAGGAGCCCTTCCTCTGGTTATAGATGCACAGCACCACCAGGGTGGCCAGCTCCATGGCGGGATAGGTCCACCAGAACATATCCACGCCGAACTGGCTGAAGAGGACGCTGAAGGCCAGGAAGAACACGAAGGAGCGCAGGGTAAAGAGCAGATAGCTGGTAAATTCCTTCTCCAGGGCCTGATAGTAGTAGGTCAGCACCATGTTGATCCCCGAGGGCAGCACGCACAGGGCATAGATCCGGATGGCCACCACGCCCATGGCGATCTCCTCCGCGGAGCGCAGGCCGAAGGCGAAGCTGACCCATTGGGGAATGGCGGTGAGCAGGGCGGCCAGCAGGACGCTGACCACCAGGGACACCAGAAAGGCCTGGCGCAGGGTGCAGCGGATATTGGACTTGTTGCACTCCCCGTGGAAGGTGCTCACCATGGGCTGCAGGGCCATGCTGATGGCGTCGTACACCGAGGAGGCCAGCAGAGCCACGTTGAACACGATGCCGAACACCGCCACCCCCAGATCGCCGCTGATGGCCATGAGCAGGCGGTTGCACACCAGGATGGTGACGAACTGATAGATGTACTGCACCGAGGTGGCAAAGCCCGTGCGGAAGGACTGGATCACCTGGGAGATCTGATAGCGGGACCAGGTGAACCGCAGGCAGCCCTTTTTGCGGATGAAGTGGGTGAGGCTGATGAGGATCATGGCGGCGGCCCCCAGGCCGGTGGAGTACACCGAGCCCGCCACGCCCATGTCCATCAGCACCACGAAAACGTAGTTGAAGATGATGTCCAGGGTATTGCTGGTCACCAGAGCCACGGCGGCCAGCTTGGGATTGTTGTCGCAGTTGATGAAGTAGTAGAAGGGGCCCTGGCAGAACATCACCGGCACCAGCAGCAGCTGGGCCCGGACCAAAGCCTCGCAGTTGGCCCACACCTCGGTCCCCGGCGTCCCCGCCCCCAGGAAGGACAGGAGCTGGGGCAGGAAGAGCAGCCCCAGGACGCACAGGGTGATGTTGAGCAGCAGGTCGGTGCGCAGCACATTGGCGAAGATCTGGTTGCCGTCCGCCTCCCGCCCCTCGCTCAGGGCGTTGGCGTAGTGGATGGAGCCGCCGATGGACAAAGAGTAGCTGATGGTGTTGAACAGCATATAGATGGGCTGGCCGATGCTGATGGCGGTCAGGCCCACGGAGCCCACCACGTTGCCCACGAATACGCAGTCCGCCAGGCCGCCGATCGCCAGGCCCAGACAGGACATCAGGCTGGGCAGAAAGAAACTATAGAACGATTTTCGGACAAATATGTTTTCTCGGGCGGATTGTTTGATTCCCATAGCTGCCTCATTTCCCGATCACTCGATATTGAGGATATCCACAAATCCGGTGATCTCAAAGACCTCCATGATCTCATCGCAGACGTGGATCACCGTCATGCTGCCCTGCCGGTTCATCTGCTTCTGGGCCGCCAGGATCACCCGCAGGCCCGCGGAGGAGAGATAGAGCAGCTCTGCCAGGTCCAACGTCAGATGGGAGACGCCCCCCAGGCTGGCGCGCAGCTCCGCCTCCAGCTCCGGCGCGGTGGACGTGTCCAGCCGCCCCTCCAGGGCGATGGTCAGTGCGGTTCCCTCTGTCTTTTTCGTGATGGTCATGGTCGTTTCCTCCTGATTGATCAATCTATAACCGGGTGTGTATCTCTCTTTTCAGTCCAGCAGGTCCGCGTACTCCCGCAGCTCCTCCCGGACCACAACGATCTCATTCTTTTTCAGCTCGCCCACCGCCGCGCGCAGCAGGTGGGACATGCCCATGGGCCGGTCCTCCAGGGCCGCCAGGAAGGCGGCGGAGAGGACGATGTTCTTGATATGTCCGCCGGAGAGCTCGAACTTCTCCGCCAGGAAGGCCCAGTCGATATCGTCGTCCAGGGGGGCCTCCCGGGGGATGGTGCGGCGGTAGATCTCCTCCCGGGCGGCGGCGTCCGGGAAGGGGAAGTGGACCACATAGGTGATGCGCCGCATGAAGGCGGCGTCGATGTTGCCGATGAGGTTGGTGGCCAGCACGCATACGCCGTCGTGCTCCTCGATCTGCTGGAGCAGATAGGCCACCTCCACGTTGGCGTTGCGGTCGTGGGCGTCCTTCACCTCGCTG
>CALVVV010000103.1 GCA_944363995.1 uncultured Bacilli bacterium
TTAAAATTTTCTTTTGTATTAGAATACTGAATAGAATTTAATAATATATTTACTTGTTTTATATATTTTTTATTAATCGTTATTAAAATATTCATAAATATCTTTTATTTTACCTCTCCTTGTATTCTAGTATTTTCTTTTTGTGCCTTTGATACAGTTTTCCAGTTACTTTGTATATATACCTCATCTTTTAAATCTTTTATGTCTCTATATTTTCTTGTTAAAGATTCTGCTTGTTCTTGTGAAACCAATCCTTCTTTTTTTAATAGTTGTAAAAACTCAGAATCATTTAATGAAGCAATATATTTACCAGCCATCAATTCTGCCACTCTTACTTTCATATCATCATAATATTTAGGTAATTTCCCTGAAAGTACACCTTTATATATGGTTTCTATTTCTGCTTTTCTAGTTTCTGCATTATATCCAATCATTTCTCCATTATTTAACTTTCTCATGTAACGAGAGATATATGATTTTATTCTTGCATTTTTCTTCGTATAGTCTAATCCTAATTCTTCCTTATCTCTATATAGTTTTTGCCTTAACACATGGTCTCTAGCAATATCTAATTCTTCTCCAATAGATTCCCTTAAAGCTATTTGGGCAGTTCTTCTTGTAAATTGTAAATCTCTTGTATCTGATTTTAATACATATCTGATAAATTTTTCATCATTTTCACTATATTCTGATGGTGTTTCTACTTCACCCTCATTTTCTGTTTCCATTTCATCTTGTGAAAGTCTTAATGTCATAGCTAAAAGTTTATTACATTCTCTTTTTCCTTGATGTTGACTACCTTCTTCACTTCTTTGCTTAATTTTTTCATCCAAACTTTCGTCTAAAAAGATTTTTGCATATTTATCTCTTAACTTACGAATTGCTGGTGGATAGGTTTCTTGATCTTCTTTTAGTATAACATTATCTACTGCTTTTTGATTATTCAAATTTCTTAATTCATTCATCAATGTCATAACGATTGGAGACATGGTAATTTTTCCTTTTGTACTATTGGCTATAACATCATTTACAAAAATTTCTTTTAATCTTTCTGCTATTTTTGAATAGGATTTTTCTTTATTCGCCATATCAATTTCTGCTTTATCAATTCCTAAAGCTGTTAAAACACGCATATAATCCTCATCTAATGTATCCACAATATTTCCATCTTTATCTCTTACTAATCCTTCTCTTAATCCATCTACCATGTCTAATGGAATATATGAAATTTGATCTGCTAATCTCATTAAACAAGCTTCTGTTGTTGCTGGTTTAATCGTTCTGTCATATCCTTTTATACCATAACATTTTAAAATTTCTGTTTCAAATTCTCTTTCTGTCTTACTAGCATTTGGTATATATTCTTTTTCTGCTGTTTCTCCATTATGTGTATTAATACCATCCATGATAAGCCATAAAGATTCTCTTATTTTACCTAATTCTTTAGGTCCAATTTCTGGGTTATGTACTTTTATTTTTTCTATGATTTGATCATAGATATGTTCTGTAAAAACGAGTTCTCTGCTACCGACTGCATTATGGCATACATTTCCTAATCCATCATCTTCTTGAATATTTGATATCCACCATTCTCCACTATGGCCTAAAAAAGTATGACCAACATCATGGTGTTTTCCCATGATTCCTACAATTTGTTCATTTAACCCTAATTTTTTAGCAATCTCCTTGGTGATTTTTTCCACATCTTCTTGGTGTGTTTTTCTAACTGTAGTTTCACCTGAGGATCTTCTAAGTCCTTTTATCATCATAGTTTCATCACAACTTTTTTTGTTATATAAGGTTAATACCATATCAATTTCATTGGCATATTTTTCTAATCTTTTTAATTCCAATTGTCTGTGAAATCTTTTTGTTTTATCAATTGTTCTTCCTTGAAATGCTTTTATTGTATTTTTTATTTTCATAATCTTCTCCCTTTTCTTCTCTATTCAAATTCGCAACTGTTAAAATTATACCACAAATCTTGAAATTTGTACATATATCGCATTTTTACACTTTTATTGTAAAATTATGTAAATTTTCTGAATATTTTGCTGTTTTATCCCAGAAATACTTGTATATTTTGCTTTTTTATAATATAATTTCCAATGGGAGGAATGGATTATGTCTAAATTATTTATATCTCATGGAGATATTATATTAGATAATATCTATAATGGAGATTTAGAATTAATCAAACAAGATGGCGGTGGTAGTAACTGGAACACACTATATAACTTATCTTATCTAGGTGAAACTTGTTATGCTGTTGGTACTTGTGGTAAAGATAAAGAAGGTGATATTGCCCTTTCTTCTTTAAAAACAGGTAATGTAAACACTGACCTTGTTCGCCGTGATGATATTTCAACTTCTATCATGAATATTATCATTCCAAATCAAAGTGAATTAGGAGATAACAGTATTATTCATAGTTGGTATTCGCCAATTACTAACAAACGCACTCTATTTTTTAGGGATAATCTTCCAATAGAATTACCAAAAGATATGTTGGAAAATGATATTTATGTTCTGTTAGATAAATTTGAAACCATTAATTTTGATTTTATTTCAAATCTTCAAAAGAAAAAAGTTTGTTTAGATATTGGACATGTTCGTTTTATTGAGCATTTTACAAAACAATATTTAACGATGTTTTTTAAAACAGCAAATTTAATTCAATTAAATGAAACGGTTAAATCTTTATTATTTGAACGTTTACAAATTCAAAATGAATTTGAATTTTTTAATTTACTTGACTTAGATTTGTTAGTTGTTACAAAAGGAAAAAAAGGTGCTACCTTCATTTTTAAAGAAAACGATGAATTAAAAGCTGTTGATAAAGAACCTGAAGTTATTGCAAAAGTAATTGATTCTTCAGGGGCTGGAGATGCTTTCTTTGCTTCAGTTATTCAAGGGTATGCCTATACAGATACTATTAATTCAGATTTTATTAATAAGATATTTTCTACTGCCAATAAGGCTTCTAGAGAAGTTATTAGTCAACTTGGTAGTCGAAGAACATCTTAATATATAAAATAAATTAAAATTATAAGATCATTATTTAGATATTTGCGAAACTAAATAGAAAAAAGAAAGTAATATAAAAAATAAAGTTTTTCAAAATATTAATTTAGAAG
>CALVVV010000104.1 GCA_944363995.1 uncultured Bacilli bacterium
GAGCCCGCAGGTTCCGGCCTGATGGCTGGTATAGCCCATGTCTACTGCCTGAGCCAAAATCTCCGCCCAAGGCATTTCATTTTCGTGATACTCCAGCGTCAAGGGGTGAGTCACCAGCTCAAAGCCATCCTCCAGGCTCCCGTCATGCTTACAGTAGAGGCGATCCAGCCCCCGCCCGTTAGCAATCTCCAGCAGTTCCCTCGCGTTTCGAGTGCTCTCCCCAGCTCCGTCGATTTCCAGCTCTACCCCCAAAAAACGAGGGCCCTCCCCATAAAAGATGGGAGAGGGCTTATAGTAGTAATCCTGAATCGAGTATTCTTGCGCTGTGCGGGTGTAGCACGCATCACACAGAGGGAATTCTTCGTCTTCATCGTCTCGTGTGTAGCGGGCACTGTCATAGGGCAGCAACACACCGCAGTGTTCGCAGTTTGTGTAATAACGGTCATAGCAGAGCTGGCAGAGGGGCGTGTCGCAGTCTCCAGCATTGTCATCGTTCCAAATCCGGTCTCCACAGCGGCTACAGAGAACCGTTTCCTCTTCCAGGCACCGAGGACAGACTGGGGTGCCGTTGACCTCCTGGTACTGCGACATGGGATATTCTTCGTGGCAGCAGGTACAGATACAGGTGTTTTCTTTCATGGTATTTTCCTCCTGAATTTTGTTTCCCTGGTAGCCCCAGGGTAATTCCAAGAGGATAATATTCAAGCAAATTATAGCGAATTTACTGAAATTTTGAACTGATTTGTATGCAACTAACATCTCAGTAAATCCAAATCAAGTGAAAAGGGGACTGAGAAATCATGAACAACTATCAAGAGGCTCTGATTGCGTTGAGAAGGGGCTCGAAGCCCCCGGAACGCTCCGGGGACTACTGGAGCCCTGATGACCTGCAAACCCTTGAGGAACTGTTTTGGAGCGGCACTTCAATTTCCAAAATTGCCTTGCTGATGGGACGGAATGAGGTCGCTACCTACCAGCAGATCTTCAAGATGGGACTCCTGTCCAGCCAGTGCAGGCCCCGCAACCGTGAAAAGAGGAAACACGAGGCCCAGTGTCTGTGCTCTGTATGCGGCGTTACAGGCTGCCAGAACTGTGGAAGGGGGTGCCCAAATGCTGGAGGGGTACGATGACCTGCTGACCTCAGAGGAGGCCTGTGAGGCCCTTAAAATCGGGAAAAATGCACTTTATGAACTTCTAGCCAGCGGAACACTCAAGGCTTACCGGAATGGCCGGGTCTGGCGGGTTCCGAAAGCCGCCATAGAGGCCTATATCCGGGCCCAGGCCGGATTGTAAAAATAACCCATGGACGCAAGCCGTCCATGGGTTATTTGATCTCCTGCTCGATGTCAGAAAACAGGTCCGATTGAAAAAATTCAGTGATTGTCATGCCCAAACCGTCGCAGAGTTTCTGGATCGTAGCGACTGTTGTACTATTGTTCCGCCTGCTGATAATGTTGTTCACCGTGGATTGCGTAACACCACTCTGAATGGATAGTGCATTGATAGACATGTTTCGCTCCTGGCAAAGCTCGATGATCCGTTGCCGCACCGCTTCTCCGATTTTTATGCTCCCTGCACCTCTTTCTTTGCAAATATGTAAGGAAAGGGTACAGGATAGGGCTTGTCAATGTTACCTCTTTTGGGTTAAAATAACCCAAAAGAGGTAACGCCTCGCAGGGGTTCTCGGGAGGGAACTTGCCTCTGGAAAGGATTGTGTAAAATTTATGAAATGTCCAAAATGTGGTTCAGAAAATATTCAATTTGCAACCCGCACAAGCGGCAGTCCATTTTCTGCTTCTGATTCCTGCTGTGGCTTCCTGCTACTTGGGCCTCTAGGAATACTGTGCGGACTCTGTGGTTCTGACGTTTCAACAGAAGAATTCTGGGTCTGTCGTGATTGTGGGAAAAAGTTTACCGAAGCAGATGTAAAGGCCAAAGAAAAAGAAGAACGGGAGGCGGCCAAGAATTACCAGAAGCAAAGGGAAATTCTAAGCGCCGCAGGCGACAAAACCCATGAGGAAATCGAAGCAGATGTTGCGAAAACTCAGGCAGAACATTCTGCGGCTGTAGATGACTACCAAGGGCTACTCAATAAGTATGCAAATGGAGATGACCCTTTACTAAAGAAATGTGCGAAAACAGTTAAGCATGATCTTTGGGGTAGTATTGCCATGCTTGGCCTAATATTCGGAGGAGTTGTGGCATTTGCAGGTGATTCAGAAATTAGCCTTCTGGTTGCTGTCGTATGTGGAATCTATCTTCTGGTTCATTCCAGGAGATCCAAAAAAGCCAAAAAGATACTGGCCGAGGCAGACCCTAGTTTTTCCGCTAAATTCCAAGCGACACAAGATGCAGCGGAACGGATGCAAGCAGCCAGATATTTACATAAAACCAGCCAGTCTGTAAAAGATTATGAATCCAAACATGAGAAAAAAGAATGAAAGAAAACCTGCTTAAAATATACTGCTCACTAATGATTTATGGTCATAGAGCCGGGTGCCATCAGCGTGCAGATCGCAGTTTCTTTTGGAAAGGGTTTCAATTTCCACTCTGCGCCCGATGCACAGGTGTGCTGATAAGTTATATTTTTTCACTGCCGATGTTCCTGGCCTTTGGTGGGAACTTTTGGATATGCGTTGTTCTGATGGCCGTAATGTTTTTGGATTGGTTCATTCAATACCTGAAGATCAAGGAGTCAACGAACTTACGGCGATTGATTACCGGTATATGCGGCGGGTATGGCATTATGACAATACAGATCATGTGCTTTCAATATTTGCTCGGCAAAATAATGTAATTGGCAGAGAGTGAATAATTCGAGGAGGGATTTCTATGTGTCGTGATAAAAGAGTTCTTTCAATCATATTGACAATCGCGTTTATGCTGGGCCTTGTAGGTTGTGGTGGCGGTCGTGCAGTTGTCCCAGATGAAACAGGAGACTACACGGTAAACTATCATGAGTCCGTTGCATTACCCAGTATAGAGGCAGAAGTTGAATTTTCTGATTTTTCGGTTGAAAACTTAGCAGATGATGGAACTGGCGACTTAAGTTTTTATATCACGCTCCATCTGCCGGACGAAGTAGATCCCACTGTGTATGCAACATGGTTTTCAAACTTTGGTATCGGTGGTAATACAGCCGATTGCGAACTCGTGACAATGGGAAATGA
>CALVVV010000105.1 GCA_944363995.1 uncultured Bacilli bacterium
GTTTTCCCCAAAATCGGGAAAACGCATTTGGCGGCGCGGCCGTCCGCTCCACAGTAAAAAAACGGCGAAAAGAAGAACAAAAAGGCCCGGTGAACCGTCAAAGCGTTGTAACGGAATTGTTTATATTTGTTATCAGAATATGCCTTTACTTTCTTTTGCTTTGCGCCTATAATACAATGTTGAAAATGTCGCAGAAAGGGGAAGGATTCCCCGGACGCACCGGCCTTTACCCGCGGCCGGAAGCCGTCCTCGCGGCGCTGCGGGGAAAGGAACGGTGATCGCGTGTCGAATCATGTGGACAGAGGCCGGAGCGCTCAGGGACCGGCCCGGCGAGGCGGCCGGCGCGCCGCCGCCGGCGGTCGGCACAGCCGGGGGCGAAGCGGCCTTTGGTCGCTGCTGCTGATCCTCTTTTGCCTGGGATTGGGGCTGGGGATCGGACTGTTGCTGCCCCGGCTGTGGGAAACGGCCCAGCCGGAGATCCAGCCCGATCCACCCACCGCCGCAGCGGTGGATCAGACCTGCTTTACGGTGGACATCCTGGCCCCGGAGGATTTTGTGACGGATATCACCGGCGTGGAGCCGGTAACGGCGGCGTTTGATGCCCAGCCGGATTTCACGGTCCCCGGGGAGCGGTTGGTAACGGTGGTCCTCACCGATGGGAACGGCATGTCCTCCCGTGTCACCGCCGCGCTTACCGTCATCGAGGACACCACGCCGCCGGTGATCTCCGGCGTGGCGGACCGCAATGTCCTCCTGGGGGAGACGGTGGCCTATAAAAAAGGGGTCACCGTCACCGACGATTACGATGAGGACGTGACGCTGGAGGTGGATTCCAGCCAGGTGGACCCCACCAAGGCGGGGGCCTACCTGGTGACCTACCGGGCCACGGACCACTCCGGTAATACCGCCGAGGCTTCCGCGTGGTTCTTCTTCATCCAGCCCTCCGACTACGCGGACCTGGCGGCGGAGGAGGCCCAGAAGGTGCTGGACAAGATCACCACCGCTGATATGACCCAGGTGGAGGTGGCCCAGGCCATCTACGACTGGTGTCGGGCTAACATCGCCTACACCGCCCACTCGGACAAGGGGGACTGGCAGAAGGCCGCCGTCCAGGCCTTTACCCAGCGCAGCGGCGACTGTTATGTATATTTCGCTGCCGCCAAGGCAATGTTCGAGGTGGCGGGTATTCCCAACATCGACGTGGAAAAGACCTATGTGGAGGGCCGGGCCATGCACTACTGGAGCCTCATCAACTGCGGCGACGGCTGGTACCACTTCGACGCCACCCCCCGGGTAGGGGAGGGGGACGACTTCTTCATGGTCACCGACGCCTTCCTGGAGGCTTACTCCCAGGCCCACCACAACAGCCACGAGTTTGACCACTCCCTCTATCCGGCCACGCCGGAGGAGTGATCCTTTGCAAAACAGGTAATGCCGCATGAAAAGGAGCCTTTGCCGATGATGACGAATCTGCTGGCCTATCTGGAGGAAACGGTGGTCCGCCTGCCGGACAAGACCGCCTACTCCGACGGGACCGATTCCCTGACCTTCCGTGAGGTCTACGACCAATCCCGAGCCCTGGGCACCGCCCTCAGCCGGGGAGGCTATTACCGGGAGCCGGTGGTGGTGTTCATGGGCCGCCATCCCCGGATGGTCACCGCGTTTCTGGGCGTCCTCTACGCCGGGTGCCACTATGTGCCCCTGGACGAGGAGATGCCGTCCCACCGCATTGAGCTCATCTTCCAGAGCCTGAATCCCCGCTGCGCCGTCTGCGACGAAAAGACAGCGGAGTTTCTGAAGGGGTTTGGCTGGTCCGGGCAGGTGTACCTCTATGACGAGGCCGCCGCGGGGGAGATCGACGAGGCGGCGCTGGCCGCCATCCGGGACAGGGCCCTGGATATCGACCCGGCCTACATCGTCTTTACCTCCGGCTCCACCGGCGTGCCCAAGGGGGTGGCCGCCTGCCACCGCTCCGTCATCGACTACATCGAAAATCTCTCCGCTGTGCTGGGCTTCAATGAGGATACGGTGTTCGGCAACCAGACCCCTCTGTACTTTGACGCCTGCCTCAAGGAGGTCTACCCCACCCTGAAATTCGGCGCCACGGCCTACCTGGTGCCAAAGCAGCTCTTTATGCTGCCGGTAAAGCTGGTGGAGTACCTCAACGACCACCAGATCAACACCATCTGCTGGGTGGTGTCCGCCATGACCATCGTCTCCGGCCTGGGGGCCTTCCAGCAGGTGAAGCCCCGGTACCTGCGCACCGTGGCCTTCGGCAGCGAGGTCTTCCCCATCAAGCAGTTCCGCCTCTGGCGGGAGGTGCTGCCGAGCGCCCGCTTTATCAATCTCTATGGTCCCACCGAGGCCACCGGCATGAGCTGCTACTACGAGGTGAAGCGGGACTTCGCCCTGGACGAGGCCATCCCCATCGGCCGGCCCTTCCGCAATACGGAGATATTGCTGCTGGACGAGCATGACAAGCCGGCGGCTCCCGGGGAGGTGGGAGAGATCTGCATCCGGGGCACCGGTGTGACCCTGGGCTACTACAACGACCCCCAGCGGACGGCGGAGGTGTTCGTCCAGAACCCTCTGAACCACGCCTACCCGGAGCTCATCTACCGCACCGGGGACCTGGCCCGGTACAACCAGGAGGGGGAGCTTGTTTTTCTCTCCCGGAAGGACTATCAGATCAAGCACATGGGCCACCGCATCGAGCTGGGGGAGATCGAGCTCATCGCCAACATGATGCCGAAGGTGAGCCAGTGCTGCTGCGTCTTTGACGATGGGAAAAAGAAGATCACCCTCTTTTACGCGGGTGAGGCTGAGGCGGCGGAAGTGGTGGCCTACACCAAGGAGAAGCTGCCGCGGTACATGGTGCCCAACAGCGTCCGCCGCCTGGAGCGGCTGCCCCAGACCCCCAACGGGAAGATCGACCGCAAGCGCCTGAAGGAACAGGCCGCCGCCCGCTGAAACAAGAAAGGAGAACGACCATGAGCTTTGATGAACTGCTGGAGATCCTCAGCGACCTGCACCCCGAGGTGGATTTTGCCACGGAGACGGGCCTCATCGACAACAAGGTGCTGGATTCCTTCGACATCGTCAGCATCGTCACCGAGATCAGCGCCAACTTCGACGTGTCCATCCCCGCCGGGGAGATCGTCCCGGAGAACTTCAACTCCGCCCAGGCCCTCTTTGAGCTGGTGGAGCGCCTGTCCGATGAGGACTGAGATCCCTGCCTGAGAAGTAGAATTCTTGACAAGGACTGCTGAAACGACATGCTGTTTACCTCATTTGGATTTATCCTGTTTCTGGCCATCCTGTTTCCGCTGTACTACCTGGTGCCCAAACGGTTCCAGTGGATGCTGCTGCTGGCGGCCAGCTACATTTTCTATGCCTTTGCCGGATGGGGCTGCCTCATCTTTATCGCCGTCACCACGGTGACGTGCTGGTACGCCTCCCTGCGGATGGATCGCCTCCAGAAGCGGCAGAGCGCCTATCTGAAGGCCCGGAAGGAGGCCCTCACCTCCGAGGAGAAGAAGGCCTACAAGGCCCGGGTGAAAAAGAAGAAGCTGGGCTGGTTCCTGGCGGCGCTGCTGCTGAACTTCGGCATATTGGCGGTGCTCAAGTACACCAACTTCGCCATCGTCAATCTCAACGCCGTCTCCGCCCTCTTCGGCGGCGGACAGCTCCAGCTGGTGGACCTGCTGCTGCCCATGGGCATCTCCTTCTACACCTTCCAGACCATCGGCTATGTGATCGA
>CALVVV010000106.1 GCA_944363995.1 uncultured Bacilli bacterium
CCCTTTTTCGATCTGGGCCAGCATGCTCCGGGAGACGCCTGTGGCGGCGGCGGCGGCGTCCAGCGTCAGCTTTTTCTCCTCCCGGGCGCGTTTGACGTTTTCGGCCACAACATGGGTCACGTCCATAGGCATCCTCCTTGTTGACAATATAGTAGACTAATAGTATAATATAACAGAAATCAATGGGGCGAAGCTGCTCCATTGACAGCATATCAGACCAAGAGGGGGATGTCAAATATGTTCAACTGGTTTTCCTTTTTGACCTACGCTGTGGTGACGGCGGTGACGCCCGGTCCCAACAACATCATGTCCCTATCCAACGGCAGCCGGAAGGGCTTTCGGGGGGCGCTGCCCTTCAATCTGGGCATCTGGGCGGGCTTTTCCATCGTTATGACGCTCTGCGCCATATTCTGCCAGATGCTCTCGACGCTGATCCCCAAGATCAAGCTGCCCATGCTGATCGCGGGGGCGGCGTATATGCTCTACCTGGCGTGGGAGACCTTCCGCAGCTCCGGCGTAGGGGAGGACAGCGCTCGTCGGGGCGGCTTCCTATCGGGGCTGCTGCTGCAGTTCATCAATCCCAAGATCTATGTATACGGTATTTTGTCCATGGAGGCGTACATCCTGCCCTACTACCAGGGGCAGGTGCTGCCGCTGTTTGGCTTTGCCATGCTGCTGGCCTTTATCGGGTTTGCCTTCACCCTGTGCTGGTCCGCCTTCGGATCTGCTTTTACCCGGTTGTTTTCCCGGCATGGGAAGGCGGTCAATACCGTGCTGGCCCTGCTTCTGGTGTACTGCGCGGTCTCACTGTTTTTGGCCTGAGGGGCGGGCGCCTTTTCCTGGAGCCGGCGGCGGGCGGGTCGGATCTTGCGGGCGGGGACCGGTCCATAGGGCTGGACCGTCCGCCGCAGGAGGAAATCCGTTTACCATACACACTATGATAAAGTTTTGCCCGTCTATGAAAGACGGCGGAGCTGATTTACATGCATCAGCGCCGCCGTCTCTTTTTGTCCCTGCGGGAAGCCCTTACATGGTGTGGAACAGATTGTGTGGTTTTCCTTACTTTTTTATGCGCGCGGTCACGATTTGTCACAAAAAAACAGTAAAAACTTACATAAAAAAGTAAGAATTACCGGCAAAAAAGGGAGGTTAGAATAATTATGAAGTGATATTGACGCGGTTTGACAAGTTTTCGACGTTAATATTCACATATTTCATGATATGCTATTGACAACATCTGAAAAACTTATCATCATTGACCATAAGAAGAGGATATTGTCCATATTCTTGACAATGTCTTGAGTATAATATGTGGTGAAAGAGGGAATTAGTATGCAGTTCGACGTCAAGAAACCACATTGCTACTATTTTAATGAGATCTGCAAGATCCCCCACGGCTCGAAGAATGAAAAAGCCCTGAGCGACTGGATCGTGGCCTTTGCACAGGAAAAAGGGCTGGATCATGTGCAGGACGATATGGGCAACGTGGTGATCTACAAGGCGGCGACTCCGGGCTATGAGGACCATCCGGGCGTGATCATCCAGGCCCATATTGATATGGTGTGTGAAAAGGTGCCGGAGAGCACCCACGACTTTGAGAAGGACCCGCTGGAGCTGTATGTGGAGGGCACCCATCTGCGGGCCCGGGGGACCACCCTGGGGGCCGACGACTGCATGGGCGCGGCCTATATGCTGGATATCCTCGCCGACGAGGCGCTGCCCCACCCCTATCTGGAGTGCTGCTTCACGGTGCAGGAGGAAAACGGACTCTATGGGGCCATGGCCCTCAAGCCCGACTACTTCAAGGCTCGGCGGCTCATCAACCTGGACGGCGCCGGCGAGTACCGCACCTACACCACCCTGGCGGGGGCCCGTACCCTGACGGTGGAAAAGGCGTTGCCGATGCCCCCCGCGGCCGGCGGCGCCTACACCCTGACGGTGAGCGGCCTTTTGGGCGGCCGCAGCGGCGACGACATCAGTAAGGAGCGCGCCAATGCCGCCAAGCTGGCGGCCCGCGTCCTGTATCAGTTCCACAAGAGCGGCTATGCGTTCCGGCTGGCCGGCTTCTCCGCGGCGGGGAAAAAGGCCGGCATCGCCTCGGAGGCGCAGGTGACCTTTGTTTCTCCCGCCGGCCGGGAGCAGCTGTCCGCTGTGGTGGACACGGTGGCCAAGGCGGTGGCCGAGGAGTATGAGTTCAGCGATCCCGACATCGCCCTCTCCCTCGGGGAGGCGCAGGCGGCGGAGGCCGCCGGGGCGAAGGAGAGCCTGGAGGCTGCGGAGCTTCTGTATCTGCTGCCCTACGGCGTGTTCGCCCGGTTCCTGCCTCTGGAGGGCCTGCCCTCCTACTCCGCCAACATCAGCCGGGTGGAGCTGGAGAACGGGGCGCTGACCATTACCTACGCGGCCCGCAGCCCCTTCGAGTCCTACATGGACGAGGCGGAGGCCGCGGTGGAGCTCCTCTGTGAGCGCCTGGATGCCAGGATCGTTGGGAAGCGGGACTACTACGGCTACCGCTACCTGAAGGATTCCCCCCTCCGGGACACCATGGACAAGGTGTTCCTGGAGCAGTACGGCAAGCCCCTCAACCACGTGGCCGCCCACGGCGGCAACGAGTGCGGCGCCTTCAAGCACATGTTCCCCGACATGGACATCGTGACCTCCGGCGCCATCTACGCCAAGCACCACACCCCGGAGGAGTATCTGGACCTGGAGTCCTTTGACCGCTCCATCGCGTTCCTCAAGGCGTTCCTCCGGGCACTGTAAGGGAAAAGGTGAGCGCGCGATGGAATTTGATCTGAAAAAGCCCTATTGCTTTTACTTTAACGAGATCTGTAAGATCCCCCACGGCTCGGGCAATGAGAAGGCCCTCAGCGACTGGCTGGTGGCCTTTGCCAGGGACCACGGCCTGGCTTGGGTCCAGGACGAGTTTCTGAACGTGGTGATCTACAAGAGCGCCAGTCCCGGCTGGGAGGACCATCCCACGGTGGTGATCCAGGCCCACATGGACATGGTGTGCGAGAAGGTGCCGGAGAGCGCCCACGACTTTGAAAAGGAGCCCCTGGAGCTGTATGTGGAGGGGGATCACCTGCGGGCCCGGGGGACCACCCTGGGGGCCGACGACGGCATGGGCTGCGCCTATATGCTGGCCATCCTGGCGGACCCCACCCTGAACCACCCGGCGTTGGAGTGCTGCTTCACCACCGGGGAGGAGACGGGCCTCATCGGGGCCCAGGGCCTGAAGAAGGAATTTTTCAAGGG
>CALVVV010000107.1 GCA_944363995.1 uncultured Bacilli bacterium
CCGGACCGCCCTCAGCCACGTGAAGGCCGGGGCCGCCATGGTGGCCCCCAGTGACATGATGGACGGCCGGTTGGCCGCCATCCGGGAGGCCCTGGACGCCAGCGGCTTTGCCATGACCCCCATCATGGCCTACTCCGCCAAGTACGCCTCCGCCTTTTACGGCCCCTTCCGGGCCGCCGCCGGCTCCGCCCCCTCCTTCGGGGACCGCAAGGGCTACCAGATGGACCCCCACAACCGCAAGGAGGCCCTGAAGGAGTGCGCCCTGGATATCTCCGAGGGGGCCGACATCATCATGGTCAAGCCCGCCCTGAGCTATCTGGACATCATCCGGGAGTGCAGCGACGCCTTCCATCTGCCCCTGTGCGCCTACTCCGTGTCCGGGGAGTACGCCATGATCAAGGCCGCCTCCGCCGCCGGGCTCATCGACGAGTACCGGGTCATGTGCGAGACCGCCCTGAGCATTTTCCGGGCCGGGGCCAACATGCTCATCACCTACTACGCCAAGGAGCTTGCCGACGCCATCCAAAAGGGCGACATCGGCTGAGCCCGTGCCCGGCGGGGAGTGAGCCTATCACCTGCCCGCCGGTGTACCCTTTTGGGACACGCGCGCAAATTTGTCCCAACAGGCCGGGTCGTCAGGTGTTGAGAAACCGCAGATCCTGTGCTATACTGTTGCTCGATAGGAGAACCGCCGGCACAGGATGTGTGATGATGCCAACAAAACGGAATATTCCTGGTATTATCTGAAATGACGAGACGTATCTGTGCGGGCAGATAGGTCTCGTCTTTTTCTGCCGGCGAACGCCCGGAAAAGGCGGAGGGAACGGAGGTGGCGTATGGCGGATTCCAACATCACCAAGCACGCGCTGGCGGCGGCCCTGCGGGGCCTGATGGAAGAGACGCCCTTTGACAAGATCAATGTGGCGCAGATCTGCGAGCGCTGTGACATGAATCGCAAAAGCTTTTACTACCACTTCAAAGACAAGTACGACCTGGTGAACTGGATCTTTGATACCGAGTTTATTGCACTGCTCAAAAATGAAAGTCTGGGCGCAAACTATGAGGAGCACTGGGTCTTTGTGGAAAAGACGTGCCAGTATTTCTATCAGAATCACGGTTTCTATCGCAAGGCCCTGCAGATCAAAGGCCAGAACTCCTTCAGCGACCACTTCCGGGAGTTTATCCGTCCGCTTCTGGCCGATCGCATCTCCCACCTCTTCGGACAAGAGCAGTTGGACGAATTTACCATGGACTTCTTTGCCGATGCGGTGATCTGCGCCATGGAGCGGTGGCTGCTGACCAAGGAATGTATGCCGCCGGAGCAGTTCACAGGAAAAATCAAGGCCCTGATGGAAGAGGGCGCCCGGTCCATCTGCCGGGAGATGTCGCAGACGGGCCAGGAGAGCCCCTGACGGGACCGGCGGAGGAGCGCGTCCCACGGAACCATCAAAAAGAGAGCATACCGCGCTGCTTTCGCGGTATGCTCTCTCGCTGTCTACTGGGAGCGTGTGGACGCCGGCTTAGGATAAGCTCTCCGGATGAGCGGCGTCAGCCCCTCCTCAAACAAATTGCCCAGCGGCGGGGCGTCCGGATGGTCCAGAGCGAACAGCCTTCCCTGCCCGTCAAAAAACACGCAGCAGCCGTCGTTGGAGATGATCTCGTCCAAATTTCTGGCATCGCAGGACAGCTCCCAGGGAACAGTCTGATAGTACTGCCCACTCCGCGCCCGTACCGCCGCCTGATACGCCAGACGCCGCACGTCGGCCGGGCAGTCCGGCCTGGCCGCCAGCACGGTAAACAGGGGGTGCAGCTGCTGCGTATCGCAAAACAGGTCGCCGCTGAGAAGGGACTGCAGGTCCTGCTGCGCATACGAGCAGCAGACCGAGTAGGGCAGCCGGGCGTCCCGCAGCCGGGCGCAGGCCTCGCCGGTCCCGTCCTTCCAGCGGACCACCGGCATGAGGTGGTAGAGGGGGGCGACCTCGTCCAGGACGGCGGCGGTGATCTCCTCAGGCCGGCAGAAGAGGAGAAAGGCGCTGTCCGGATGACGCTCTACAAGGGAGAGCAGCTCCAGCGGGTCGCCGGAGGAGAGAAGCATCCAGCAGCAGATCCCCAGCCGCTCTCCCTCCTGGATAGCCCTGTCGTAGGCGGCGAGGCGCTCCGGGCCCAGGGGCTGCTCCAGGGAAAAAAGTATGGTCCAGGGGATATTGAAGCCCAGGCGCTTTTCATTCGCGCGGATGCGGCGGGCCCCCCAGGTGCAGCTGTTATAGCCCAGATTCATGCCGAAGGTCACCAGCCGCTCCGTCTCAATGTGGTTGACTGCGTCCTCCACCAGCGCGTAATAGGCGCTGTCCTCCTGCTCCAGCATAGTCTGGGCCATCTGAAAAAAGCGGCTTTGAAACCGGCCCTCTGAAAAATGCAGCGCCATATCCACCAAATTCCGGACGCTTCTTTTGGGGTCTTCCTTCAGTCCCTTCAAGGTCTGCCGGACGGTAGTCTCAATCAGAATACGGGACATACTGTTTTCCATAAGCAGGGCTCCTTCCGGGATGGCTGTCTGGCAGGTGATAAAAAAACTTTAGTGCCTTACAGAAAAGGGGGCAAGGGACAATTCGCGCCTGCTGTCCGAAAAGGTAACGGAGTGGAGGGGGTGTCGTTTTTTTTGACTGGCCGCCCATTGTGTCCCATGACTTTCCCCCCGGGGCCTTTATAATGGTATCTACCATGAATATCCGGAATATATCCGCGAAAGGGGGAGCCATATGGGCAGCGTAAAGGATGCCATGCAGAATTTTGCCATGCAGCAGGCATTGAAGTATATTGAGGGGAATCCAGAGGAAAACCTTCCCAAGCTCATGGCCCTGGTGGACCGGCTCACGCCGGAGGGCTGGTATCAGGGCCAGCGGAACGCGATCCGTCAGGTCATCGCGGAAAAGAACAACTGGTATCAGCTGATCCTGCGGTTGTACGAGCTGGACGCCGGAGTGCGCCGGGCCTTCTTCCAGAATTTCCTGTTCAACGCCAGCCTGAAGGGCAGCGCCATCCAGGACGAGGCCAAGGAAAGGGAGCACTGCAACATCCCCTGGGCGATCCTGCTGGACCCCACCTCCGCGTGCAATATGCACTGCACCGGATGCTGGGCCGCCGAGTACGGCAACCGCCTCAATCTGAGCCTGGAGACCATCGACTCCATTATCCGCCAGGGCAAGGCCCTCGGCACCTATATGTACATCTACACCG
>CALVVV010000108.1 GCA_944363995.1 uncultured Bacilli bacterium
ATTGAAATAGACACCACTTATCTAATAACATGTCCAGCAAAAACAAAACAAAAATATATTTTTCAATTTTCACCTGATGAAGATGCAGGATATTATATGCATTATGAGAATGATTTAAATTTATATTCAGATATGAATATAGGCGGCTACGTCTTAGATGAAGAAGGAAATAAATTAGCAAGTACTGGTGGTAATAATTATTATATGTTAGAAGCAAACAAAGTTTATATTTTTGAAATAACAGTATCTTCCGTCGCATACTCCTCAAGCAGTTCTGCTGGGTCAGTAACTATGAGTAAATATTGTGATTGGGAAGAATGTGTCATTTTGGATAGTGATGGCTATGCAATCGATTTATTAAATGATTTTCTAATAGTTCGACTACCTGACGGAACCCTAGGTATGAAAAAAAATACAAGTTATCATATTATGTACGATATTCAAACATTAATTGTACCGGAATCTATACAAGTTGATATTTCTGATAATGATTTTTGGAATGCAGATTATCGTTATGAAACAATAGGTATTAATGGACGTTATTTAGCTGAAAATGGGGTTTTATATGATCAAAAAAGCCAGGCATTAAGATATGTACCTAATACACTTGAAGGTAGTTATACAGTTAAAGATGAGACAAAGATAATTGGGAAAAGTGCATTTTCCACTACTAAATTAGAAGAAATAATCATACCTGATTCTGTAGAGAGGTTTGATGGTAATATTTTTCCTGGAAATAATGAGACAATAAAGACCATAAGGCTTCCTTCTAGTATTGATAATATGAGTGGGACACAATTTAGTGCAACACATCTTTATGGGTTGTTTGCATTAGAAAATTTGGAAGTATCCCAAAATAGTACTGTTTATGAAACAAGAGAAAATGTATTATTTAAAAAGAAATACGATGATAAATGGATTTTATTTTTTTATCCTTTAGGCAAAAAGGATATTACATATACTATACCTGATGACGTTGTTGAATTAGGTAAATATTCGTTTGCAAGAATAAGAAAAAGTGCTACAGAGAATAATCCTACAAGATATCTAAAATATTTAAGAATACCAGATACCGTAAAAAGTTGCTATTGGTTTTTACAGACCGAAGGTAATTATTCTAGTTATCCAGAACTTACTTTAATCGGAAACATAAATTCTCCTGTGTATTCATATTGGAATACTTATTTTTCAACTAGTAAAACTATTAAATGGGAAACAATAGGAGAATATGAAAGACCAGAAAAGTTCACTTTGGGAATAGATAACAATAGTTTCTATCATATTGGCAGTGATATCTCAGATAGTGGTTTTTATGGTTACACAAATCATTATATAGATGAATCTGATTACATTAAATTGATGCAACATGATATGAATGATGGAACACGCGATTATCTGAGACATCTAATTAATGGTGATGATACGTGGAACGGATCATGTTATGGTATAGCAACAGTTCTATCGTTAGTATATAACAACAATCTCGAAATATCAGATTTTTCAGTTTTAAATGCGCCGAATATATATGATATGTTGCGACCATGTGAAGATCTCGACTATCTATCGATCATTAACTATTATCAACTAATGCAATATCTTAATAGTCCATGTGATTATGGCGTAAGTATTGACGAGCCTATAGCTGATGAAGAAGATATTCAGAAATTATTTACAATATTGAAAGGATATCTTGATAAAGGACAATTAGTACTTATGTTAGTACCAGGTCATGCTGTTGTTGTTACAGAATATGAAGAAAGTGGAGACAATTATATATTCAAAGTTTATGATGAAAATAGTGTATTACCAAGTGATCCTTATGGATTGATGTATGATTTAGTTACTAATAAAGATTTTACGGATTTTGAGTGTACTGAATTAGGTATTAATCAAGATAACTTTAATCAAGTGATTATTATGGATCCTATAAGCGTTGAACAGGGGACTAATTATGTAGAAGATAACAACGCTATTATAGCTGATATGAGCGAAAATTTTATAATTGAAGATAATAATGGTAACATTTTAAAAAATAGCAATGATTCATTAGAATATACAATGGATATTCAAAAAATGCAACAAATTTACAATACACATATAGAAGATATCGGACAAGAATCATTATCAGACTGTAAATTTATTCTTAATAATGATGCTAATGAGTATACTATTTCTGAAATGAGCGATACAACAGATATTACGATTTATAACGATAATGGCTTTATTTCATTACAAGGTAATAATATTGAATCAGCAACAATTGTACCTGGTGAAGGTATTATTATAGATGGTGAAAGAAATTGTTCATATACAATAACATTAGATACTGATGAAATAGTAGCGGATAATGAGACTGGTTTAGTGGAAATATCAGGGTCTATCAATGATGGAACAGTGGAAATATCTAATGAAAATGAAGATATAATAATTTCAGGTGATAATGAAATAAGTGATTTGGAGATAAAATAATATATAAAAAATGAGTCTCTTAAAATAGAATCACAGGAATCGCTAAATTCTGGTGAAGAATTAACTATCCAAGCAACTGATTGTATGGAAGATGAACAAAAAGTTATGTTGGGTGATGTAAATTATGATGGTGAAATCACATATGAAGATTCAGTATTAATTTTACAGTCAGACAGTAAAATAATCACACTCAATGAATATCAAAAAAGTGTATCAGATGTAAATTATGATGGAACGATTAATTATAATGATGCAGTTCAGATATTAAGATATGATGCAGGTCTAATAAAAGACTTCAACTGGTATAATTAAATGTGTTATGAAATATACCATAACACATTTGAGAGTGTAAAATAAATTGTGTAAGTTGAGAGTGTGCAGCTAATCTTCACAGTTTTTATTTATATCTATGTTATAATAAAAAAGAAGAGGTATATGAATATGGCAAGAATAAAACGTGATCCTAAAAAAGTCGTACTGGCACAGGCTATTATTGATGCATATAATATAATCCTGAAACTGTCGAAGATATGAATGAAACTCTCAAAGAGCTATTCGGTCCTTTGTTCGAATCTATGCTTCAGGGTGAAATGAATAATCACCTTGGCTATGATTCTAATAATAAAGGTCCAAAAAAAACAACAAATCGTAGAAACGATTATACAAAGAAAACACTTAAAACATCGCAGGGAGAAATCGAAATTGAATCACCAAGGGACAGAGATGGGTCTTTCGATATCATACCTAAAAGAAAAAAAGATGTATCAGCTATCGAAGATAAAGTCCTGGCAATGTATGCTAAGGGAATGTCCCAAAGATATATATCATCAACAATTGAGGATATTTACGGTTTTTCAGTATCACATGAAATGATATCTGACATAACAGATGTCATAGTGCCTGAACTGGAGGAATAGCAAAGCAGACCATTGAAAAAATGCTATCCATTTCTGTTTGTTGACTGTATGTATGTTTCGCTTAGACAGGAATATGAAGTCAATCAGGTGGCAGTCTATGTGATATTAGGATATGATCTAAATGGACATAAAGAAATACTGGGATTATGGATTTCACCAACAGAGAGCAAAAACCAGTGGATGCAGATTTTTGATGAACTGAAGACAAAATGAATTGAGGATGTTTTCTTTATTTCGATGGATGAGTATCCGGGCTTGAAGAATGAGCAAAAGCAATATTTCCAAATATAGTTGTACAAAGATGTATTGTACAT
>CALVVV010000109.1 GCA_944363995.1 uncultured Bacilli bacterium
TCCAGCTCGCCGCTGCCGGCCCAGGCCACGGGATCGGCCTTCTTGTTGGTGGCGCCCAGCTTCACCAGCTCGCACACGGAGGGGCCGGCGCCGGGAACGATGCTGGGGAAGTGGCGCAGGTGGATCAGGGGACGGCCCATGGGCGCGGGCAGGTCGGCGGGGGAGATCTGCCGCTCGATGGTCAGGGTGCCCTTGATGAGCCGCTCGCCGTGGGAGGCCACGGTGCCGGTGAGCTTGGCCCCGGGGCCCATGGCGGGCATGCCGGGATTGCAGGGGTTGTAGTCGGTGATGCTCACCTGGCCCAGCTTCTTGGGGAAGCCCATGGCCCAGCCCCGGGCCATGGTGAAATCGTTGTCCACCCAGATGGGCAGGCACATCTGAGCCTGCTCACCCTTGTAGGAGCAGCCTACCCAGATGGCGGCCTCCTTGTACTGGGTGCGCTCAGGGTTCTTCCAGGCCAGATCCTTGTCGCTGTCCCACACGGACCACCACTTGCTGAAGGCCACGTAGGCCACGTCGGGATGATCGCCCAGCTCCACAGGCTCCGGCAGCCACTTGGCCACCGCGTCGGGGTCCACCCGGTAGGCGATGTTCAGGTACTCGGTGCCGTAGTGCCAGGGGGGATTGCCCAGCAGAGAGCACTTGCCCTCCGGGGACAGGGGGTAGCAAAAGCCCTTCAGTTCTTCGATCTTTGCCATACGTCGTATCCTCTTTCTGTCAGTAGTATAGTAGATTTATTTGCCCAGGACCTTTTTCAGGGCCTGGATGGTGCGGGTGTTCTCCTCTGGCAGGCCGATGGTGATGCGCACGGCCTCGGGGGCTCCCTGGGAGGTCAGGGGACGGATGATGACGCCCTCCCGCAGCATGGCCTGGAACACCTCCTCGGCGTTCCGCTTCAGATCCACATAGATGAAGTTGGTCTGGGTGGGATAGTAGGAAAGGCCCATCTCCTCCAGAGCGGTATAGAACTGCTGCCGGCCGGCGGCGTTGTTGGCCAGGGTCTTCTGGATGAACTCCTGGTCGTCCAGGGCGGCCATGACGCCCACCTGGGCGATGCGGTTGACGGGGAAGGGCTCCCGGGCCTTCATCATGGCCTTGACGATCTCCTCGCTGGCCACGCAGTAGCCGCAGCGGATGCCCGCAAGGCCCATGACCTTGGAAAAGGTCCGCATGACGATCAGGTTGGGGAAGCGGTCCAGCAGGGGAAGGGTCTGGGGATAGGCGGGGTCGTCGGCAAAGTCGTAGTAGGCCTCGTCCATGAAGAGCAGCACCGTCTCCGGCAGCTTCTCCAGGAAGGCCAGCAGCTCATCCCTGGGGATAAAGCGGCCGGTGGGGTTGTTGGGGTTGCACAGGAACACCAGCTTGGTCCGGGGCGTAATGGCCGCGGCGATGCCCTGGAGATCGTAGCCGCCCTGGGCGGTCATGGGCACCTTGATGAGCTTGCTGCCCATCTTGGTGGTGATGTTCTCGTAGGCGGGGAAGGTGAGCTCTGCGGTGACCACCTCGTCCTCGGGGTTGAGGAAGGTGAGGCCCAGCATGGTGATGACCGCGTCGCCGCCGTTGTCGATGTACAGCTGGGAGGGCTTGACGCCCAGATAGGCGGCCAGCTTCTCCCCCATGGCGGTGCAGAGGCTGACCGGGTAGCGGAAGGCGTTGGTCCGCACCTCCTGGATCATGGCCTCGATGGCCTTGGGAGAGGCCCCCAGGGGATTCTCATTGGAGGCCATCTTGATGATGTCGGTGATGCCCAGCTCCTGCTGGACCTCCTCGATGGGCTTGCCCGGGATGTAGTCCTTCCGAGCCAGGATGCACTGTCTTGCTACTTTTTCAATCATAATACACACCCACTTTTTTGCTTATGCTGAAATTTGATGGTTTCAAACGGCTGATTTATTTTGCGTTGTGGCAGGCCACCAGGTGGTTGGGGCGCAGCTCCCGCAGACGGGGCGGCGTCTTTTTGCACTCCTCCGTGGCGTAGGGGCAGCGGGGATGGAAGGGACAGCCGGCCGGAACATTCATGGGACTGGGGACCTCCCCCAGCAGGGGGATGCGCTGGCGCTGCTTCTCCGCGTAATAGTCGGTGATGGGAATGGCGGAGAGGAGAGCCTTGGTATAGGGATGGATGGGCTCGTCATACAGGTCCTCCGCCCGGGTGACCTCCACCAGATGGCCCAGGTACATCACGCCGATGTTGTCGCTGATGTGCCGGACCACCGCCAGATCGTGGGCCACGAAGAGGTAGGTGATCCCCAGCTTCCGCTGGATGGTCTTGAACAGGTTGATGATCTGGGCCTGGATGGACACATCCAGGGCGGACACCGGCTCGTCGCAGACGATCAGCTCCGGGTTGCAGGCCAGAGCCCGGGCGATGCCCAGCCGCTGGCGCTGGCCGCCGCTCATCTCGTGGGGGTAGCGGTGGCTCATGGTGGGGTCCAGCTCCACGGTGGACAGAAGCTCGTTGACCCGATCCTCGATCTCCTCTCTGGTGCGGTGGACGCCGTCGCAGGTGATGGCCTCGCTGAGGATGGAAAACACGCTGTTGCGGGGGTCCAGGGAGCTGTAGGGGTCCTGGAAGATCAGCTGGATCTCCCGGCGGTAGGGCGCGAACTCCCGGTTGGACATGGAGCCGATCTCCACGCCCTTGTACCAGATCTTGCCGTCGGTGGGCTTGTTGATCCGGAGGATGCACTTGCCGGTGGTGGTCTTGCCGCAGCCGCTCTCGCCCACCAGACCGAAGGTCTCGCCCTTGCGGATGGAGAAGGACACGCCGTCCACGGCCTTGACGGTGCCGGCGGGGACCGCGAAAACGCCCTTGGTCACTTCAAAGTACATCTTCAGGTCTTCCACGCGGAGGAGGGCGTCTTCATCATGCAGGATCTTGTTTTGTTGTTCAGCCATTGTTCTCCCCTCCTATATCCAGGTGGCAGGCGGTGTAGTGATCGTCCCCCAGACACCGCAGCGCCGGTTTCCCGCTGTTGCGGCACTGGTCGCAGGCGTAGGGGCACCGGGGCAGGAAGGCGCAGGTCTTGGGCAGATCCGACAGGATCGGCGGCGCGCCTTCAATGGGCACCAGGTCGGCGTTGGTGTCGTCCTCCAGCTTGGGCACGGAGTTGAGAAGGCCGATGGTATAGGGGTGCCGGGGATGGGTGAGGATCTGCTCCGTGGTGCCGGACTCCACGATCTTGCCGGCGTACATCACGTAGACCCGCTGGGCGTACCGGGTGACGAGGCCCAGGTTGTGGGTGATGGCCACCAGAGATTTATGGTACTTCTCCACCATTTCCTGCAGCAGGTCCATCACCTGGGCCTGGGTGGTCACATCCAGCGCCGTGGTGGGCTCGTCGGCAATGATCATATCGGAGTCACAGGCCACGGCGGTGGCGATCATGGCTCTTTGGCGCATACCGCCGCTCATCTCGAAGGGGTAGCTGCGCATCCGGGCCCGGGGCTCCGGGATGCCCACGGCCTCCAGAGCGGCCACGCCCTTTTCCCAGGCCTCCTTTTTGGAGACGCCGGAGTGGGTGCGGATCACGTCGCACAGCTGGTCGCCCACGGTGATCACCGGGTTGAGGCTGGTCATGGGCTCCTGGAAAATCATGGCGATGCCGGCGCCGCGGACGGCCCGCATCTCCTTGGACTTGGCGCTGTACTGCAGCAGGTTCTGCCCCTTGAACAGCACCTCGCCGCCCAGGATCTTGCCGGGGGTCTGGATCAGCTGCATAATGGACATCTGGGTCACGGACTTGCCGCAGCCGCTCTCGCCCACGATGGCGATGACCTCGCCCTTGTTGAGATAGTAGGACACGTCGTCCACAGATTTGACCTCGCCCTCAGCGGTAAAGAAGGAG
Organism: uncultured Bacilli bacterium; assembly: GCA_944363995.1. Classification (GTDB taxonomy): domain Bacteria; phylum Bacillota_I; class Bacilli_A; order RF39; family UBA660; genus Faecisoma. The sequence continues at coordinate 3,849 of CALVVV010000109.1, forward strand.
GTGCGAAGGTTCTTCACTTCCAGTAATTTTTCAGACATATTACAGTTTCCCCCTCAGTCTGGGATCAAGCGCGTCGCGCAGCGCATCGCCCACGATGTTCAGGGAGATGATCAGCACGATGATGCAGATGCCCGGGATGATGGCCAGCCATGGAGCAAGCATCAGATGGGGATAGGCATCGGCCACCATGTTGCCCCAGGTAGCGGTGGGAGGATTGATGCCCACGCCCAGGTAGCTCAGAGAGGACTCTGTCATAATGGCCTGGCCGAGGTTGATGGTGTAAAGAACGATCAGAGAAGGGAAGGCGTTGGGCAGCAGATGCTTGAGGAGAATCCGCCGCTCCTTCTGGCCCACCAGCTGGGAGGCAACGATGTAGTCGTTTTCCCGCAGGGACAGCACCAGGCCGTTCATCATGCGGATGTAGGAGGGGACCATGCCGATGCCGATGGCCAGGGTCAGGCTGAATACGCTGCTGCCCATGATGGCGGCGATGATCAGGGTAAAGACCATGCCGGGGATACTCAGCACAATGTCGGTAACGCCGATGATGATCCGGTTGACCAGTCCGCCCACATAGCCGGCGATGAGGCCCAGGAGGATGCCTACCACGGCGGCAAAGGTGCCGGAGAGAAGGCTCACGCTGAAGGAGACCCGGCCGCCGTACATCAGCCGGCTCAATACGTCACGACCCAGATAATCCGTGCCCAGAATGTGCTCCCAGGTGGGCGTAGAGTTGGTGTTCAGCAGGTCCTGGGCATTGGGATCGTAGGGAGAAATAAAGGTGGACAGAAGGGAGACCAGGATAAACAGGATCAGGATGGCGGAGCAGACCTTTACGATAATACCGCGGCCGAAGAAGATGCGGAGGGTCTGCCGGCGGTTTCGGCGGGCGGTCTCCTTCTGGATTTGTTTGATGTTTTTTCCGTTGTCCATTCGATCACCTCATTGACTTTCTGACGCGCGGGTCGATAAACCCATAAGCAATATCCACAAACAGGTTGCAGAATATTGTCACCATAGAGATGATGAGCACACAGCCCTGGACCATGAAATAATCCCGCTGCTGGATACCGTTGATCAGCATCTGGCCGATACCGGGGATGTTGAACACGTTTTCGATGATCACCGCGCCCGCTACGATATTGGGCATCTGGAGGCCGATGATGGTAACAACGGGGATCAGAGCGTTTTTAAGAGTGTACTTGAAGATGACTTTTTTCTCGGACAGGCCGTTGGCCCGGGCGGTGCGGACATAGTCCTGGTTGATGACCTCCAGGATATTGGAGCGGGTCTGCCGGGCCAGAATGGCTACAGTATAAATAGCGTTGACTACAATGGGCCAGAAGGCTTTGTAGCAGTAGTCGCCGAAGTCATCCCACGGAGAGGTGTAGCCCTGCAGGGGGATCAGGTGCAGCTCGAGGGCCAGAATGATCACGCCGAAAATGGCTACCAGGAACCGGGGGGACCCCAGGAAGAAGTTTACGATCAGCGTCAGTGTCTGGTCGATCCAGGTGCCCCGCTTGACAGCGGAAACGATACCCACGGTCAGGCCAATGATCACGCCGAACACCAGGCCCGGCAGGCCGATGCTGACGGAGTTGGGCAGGCGGATGCTGATATACTCCGTAACATCCCGGGCGTTCAAAATGGATTTGCCGAAATCCCAATGGAGGATAATATTACTGATCCAGTTCCAATATTGGACCAGAACCGGATCGTTCAGTCCGTATTCGTTACGGTATTCTTCGATTTCCTCCGCTGTGGCGGATTCGCCCAAGGCAATGGTGGCGGGGTCGCCGGGGAGGAGCTGCATCAGAATGAATACCAGAAAGGATACGAGAAGCACCAGCACAATGGCTGTCAATACTTTTTTTATAATGTATTTTGTCATGTACTACCTCGTCATCGTCTTGTCTCAGTATAAAAGGTGGAAAGGAGGGAACAGGAATGCCCTGCGGGCACAGCCGTGCGGCCGCGTCCCGCAGGGCGGTACGGTTTTGCTCAGGCGTGAGGGGGCGAGGGATCATTCCGCCCAGCGATCATTTACTTATCCAGCCAGGCGTTGGCCAGGTCAGCCACGGAGAAGAAGGTCTCGCCGATGCCGGAATCCTTCACGTAGTCGTTGACGGCAAACAGAGTGGGGACCTCAGCCAGGTTATAGAAGATGCAGTGCTCGTCGGTCAGCAGGCGGTTGGCCTCGCCGATGTACTCGGCGGCTTCCTCGTCGCTGGCGGCGGATACGGAGGCGGCGATGGCGGCGTCCACGTCGTCAGTACGCAGCAGGTTGGTCAGGCCGATCACGTGGCCGTCCACGTCCTTGCGGAAGATCAGCATCTGCATGGGGACGCTGACGTACACGGAGGAGCCGTTGAGCAGCATACCGTCGCCCCAGCCGGCCTCGGCGTTGCTGAAGTCAGCGCCGGAGAGGATCTGGATCTCGGCGGTGATGCCCACATCAGCCAGATACTGGGCAATGATGGTGGCGGCATTCTTCATAGCGGTGCTGTCGCTGGTCTTGAGGGGGATGGTAAAGCCGTCGGCGTAGCCGGCCTCAGCCAGCAGCTCCATGGCCTTATCGGGATCGTAGTCGTAGCCCTGGACTTCGTCGCTGTAGAAGAACTCGCCCACGCCGAACTGGTTGCGGACCAGAGCGTAGTCGCCCCAGACAGCCTTGACCAGAGCGTCGGCATCAATGGCGTAGCAGATGGCCTGACGGACCAGCACGTCGCCGGTAGGATCATTGCCGTTGAGGTTCAGGGAGTTGAAGTAGAGCATGTAGGTGTGAGACTTGACAGC
>CALVVV010000110.1 GCA_944363995.1 uncultured Bacilli bacterium
CGCCCGGATGAGCGGCGGCGAGACATAGAGCGTAGTGTACCTTGCTTGGCGCAACAGCGAAAAATAACAGCAACAGGCGGGGACGGATCCATCCGTCCCCGCCTGTTTTGTCCTCACAGGAGGCCGGGGTTCCTCTCCCGGCCTCCCTTTAACAGGAAGATGGGCTTCACTTTTCCTCCCAGGGCTGCTTTACCCGGCGTTTCTTCTGGGATTTCGGCATTCCCTGGGCAATCATGGGATAGTCGTTTTCCATGCCGCAGGAAGACTGGACCTCATAGGTCCCGTACTTGTTGATCACATCGTCCGGCCCATCGGGCCAGCCGGGTTTCCGTTCCGGCGGCAGGGACTTCTCTGCCTTCGCCACAGGCGATCACCTCCCGCCTCAAGTATGCCCCGATGGGCGGGCCGTTACTCCTTTTTCCCGGAAAAACCGCCGCGGAGCGCTTTTTACAGAGCGTTCCGCGGCGGTTTTATCTATTAGTCCAGCAGGCAGTCCTGGGCGGGCACATACTCCCGGGCCATCTGGCACACCAGATCGATAAAGGCGGTGGTCAGCGGCGAGGGAGTCTGGTTGGCCCGGGTGGCGATGCCGATGAGCCGGGAGGGGTCTGTCTCCAGGCGCTTGACCGCCGCCTTGTGGGGATAGTTGTTCAGCAGCAGTCCCGGCAGCACCGTACAGCCCAGGCCGTTTTCCGCCATGGCCAGCAGGGAGAGATCGTCGTGCATGGTAAAGGCTACCTGGGGCACGAAGTTGAACTGCTTACACAGGTTGGTGATATCGAAGTTGTTGCCGTCCGTAGGCATGAGGAAGGGCTCCCGCTCCAGCTGGGCAAAGGTGACCGGCCCCTCCTGGGCGGCCAGGGGATGGTCCGGGGGCAGCACCGCCAGCAGCGGGTCCCGCAGCAGGGGCACGCACTGAAGGGCAGGGTCCACCGGCATGCGCACAAAGCTGCAATTGACCATGGCGGTGAGCAGGTACTCCTCCATCTCCTGATAGCTGCCGGTACCGGAAATGATCTCCACCCGGATATTGGGATACTGGCTGTGAAAGCGGCCCACGATCTGAGGCAGCCACAGCAGAGAAATACTGGTAAAGGCCGCCACCCGCATCACACCGGCCTGGAGGCCCAGGATAGACTGGGCCATGGATTTGATCTTCTCCCCGCAGGCTACCATCTCCCGGATGGCGGGCAGCAGCAGCTCCCCCTCGGTGGTCAAGTGGGTGCCGCTGTGGTCCCGGCGCAGCAGGGACACGCCCAGCTCGTTTTCAATGGAGCTGATGATGTGGCTGGCGCCGGACTGGGTGTAGCCCAGGGTGGTGGCCGCCTTGGTCAGATTGCGCAGCTCAACGGCTTTGAGCAAAAGCTCGTACTTTCCGATGTCCATTTCCGCTTCGTCCCTCCGTCACAGGCCGGCCGCGCCCCTTTCCGCCGCCGCCGGTCTTTGTGGCTTTGATTGTACCAGCCCCCCGCGGAAAAGTAAAGCCCCGTTCCAGGGCCTCCGCCGGCACGACGCCAACGACCCGGCTTTTTCTTCCGATCCCGTTTGCTTCCGCTTCTTTCAATCGCTTACATTTTTCATTGTGCACATTTGCTAAAATTATTTGGAGCGAATTATTGCAAATGGAGAACTTGATAAAAGTATTTGCATTTGCCGTTTTCCTGTGTTATTGTAGGGGCAAGGATGATTAATTATTTTAATGTCAGTTGCAAATAACATTAAAATAATTAATGCTTTCGTGTACAAGAACAAATGGCCGCCTCCCAGGCACACGGCGCCGTGCCGCCGGAGGCCGCCCCAGACCACACCTGGAAAAACAGTAAAGAAAAGGGGACCAATATGGCGAAAAAAACATTGAAGGAGTACATGGCCAAGAACGAATTCTTCTATGTACCCGAGATCTATGACTGTATCTCCACCAGGGCCGCCGAGATGAACGGCTTCCAGATGGTGATGATCTCCAGCAGCGACTTCGCCTGCTCCCAGACAGGCATCCCTGACCTGAACCTGCTGTCTGTGGACGAGTACTGCAATATGATCGAGCGTATCACCTACATGACCGATATGCCGCTGTTCATTGACGCGGACGAGGGCTTCGGCCGCCCCCTGCAGACCTATCACGGCTGCCGCCGTATGGCCCGCTCCGGCGCCGACTGCATCCTGATCACCGACGGTATGGAACTCAGCCGCCCCGGCCTTGCCTCCATTGAGGACGCCTGCTACCGGATGAAGGCCGCCAAGGACGGTATGGCCGGTACCGACTGCCTGCTGATGGCCAGCTGCAAGCACAGTGTGGACGAGGACTTTGATGAGTTTGTGGAGCGCTGCCAGCGCTACCTGGAGGCCGGCGCCGACATCATCTGCCCCCTGGAGATCAATCGTTCCCAGAAGTACGGGGACGGCAAGCTGGGCGGCGCCCGCCATGTGGCCAAATACATCCACGCCCCCTTCTGGTACCCCGATCTGGACCCGGGCGACAAGGCCGAGGACGCCCCCGAGCTGCTGAGCCTCGGCTATCACTTCACCGGCATCCACTACTCCTTCCGGGCCGCCATGTACGCCATGCTGGATACCGGGCGGCACGTCTTCGAGGACAAGAACAACGACTACGTCATGGAGCACTACGATTACACCGGCTACCACTTCCACTACTCCCCCATGGCCTGCTTCCTCAACGGCACTCCCTGGGTGGAGCTGGAGCAGCGGTATGTCAAGAACCCCGAGGACGCCTTTGCTTACCGCAAGTACAAGGGCTTCTGCGGCAAGAGCGACAAGCTGGTTTACGACGGCAAGCCTATTGAGCGTTGATCTGATATGACCGGCGTCCGCGCCGCTCATATATCGCCTCCTCTCAAATCTAAACAGAAAGGTGAAAAGATGATGAAGAAGTTTCTCTGCATCCTGTTGGCCCTTGTGATGGTCATGGCTATGCTGTCCGGCTGCGGCGGCAACAACACCACCAACAACACCGGCAACAACACCACCAACAACACCGGCAACAACACCACCAACAACACCGGCGATACCGGCTCCGACGACGCCTCCACTCCCAAGGAGGGCGGCACCCTGAAGATCGGCGTCAGCTCTGAGCACACCCACACCATGGACCTCTTTACCCTGACCGGCGCGTCCACGGACTACTACTACTCCTGGCCCGTGTACGAGTCCCTCTTCAAGCCCAACGCCGAGGGTACTGTCGATCCCTGGCTGCTGGAGAGCTATGAGATGGATAAGGACGCCATGACCTACACCTTCCACATCCGCGAGGGCATCACCTTCTCCGACGGCACCACCTTTGACGCCGAGGCCCTGAAGTGGAACCTGGACCACTACATGGAAGTGGGCGCCAAGGTGGAGTCCCTGATGCTGTACGCCATTGAGTCCGTGGAGGTCGTCGATGAGTACACCGTGCAGCTGAACATGAACACCTGGGTCTCCATTATCCCCTACGCCTTCTCCCGTGAGCCCGGCTACATGACCTCCCCCACCTACTACGAGGAGAACGGCGCCGAGTACGTGGCGGAGCATCCCTGCGGCACCGGCCCCTTCGTCCTCACCGAGTGGGATTACGATGTGTCCAAGCGCTTTGAGGCCCGTGACGACTACTGGGGCGGCGATGTGAAGCTGGACGCCGTGGAGTACATCATCTACACCGATTCCCTGGTGGCTACCGCCGCCCTGCAGAGCGGTGAGATCGACGTCTACCTCTCCCCCGACACGGAGACCGCCAATGCCATGGCCGCCAACGGCGCCAGCATCAACACCTGCGCTGTCAAGTCTCACACCTACATGCTCTACTTCAACTCCCTGAACCTCAACGGCAATGATCCTACCGGCGACGTGCCGGTCCGTCAGCCCATCCGCTCCGCCACCGATGCCGACGCCCTCCCCACGGCT
>CALVVV010000111.1 GCA_944363995.1 uncultured Bacilli bacterium
CTACACCATTATACCGCATTTTCTCTCTCAATACGAGAAAAAGGCCACCAAAAGGTGACCTTTTTCGACAGGCTGAGAGCACAGCGAAAGCTGTGCTCTTTCTTTTTTTGGGGGCTGGAAAAATAGATTTTGAAACAGTTGCTTTGTACTCTCTCAAGGAGAGACCTGAGGGGAAAGTGTATTTAGAATTTAATTTGTAAATTCATGCGCAAGGAAATACGACTAAAATTGAGAGGAAGGGAGGAATCACATGGACACAGTGATTGTAGCTAACAACCAGTTTTATTCGCATTATCCAAAGCGTATACCCAAAGGTACCGTCAATGCTGAGCAAGTTGAGATTCGCCTAGATAACTCGTGGGACGGGCTTACTGTATTCTTGCATTGGCGGAATCTTGGAACAGGGACAGAAATCAAAGTGGAACTCGTCGATCCAACGGAGCGTCACAAGATTCCATGGGAGGTACTGGCCGATCTTGGAGAACTCCATATGGGGTTGGTGGGGCTGGATGGGAAGGAGGTCGTCAAGCCTACGATTTGGCTCGTCTACGGCTATGTGGTGAATGGTGTCGAACCAGACGTTGGGGATGACCCGGCTATACCCACGACGTCCTATTTGGAACAAATGGTGGCGCTGCAACGACAGGCTGCTGCAGATGCTGAGACTGCAAGAAAAGCGGCCGAAGCGTCTGGGCCGTATGCAGAGCAGGCGAAGCAGTCTGCGGAGGATTCTATCTTAGCGGCATCCGCGGCAGAAAAGGCAAAGCTAGATGCGGTGGAGGTGGCCCGCGAGGCGGTTGTGGCTGCGTCAGCTGCGGATCAGGCCAACCAAGAGGCACAAAAGGCGGCTGCAACATTACCCATCCCCACTACATCGGATGTTGGAAAGGTGCTGATGGTAGATGAGAATGGGATGTACAGGTTCTGTGAAATGCTTGATGGGGGTACAATAGACGACAATTCCATGCAAAAAACGACAACATGGTCCAGTCGTATGGTAGTTGACAGCTTGGCGCCTAAATTTGAGATCAGTGGAATGGAGGTTACTTGTAACCCAGTTCCAGAGTATCCTCTGGATGTATCAGTAGACATTCATCCCCTCCAAGAGGGAGAAGGGGAGCCCAACGTCGAAAATGTACGTCCCATTTGTGGTTGGGAAAACGTGAAGATCACCCACGGCGATTTAGAAAAATCCGTGGAGTTGGGGCGAACGGTGTATGGCGGAATACTGGATGCATCAAAGGGAATGCTGACGGTAGACTGGGCGAAGTATGTGGCAAATGGAGCAGAAAATCCAGGAGTTGGACAGAAGAATGATGTTACGACCAGATGGTTTTTTTCTGTGCCGACACCTACGCTGGGGAATGCAGGAGCTCTAGATATTGTCTGTTCAATACTAAAGACGCTTCCCACAGCCAGTGTAGATGAGGTCGGATGTATTTGTTCTGGAGCAAATCTTATCAGTATTAGACTTCCGAATGCTGAGGTTCCCGATGCGGAAGCTGTGAAAATGTGGTTACAGACATATGGTCCAGAGTTTGTATATAAAACCTCTGCAACCGAAATAATACAGCTTACTCCAATGGAATTGCTATCTTCTCCGGGGATGAATATTCTCTCCTCTAACGTAGGAGAAGTGACTGTAGCAGGGAGAGAGGATCCTAATACTGTAATACAAGCGTTGAAAGCAAAAATAGGGGAAATTCAAGAGGCTTGTTTATCATCTCAATCGACTCTATTTGCTCGATCTTTTGCACAAACATATGTGTCTTTTTCTGATGATGTGGCCTTATCAATTCCTGATATTCTCCCTACGTGGGATGAGTTGCTGGAGCGTGGGGAAGTGATAAAGTGTGGTGTGTGCTTGATGCACAACGGGCAGTGTTATCGTGTCGTGGCCTCTGACGGTGTTATACCACAGGAGCAGCAACCACCTGGGGGAGATGGAATGTCAGCTGTTTATCGCCCCATCGACGGGGAACATGCCGGAACGCTTGAAGACCCCATTCCCTGGGTGTATGAGATGGACTGTTACTATGGAAAATACTATACCTATCAAGGAAAAACCTATCTGTGTAGGCAGAATATGAATCCGTGCGTATGGGCACCTGGTACAGCAGGTGTTTGGCAGTGGCAGATGGTATAGCGTGCACATTCAATGCGCAATTTATAGTGCAAAAACGAATCCCTGAGACATCCAAGTCCCAGGGATTCGTTTTATGAAAGTTATATAGGTGTTTTCATAGGATGCCTAACCACTCCGCCACATTGACCCCCAACCCAATGACACACAGCACCAGGGTGGTGATGAGTACCCAGTAGAGCCAGCGGCGGAAGAACAGGGCGCGCCGCTGATCACGCTTGGATGGCTGATCCATGGGAATCGCTCCTTTCTCTTCTGGGGATTAGTAGGCCACCACCACGCCGCCGTTGTTGGCGTAGAAGGAACTGATTCCCCGGGTCTCCGTGATGATGACATCAGCGACCTGGCAGGATTTCAAGACCAACATGCGCAGATATTCCGCCCGCTCCCGGCACAGGCAGTGGGCAATGCACAGCAGCTTGCCCTTGTGGTTTTCGTCGGCGGCCACAATGTCCACCAGTTTGTTCAGCGCCTGCTTGATGGACAGGGCCTGGGTGTGCTTCTTGATCTCGCCCTGGGGTGTGGAGCCCATCACCAGCTTCACCCGCAGCGCCCCGGTGACCAGAGACTGCACCCGGGTCAAACGTCCGGCCTTGCGCAGCATGTCCAGGTTTTCCAGCACGAACAGGGTGTTCATCTCGGTGATATATTTTTCCACCTGGGCCACCACTTGGGCAAAGGGCATACCAGAAGAGGCCAACTCGGAGATTTTCAGAGCGATGAGGGTCTCACCAGCGGAGGCAGAGCAGGAGTTAAACACCCGGATGTTGCGCTCGGGGTGCTCCTCCACAAACATCTGGGCGGCCTGCCACGCGCTGTTGTGGGAGCCAGAGAGCAGAGCGGAGAGGGTGACCACATAAATGTCTCCATCCACCGCCTCAAAGGCGTC
>CALVVV010000112.1 GCA_944363995.1 uncultured Bacilli bacterium
TCTTCGCGGCTGGAAGCCGGTCCAGATGGTACAGGGCGATGGAGACCAGGCCGAACACATAGACCGCGATCTGCCCCAGGAAGGAGAAACGCAGCAGCCGCTCCCGCCGCCGCACTGCGCTGTCCCAGAAAGCTGCGGTGGAGGCAGGAAGGCTCACCAGAATCAGCGCATGGACAATGACCGCCGTATGCCGCAGCTCCACCAGCCCCGCCATATGGAGGGCCATGGAAAGTCCTGCGTTGAGGATCACGGCCCAGATGAGCACGGTCAGCAGCCGCCTGCAATTGGGGGTCATCTGCCGGACATAGAGCAAAAAGGGCACATCCAGCAGATAGAAGGCGGCGTAGCTAAGAAAATACGACACGGCGTAATTCCCGCCGCCCATGGTGGTGATCTTGGAATCCAGGAGGATCCAGGCGCCGGACAGCAACAGAAGCAGCGAGAAAGCAAGCAGCAGGGCATAGGTCTGGCTTTTCCACCGCCGCAAAAGCGCGGCCGCAGTCAGGGCGGCGATGGCCAGCAGCAGGCAGACCGAGCCGAACAGGATGACCGGCCCGTTATCCCAGAGCAGCGCATACCGGATGGCGCCGGGGGTATCCAGGAGCATACTCTCTACCGTGTAGGTATCGCTGCCGTATGGACGCAGTTCCACCGTCAGCCGGTCGGCCTGGGCACAGGAAGACATGGGGATAAAGTGCCACATGCTCCCCAGGGCGTGCTCCCGGCCCTGGGCCGCCTCGTAAATCAGCGCATCGTCCGCCCAAACCCGGACAGAAGCATACCGACTCCGTATGGTCAGCACGTACCGGGAATGCAGTTTCTCCTCCTCTGTTAAATCACGACACAAAACCAGTGACTCACCCTCCACATCCAGGGTGCAGGGGAGAGAATCGATTGGCTCCGACACACCGTCGCGCAGGTAAAACCAGCCGGTGTCCAGCCGGCGCGCCTCTGGACTGCCGGGCCCATCCAGCCAGGTGGCAAACTGGAGAGAGGCGGCAATGGCCAGAAGCACCACAACACCGACGGCCGCGAAAGCCCACCGATCCCGCCAGCCCGGGACGGCAGAATCCATATTGAGTTCAATGTTTCTCACGGGTCATCGCCCCCTTTCTCCGTATCATCTCATTCGAAAGGCCGAAAATCGCATCAGAGCCGGCCTCCCAGCAGTTTTTCTTCCGCTTCCCAGGCGGGAATGGGGTAATAGAACCGGAAGCCCTGAATGGCGTCGCAGCGCAACTCCTGGAGGATGCCCAGCTGCTCGTCATTTTCCACGCCCTCGGCCAGGGTGGTCAGCCCAAGTTCATGGCCGATCTGCACCATGACCCGCATGATCGCCCGGCCTTTCGGCGTATTGACATGGTCCACCAGTTCCTTGTCCAGCTTGATCCCATCCACCGGGTACTCCTGGAGATCGTAAAAGGACGTAAAACCGGCGCCGAAGTCGTCCAGCACCACCTGCACGCCCAGTTCCCCCTTGACCCGCCGGGTGTTCTGCAGCACCTGCCCAGCGTCACGGGCCTGCACGCTCTCGGTCAGCTCGAAAATCAGCAGTTCCCGGGAAAATGCGTACCGCCGGATGATCTCACCGCAGCGATCCACAAAATCCGGTGCGCCAAAGCTCTTGCGGGAGAAATTGCAGGAAATGAAGAAATCCTGGACCCCGCGCTTCTCCATACGGTCCAAAAACGCACAGGCTTTCTCCAAAATATAATAGTCCATGCAGTCGATCATATTTTCCCGCTCCATTAGGGGAATAAAATATCCCGGGGTCAGAAATCCCCGTTTTGGGTGCTGCCAGCGGGCCAGCGCCTCGCCGCCCACGATCTCATAGGTTCGGGCATTGACGTAGAATTGGATATAGAGTTGGAACTCCTCCCGCTCAAAGGCTAACGCGATCTCACCCTGCAGCTGCCGCTCCTGGTCGATCTTTTGGAGGATGTCCTGGGAACAAAGCACATAGTCTGTCTCCTCCCGGCAGGCCATCTGGGCGCTCTGCAGGGTTTTGATCAGGATCTCGTCCAGATCACGGTCGTCGCTCTGGAGGGGATACACGCCGCAGTTGACCTCGCAGCTGTAAGGCTTCCCGTACAGTCGGGAGAACTCCCGGATCCGCGCCAGGGCCGTAGGCAGCCACTGCTGTACGGCGTCCGCCGGCGCCGCTTTCAGCAGCACAAAACCTACGCCGGCCACACGGGCCAGAAGATCCCGCTGATCCGCGTATTCATTGAGGATCGCCGCGGTGTGCCGCAGAAACTGCACGGTGTCCCCGTGCCCGCAAAGCCGATCCATTTTGTCCGTATCGGTGTAGAAGCAGACGGCGGTATACAGGATCCGGGTGCGATCCGTCACCAGCAGGGGGTAATTATGGGTCAGAAAGGCTTCGTTGCCGATTCCGGTGACCTCGTCGGTTTCCTTGCTCTGCTCATCCCGCCTCAGACGCCTCCGATACCGGCAGATCACTGCGGCCAGCACCGCCAGCAGGACGAGGATCGCCACCGCCAGGCCGATAAGTCCATTCCGCATCAGGTCGGACCGCGCATCCCGGACATCCTCTCTCACCTGCAGCAACAATCCGGTCCGCTCCTCCTGGGAGACCTGTGCGAAAAACTGGCGCAGTTCCGCTTGGAAGGATTCCGGCGCCAGGTCCGTGAACAGCAGCTGGTAAATTACGCTCTCCCCGTCCTCCAGCGCCTCCACCACCGTAATGCCGTCCGTGTTAGAATGTGGGAAACTCTCTCCGGGCGCACAGCCGGATATCAGATCCACCTGCCGGTTCTCCGCCAGGTGGCTCCGCCGGTCGCTGACACCGGGCTGGAGATACCGCACCTGGTACCGGCTCTGCTCGGAAAACCGGGCCAGCAGTTCCGGGATCACGCCCTCGTAGGACTCTGCGCCGGCGTCGTAGTATTCCAGCGGGTACAGATCCGGATTTCCCGCTACAAAAATGACGACATCTTCCATGGAATGGTCTCCCTTATTCCTCAGTTCCTGTCTTTTTCAGAAAGAGTGACAGGTTCAGTTCCGGCTCCGGCGCCTGTTCCACCGCGGCCGCTACCTGCTCCTCCATTGTCTGGGTACGCTCCTCCATCTCACGCAGCAGCGTAAGGATGGCGCTGTGCAGCTGACCAAGCTGCCGGGCATAGTCCTCCAACTGGGCTCTCTGCCTCTGGGCTTCCTCCTGCAGCTGGCCCCGCAGCTGCTGCTCCTGGGAGATGGACTCCGCTCGCAGTTTCTGGGCATAGGCCTGGGCGTCCAGCAGCGTGTCAGAGATCATATCCTGGTCCTTGCGGCTTGACAGGTGCTCCGCCCGCACTGTGCGCAGTTCCGTCTCCAGTTCCGCGATCTTGATCTGGGCGTCCTGCATAGCCTTGGTGTGCTGCGCATCCTTCTCCATCAGTTTGGAGGAAAAGTTCTCCTCCATGGAGGCGATGAGCTGATAGACGCTCTCCTTTCGGTATCCGAAAAAGCCCGTCTGTAGTTCTTCCATCCGCATGGGGTCATCCCGCCTTTCCTGCGTCTTTCAAAATTATATTATTTGAAGCTGATCTTCTTTCGCTCAATTTTCTGCCACTGGGTCTGCCGCTTGCGGTATCCAATGAGCGCCGTCATGCGCACCCACGCAAGGACGAACCGCAGGCAGGACACCTCTACGGCGCACAGCCCCACCGCCTTCAGCACATCTCCCACCGACAAGGTCAGGTCGTTGGTGTGCATCCGGGCGAAAAATGCCGTCAGGGACAAAATCGCGGTGTATACAATATAGATGCCCAGGTAGAGCAGCATGAACGGCACATTGAGGAAGTCCAGAATGGAGGCCAGCACCATGGTCAGCACGCCGAACACCTCGATATACGGGGAGAGCAGCTCGTAGAGCAGAAAATACAGGTAGGAGACGAAGCTCACCATCCCGTATTTGGGGTTGGCCAGGATCTTCCGGTGCAGCGTCATGCTCTGGAACAGCCCGATGTGCCAGCGGCGGCGCTGGCCCCGCAGATCCCGCAGGCGCTCCGGCACCTGGGTCCAGCAGATGGCGTCGGTGGCGTAGCGGATGCGGTAGGGCCGCCCGTTCTCCCGGCAAAAGACGTGCAGCCGGACCACCAGCTCCATGTCCTCCCCCACGGTGTTGAGTGCGTAACCCCCCGCCTCGATGACCACGCTCTTTTTGAACAGGCCGAAGGCGCCGGAGATGATGATGCTGCCGTTGAATTTATCCAGCATGATCCGGGCGGCCAGGAAGGAGCGGTCGTACTCCAGCACCTGCATACAGGCCAGGAGGTTACCCGGCATCCGGTAGCGGGCCACGCGCCCGTTCTCGATCTCCGCACCGTTGCAGGGCCGCACCGCGCCGCCCACCGCTACCACATTGTCCTCCTCCAGCACAGGCCGGACGATCTTTTCCAGGGAGTCGTGCTGTAAGATGGAGTCCGCGTCCATGCAGAGGAAATAGGGATAGCGGGAGGCGTTGATGCCCATGTTCAGGGCGTCCGCCTTGCCTCCGTTTTTCTTGCGCACCAGGGTGATGGGCACCTTCCACTCGCGGCTCTCATAGACCGCCTCTACCGGCTGGCAGGGCACCCGCCGGTGGATCGGACGGTTGATGTTCTCCATGCGAAACGCGTCTCGCACCACCTGGGTGGTTTCGTCGGTGGAGCCGTCGTCCACCACGATGATCTCATACAGGCGGTAGTCCAGAGCCAGCAGGGAGCGGATGGTGGCCTCGATGGTCACCGCCTCGTTGTGGGCGGGGACCAGGATGGACACCGGCACATAGTAGTCGTTGGCCAGTTCGTTCTTCAATGCGTTGCGCCGCTTGGCGCCATAGAGAGTGGAGGAGCCTACGGTGACGGACAGGAAGAGGAAACTGGCGTAGCCCACCATATACAGGACGAAAAATGCGCCCACAACATTGAAAAAATACTGAAACAGATCTCTTACGCCCATGCCGCCTCTTTCTCCTCGCTCTCCGCCATTTCCTCCGCCTCCTCCGCGGCCTGGGCCGTCCGCACCGCCTGCTCCAGACGCCGGCTCTCCAGCAGGTACATGACCATCTCCCGGGCGTACCGGTCCCGGCCGCCCACCAGTTCGATGAGGTCACTGTAGCTGAGGCCGTGTGCCTCCAAACTCACCGCCGCGTTATAGCGGACATACCAGTTGCCGCTGTGCATGGCCTCCATCAGCGCATTCACCACATCCTGCCCCGGATAGGCGGCCAGGGCCGTGGCGCTGATGGCGGCATATTCCCAGCGCTCCGGGTCGCCGGCACCCAGGAATTCCAGCAGAGGGGCCCGGGCCGGCGGATAGGGATAGCGGCCAAAGTACCGGATGGCAGAATAGCGCAGTTCCCGGTCCCGCCGGCTGTCCGTCATGACGGCGAACATCTCCTCCTGGTAGTCCCCGGTTTTGAACCGTATGTAGTCCAGAATTGCCCGCTGGGTCCGGACGGAAAACCGATCCAGCTGTTCCCAGAACATATGGATCAGCTGATCGCTGTCCCCCTCGTAGACCAATAGGCACTCGGTGAGTATCTTCTCGTGGAGGAAGCTGGCGCTGTGGTCCTGGATGGTTACCGCCTGGAGGATGC
>CALVVV010000113.1 GCA_944363995.1 uncultured Bacilli bacterium
CCCGGAACGGGGATCATCAATAACGGAGCTGTGGGCATCTCTGGAAACAAGATCGCGGTGGTGGGCAAGGCGGACAAGGTCTTGCGGCAGTACGCCGCCCATCGCTACATCGACGCCGCCGGCAAGGCGGTCATGCCGGGCTTTGTAGACGCCCACATGCACACCGGCGACGTGATCGTCCGCAGCTGTGCCCAGGACCTGCCGGGAGATACCTGGCGGATACGAGGCATCCTCCCCCTGCTGGGGCTGGCCAATGAGAGCGACTATATCATCGGCTCCCGGCTGAACATCATCGAGGCCCTGAAGGCCGGTACCACCACCTTCGGCGACTTTTACAGCCCCATGTCCGAGATTGTTCACAACTATATCGACCTTGGCGCCCGGGCCTGCGTCAGCGGCATGATCAACGAGCTGCCCCGGGACATCATGACGGTGGAGCTGGGGCAGCTGATCCCGCTGGACAGCGCCGTGGGCGCGGAGAAGCTGGAGAGCAACCAGAAGCTGGTGGAGGAATACCATCAGAGCAACAACGGCCGCATCACCTGCCGCTTCGGCCCCCATTCCACAGAGTACTGCTCCCCCGAGATCCTCAAGGAGATCAAGGCCCTTGCGGACCGTTACGGTGTGGGCATCTACACCCATCTGTCCCAGACGGAGGAGGAGAACTACCAGACGGTGCTGCGCAACGGCTGCCGCCCCACGGAGCTGCTGGACAAGCTGGGCTATCTCGGCCCCAAGCTGGTGGCGGCCCACATGACCTATGCCACCATGGACGAGGTGAAGTATGTGGCCGGCACGGGCACCGCCCTGGTGCTGTGTAGCAACAGCATCTCCCTGGTGCGGGGCATGCTGCCTCCCGCCCAGGAGTATATGGAGGCGGGCGGCCTGGTGGCGCTGGCCACCGATCAGGCCAATAACTGCAACTTCATGTTCAATGAGATGAAGTATGCCTCTCTTATCCACAAGTACAAGAACCACGACGCCACCCAGATGCCGGCGTGGAAGGTGCTGCGGATGGCCACCATCGACGGCGCCCGGGCGCTGTGCATGGAGGATAAGATCGGTTCCCTCCGGGAGGGGAAGCTGGCGGACCTCATCATGATCGACCTGTCCTATCCCCACCTCAACCCCATCTATGACGCCCCCATCCGCAACCTGGTGCCCAACCTGGTGTATTCCGCCAGAGGCCACGAGGTGGAGCTGGTGATGGTGGACGGAAAGATCCTGGTAGAGGACCACAAGCTGCTGACAGACGACGAACAGATGGTGGTGATGGCCGCCAACAAGGCCGCCAAGCGGATTGCCAGGGAGCTGGGGGAGATCAGCTGGTCCAAGGACCTGCCTCTGGTCAAGTGGACCACGGAGGGATACTATTAAGCGGCCTGCGCGGTTTGGCGGAGAGCAGGAGCGCCGGACGGAGGGAAGCATGCCTATGAGCGCAAGCGCCTATCTCATCGTCACGAATAACGAGCAGATCCGGGATGCGTACCGGGATCACCCGCTCCTTGCCGTGGAGTATCTGGAGGGGAAGAGCTTCCTGGATGTGCTGGTCTGTGTGCGGGACCATGTCCACCAGGGCTGGAAGCTGCTGACCCACCCCCAGGCCAGTAATCTCAAGCCCATGCAGTCGCCGGTCAAATCCGTCCTGATCACATCGGCGGGCGGCGTCCAGCCCAGGGAAAACGACATCGAAATGATCGAGGGGGCCATCGCGGGCTATCAGAAGTTTTCCCGGGGAAAGGCGCTGCCGGCGTGGCCGGACGCGGTGCGGCGTGACTTTTGTACCATAGACCGCTCCGTATTGGAGTCGGCGATCAACAGTCCAGGCCTGCAGAACCGGATGCGCGGCGGGCAATGACCCGCCTGCCGGAGACGCGGGGCTGTATCTGGAGGTGTTTATATTGAAATTGGAATTAGGTAAGATCCACATCCGGGACGTGCAGTTCGGCGACGTTACCCGGGTGGAGGACGGCGTGTTGTATGTCAACGGGGAGGAGCTCTCCCGGCTCATCCTCAAGGACGACCGGCTGATCGGCTGCAAGATCGAGCTGGCCCATCCGGGGAGTCCTGCCGGATCACGCCGGTGAAGGACGTGATCGAGCCCCGGGTCAAGGTGTCCGGCGGCGGCTGTGTGTTCCCGGGCGTCATGGGCGAGGTGACCCAGGTGGGCAGCGGACGGACCAACTGTATGGACGGAGCCGTGGTGATGACGGTGGGGCGGATCGTAGGCTTCCAGGAGGGCGTGGTGGACATGTCCGGCGTGGCGGCGGACTACTGCCCCTTTTCCAAGACCCAGAATGTATGTGTGGTGATGGAGCCCCGGGAGGGGCTGGAGACCCACGACTATGAGAACGCCGGCCGGATGGCGGGGCTGAAGGCCGCCGCCTATCTCGCCGCCTGCATCAAGGACATGGAGCCGGACGAGATCGTGACTTATGAGACCAAGCCGCTTCTGGAGCAGATCGTCCAGTATCCCGATCTGCCCAAGGTGGGGTATGTCCATATGCTCCAGTCCCAGGGTCTTCTCCACGATACCTATTATTACGGCGTGGACGCCAAGCAGATCGTACCCACCATCATGTATCCCACGGAGGTCATGGACGGGGCCATCACCAGCGGCAACTGCGTGGCCCCCTGCGACAAGGTGACCACCTATCACCATCTCCACAACCCGGTGATCGAGGAGCTCTACAAGGAGCACGGAAAGACGCTGAACTTTGTGGGCGTGATCCTGACCAATGAGAACGTGTTCCTCATGGACAAGGAGCGCCACTCGGATATGACCGCCAAGCTGGCGGAGTATCTGGGCCTGGACGGCGTCCTCATCACCGAGGAGGGCTATGGCAATCCGGATACGGACCTGATGATGAACTGCAAAAAGGTCACCAAGCGGGGCGTCAAGGTGGTCATCATCACCGATGAATTCCCGGGGGTGGATGGAAAGTCCTACTCCCTGGCGGATATTGCCGAGGAGGCGGATACCATGATCTCCTGCGGCAACGGCAACGTGGTGCTGCACTTCCCGCCCATGGACCGGGTCATCGGCATGACAGACTTTATTGAGATGCAGATCGGCGGCTGGATCGGCTGCAAGCACGAGGACGGCAGCTTCGACGCGGAGATCCAGATCATCATCGCGTCCACCATCGCCAACGGCTTCAACAAGCTCTGCGCCCGCGGCTACTGAGTGGGCCGCCTATGTGAAAGGAGGAATGGACGATGGCCAAGAAACGGATTGTCCATTATATCAATCAGTTTTTCGCCGGCATCGGCGGAGAGGACCACGCGGATTACCCGCCGGAGGTGGTGGAAGGCGTGCGGGGGCCAGGTCTTGCGCTCAGCAAGCTGCTGGGCGAGGACGCGGAGATCGTAGCCACGGTGATCTGCGGGGATAACTACTTCGGCACCCACATCGAGACAGGGGTGGTCCGGCAGCTGCTGGATATGATCCGTCCCTATTCTCCCGACGGCTTCATCGCCGGTCCGGCTTTCAATGCCGGACGCTACGGTGTGGCCTGCGGGACCATCACCAAGGCGGTGGAGGAGGAGCTGGGCATCCCCGCGGTGACGGGCATGTATCCGGAGAACCCCGGCGCGGATATGTTCAAAAAGGACATCCACATCATCGAGACCAAGAACTCCTCCGCCGACATGCGCCGCGTGGCGCCGATGATGGCGAAGCTGCTGCTGAAAAAGATGTCCGGCCAGGAGATCCTGGGTCCCCGGATCGAGGGGTATATTGAGCGGGGCATCCGCGTCAACTACTTCAATGAGCGCCGGGGCGCGGCCCGGGCGGTGGAGCTGCTGGTAAAGAAGATCAACGGCGAAGAGGTCTACACGGACTATCCCATGCCCAAGATCGACCGCGTGGCTCCCGCCCCCGCCCTGACCAAGCCGCTCAGCCAGTGCAAGATCGCCATTGTTACCTCCGGCGGCGTGGTGCCCCAGGGGAATCCGGACCATATCGAGTCCTCCAACGCCACCAAGTGGGGGAAGTATTCCATCGCGGGGATGGATCACGCGGACAAGGCGGACTTCATGACGGTCCACGGCGGCTATGACCGGGCGTTCGTGCTGGAGGACCCGGACCTGTGCGTCCCGGTGGACGTGCTGCGGCAGATGGAGCGGGAGGGCAAGATCGGAAAGCTGGCCGATTACTTCTGCGCCACCACGGGTACCGGTACTGCCACCAACAGCGCCAAGCGGTTCGGTCAGGAGATCGCGCCCATGCTGAAGGACGACGGCATCGACGCGGTCATCCTGACGTCTACGTGAGGGACCTGTACGCGTTGCGGTGCAACGATGGTAAAAGAGATCGACCGGGCGGGTATCCCGGTGGTCCATGTCTGTACGGTGGTCCCCATCTCCCTGACCATCGGCGCCAACCGGATCGTGCCGGCGGTGGGCATCCCCCATCCGCTGGGTGATCCCCGGCTGGGTGAGCCGAAATCCACCCAGATCCGTTACGAGATCGTGGAGAAGGCGCTTGAGACACTGACAGTGCCGGTGGATAAGCAGACGGTATTCAACTGGGATTGATTCCAGCCGCGTCAGCGGGATTTATAACAAAAACGGCCCCTCTCCAGGATCGGCGCGGCCCTCCCGGGGAGGGGCCCGGCCGTTTGAGCGGATGGTGCGGGCAGGCGGCGGGGGAGAGTGGACACGTGGTGCGGAGCGGGACAGAATACTAGTAAAAAATTCAAAAAAGTATTTGACAATCCGACTTCTTTCCACTATAATACTACTCGTGTCTTTGCGAGGTGTGCTATGCTGTTAGATGTCAGAAAGATCATCAACGCCCCCGGAGAGCGGATAGAATTCCGGTTTGAGCTGGACCTGTCCGATGTGGACTTCGGCGGCAGACATCCCATACAGAATCCGGTTGTGGTTGCCGGCGATGTGCGGAATGTCGCGGGGATGCTTTTGCTGACGTTTGAAGCCAGCACGGTCCTCAAGTCCGTGTGCGACCGCTGCCTCAAGGCTTTTGACCAGGACAAAACGGTCCGGTACGAAACCATGCTGGCGGAGGAGCTGGAGGACGAGGACAGCGACGATATCCTCCTTCTGGAGGATGGAGCGATCGACCTTGGAGATCTGGCCAGGACGGTATTCATCCTGGAGATGGACACAAAGACCCTCTGTTCAGAGGACTGCAAGGGCATCTGCCCGGGCTGCGGCGTCGATCTCAACCAGGGGAGCTGCACCTGTAAAAGGGAAGTAGATCCTCGTTTGGCGGTGTTGGCCAAGCTTCTGGACAAGGACAATGGCGAGAAAAAATAAAAATTCAGATATACAGGAGGTGTCATCATGGCAGTCCCCAAGGGTAAAGTATCTAAGGCAAGACGCGACAAGCGCCGCAGCTCCCACTGGAAGCTGGAGGTGCCCGGTCTGGTCAAGTGCCCCAAGTGCGGCGCGATGCGCCTGCCCCACAGAATGTGCCCCGAGTGCGGTACCTATAACGGCCGTCAGGTGAAGGTCGTCAAGTCCACCGTAGCCGAGTAATATTGTGTGCAGAGAAGCGGAGGTTCCTATGGGAGCCTCCGCTTTTGTCGTTTTGAGAACAAATAAGATCGCCGGAATGCCATTATCGTTTCCTTCCCCCGGACACGGAGGGAATCCTTTAGACACGGAGAGAACTTTTTATAAAGCGGCGGAAAAGTTTTTGGAAATAGCGGAAATCCGCGGCGGTTTGGTATGAGGAGCGGAAAGAGCGCAGAAACTAGGGCGGAGAAAGGAGGAATCCCATGGATACCGAGAAAAAACACAGGGAGGACGGCGGCCATGACGGGCTCGGCGATCCCCAGCAGCTGGTGGATTTCGGCGCGGCGATCAACCGCGACAGCCGGGGGAACATTTATACCCTGACCATCGTGGGCCAGGTGGAGGGCCATCAGGTACTGCCGGAGACTGCCAAGACCACCAAGTATGAGCATGTGATGCCCCTTCTGGCCAGCCTGGAGCAGTGCGAGGAGGTGGATGGCATCCTGCTGCTGCTGAACACGGTGGGAGGCGACATCGAGGCGGGACTGGGCATCGCGGAGCTCATCGCCGGGATGCGCAAGCCCACGGTGAGCCTGGTGCTGGGGGGCGGCCACTCCATCGGGGTGCCCCTGGCGGTGGCCCCCAAGGTGAGCATGATCGTGCCCTCCGCCTCCATGACCATCCACCCGGTGCGGATGAACGGCACCGTCATCGCCGCGCCCCAGACCTTCAACTACTTTGAGCGCATCCAGGAGCGGATCGTCACCTTCGTGGCCAAGAACAGCCGCATCAGCAAGAAGAAGTTCCTGGGGCTCATGCTCAAGACCGGGGAGCTGGCCGCCGACGTGGGCCGCGTC
>CALVVV010000114.1 GCA_944363995.1 uncultured Bacilli bacterium
CCCGGCCCTAAAGTGACCGTTCCGGGCATGCAGCTGGACCATCACCCGGACAGCGGCAAATCCCGGGCCCAATATCTGCCCCTTCTGGAGCTGTCGGTGGAGGAGGAGCCCCAGGATGACCGCAACGTCCACTACCTGGGGCGGGAGTATATGTTCCGGGGCCGCTGGGACGACTGTATCCGCACGCTGGAGCGGCACCTCGCCATGCCTACCGCCACCTGGGCCGACGAGCGCGCCGCTTCCATGCGGTACATCGCCCGGTCCTGGGCCATGAAGGGCCAGCGGCAGCTGGCCCGGGACTGGTACCTGCGCTCCATCGCCCAGGCCCCCCATCTCCGGGAGCCCTATATGGACCTGGCCATGCTGCTCTACGAGGACGGCTGCTGGGACGGCGTGCTCTACTTCACCGCCTGCGCCCTGGCCATCACCCAGCGGCCCAAAAGCTACATCTGCGAGGCGGCCCCTTGGGGAAGCCTCCCCCACGACCTGCGCGCCATCGCCCTGTTCCAGACCGGGCGGCGCCGGGAGGCCCTGGCGGAGGCCAGGGAGGCCCTGGCCCTGGAGCCGGGAAACCAGCGTCTGGCGGACAATGTATCCCTGCTGGAGCGCCTCACGGAGCAGCCATAAGGACCCAGGCGGGCCCCTTTTTCGGGGCCCGCCTGTTTTTATCGGCCGCAGTTTACCCTTTCTTCATCCTTCTTAACACTTTCTTCAAATTCCAGTCATATCCAGTTCTTTTTTCTTGTTTACTTTAACAGTGTCAAAAGGAGGATGTTCCATGGCAACGACGCAAACCTATCCGCACACGCTGAAATACGCGATCACCAAAACCGACTACCAGGCGCTGCGCAGCCGCCTGACCGCCAACGTGTCCCAGGATACCGGAAGCTCCTCCGGCTGGGTCCATACTATGCTCTTCACCAGCTACCGGGGACGGGTGCTGCCCGCCCGGGGCCAGCGGGACGAGACGCGCTCCTCGTTTGCCCTGCACTACTACAACAACGACCCCACCTACCTGATCCTGGAGCGCTGGAACGGCGCGGAGCAGAGCTCCGCCATGGTGACGGAGGCGGAGTGCCGGGCCCTGCTGGCCGGGGAAACCGGCTGGCTCACGGACCGGCGCAACCCCGTCCTCCGGGACTTTCACACTTCCCTCACCCAGCAGATGCTGCTGCCCCAGGTGCTGCTGACCTACCATCGGGAGGCCTATACCCTGGACGACCTGAATCTGTGGGTAGCCCTGGACAGCGATATCCGCACCACGCTGCAGCATATGGATTTCCTGGACCCCGACCAGCTGGCCCGGGACACCGCCGACCAGACCGGCCGGATGCTGCTGGAGATCAGCTACAGCGACACTATCCCCGACGCCCTGCTCTGTCTCCTGGAGGAGACGGCGCCCCGCCGCAGGCCTCTGCCCGGCACCCGGCTGCCGGTCTAAGCATCATCCCATATTTCCGGATCTCTCCCACTCTCTCCTATCTTCTCTCAACAGGAAGGCCCCCGGCGGTGTCCGCCGGGGGCCTTCCCTTCTCCCCGCTCAGGGACGGGGAGACTTATTCATACAACAAGTCGTCGTCGTAATCGTCAAATTCAGAGCACTTTCCCCGGCACTTGCCGGACACTGTCTCTATCAGCCCGGCGGCATAGCCCGTCAGCTTGTCCCAATATCCGACTACCAGACAAATCAGGCCGGCCAAAGCCAAAGACACCCCGACGATCTTCAGGATCAGATGCCATGTAATCTTCATGGTAGAACCTCCCGTATTTGAACTGTGGTGATAGTATACATCAATTTGCCGCAAAATACAATGGTTTTTTGCCCCCTCCGGTCAGAAAGCCAGATACAGCTCCATCCGCACCTCGTTTTCCCCGATCTCTACCCGGGCCTCGTCCAGCATCTGCCCCACCAGGGACAGCTCGCTGTCGCTGGTATAGTGGTCCCCGCCGGCCAGCTCCCAGTAGGCCTCCACCAGGGCGGGATTGCGCACGGCGGGTTGGAGGAGCTCCGCCATGCGCTCCGCCTGCCGCCGGTTTTCCGGAGCAAAATCCCCCCGCATCGTCAGGTGGAAGCCCTCCGCCTCCTTGCGCAGGCACAGATCCACCTTCTCACTGCCCATATGGAACAGCGCCGTATACAGCTCGTCGATCACATGGCTCATCCGTCGGCGGGCCATGTGGGTATTTTTTTTCATTCCGCGTCACTCCCTTGGTTCCGGCTTGATCCCTTCGATGATGGGAACCAGCAGGACGCAGACCAGTCCCGCCGCGAAGCCGTTGTTATATAGGTTCATGCCTCCATGAAGAAGGCCTGTGTTCTGTACGATGGTCATGTGGAGGAAGCCCGCCGCCACGCCCCAATACCACCCGAACTGCCCGGCAATGGGGGCAAGGCCCGTACACAGCAGGCAGGCCAGCAGCACTCCCGGCGCCACGATGGGCACCTCCACCAGCAGCAGCTTCGCCAGCACCGCCCCCGCCATCACCGGCACCACGTTCTTGGGGTGTTTGCCGAAGGCCCCGAACCCCGCCATGCTCAAAATACAACACACCAGAGGGCCGTTGAGCCGCACCCCCAGGGGCGTGAGCAGCAGCAGGTAGCCAAAGCCCACAGCTCCCACCAGAGCCATATTCACCAGGCAGGGCCCCAGCTCATCCATTAAAATGAAATCCGCCACCGCCCGACCGGAGTGGCGCAAAATGGGCCGGTACGCTCTCCAGCTCCGGCAGCCCAGGCATACGCCCGCCGTCAGAAGGCCTCCCAGGATCAGGGCCACCATGACACACAGCAGCACGTGCCCCTCCCGGCTCCAGGTGTTTCGGATCTCAAACTCCACCCCCACGCCCTTGAGCACGCTGGCTACCCCCAGGCCCAGGAAGCCCGCCGCGAAGCCCACGTTATACAGGTTGTAGCCCTGGTGGACCCGGACGGTGTAGCGGGCGATGGCGGGGATGAGAAAGCCGATCACCACGCCGCAGGCCGCCATGGCCGGCCAGCGCACCACCGGCCGCAGATGGACCAGCAGGAAGCTGACCATGGGGGAAAGGCAGGTGCCGAAGAGGGTCATATAGATGTACTGGGCGAAGGGCTCCCGGCGGTAGCGGGCATACAGCCAGCCCCCCAGGATGATGGGGGTGATGTTCACCAGATTTTTCCCCAGCAGGGCAAAGCCCGCCATCATGAACAGGCAGGCCAGCGTCACCCCGGTGAAGGGGAGCCCCATGGCGCGGATCAGCGCCGTGCAGATCAGCAGCACCAGCGCCGCGTTCAGCAGCGCCGCTCCCACGCCGCCGGTGGTCATGGGGTCGGTGATAAGGCCCGTTTCGCTGAGCTGGATCTGCCAAAGCCCCTTCCACAGGGTCATGTCCGGCTGGGCGATCACCGCGAATGCCAGTAACACCAGCGCCAGCGCCAGGGGCAGCAGATACAGCCGCCGATGGACCAGGGTCCTGACGTCCGTTTCCTGTCTCTCCGCCATAGGCCGCCTCCTTTTTCATCGTCGTCTCCCGCCGGACGATCCTCCGGCGGGGCGTGCTCAAAAGCTGTCTCAGCGTTGCCGGCCCCTGCCCAGCACCTCCCGGCGGACATAGTCCAGGGTCCGCTCCTCCCCCTCGTCCCGCAGCATCAGCAGCAGCTTCTCCAAAAGAGCCGCCGTCTTGGGGTGGATCAGGTAGTGGTCGGCGGAGTGGGCGTAGTACTCCCAGGGAGAGGCGTCGGTATACCGCTCCTTCTGGTAGATCCGGCTGGCCGCTATCCGGTCGCAGAACATCTCCACGATGTAGCGTACCGGCATCTCCATGCCGCTCATCCGATAGCCGTTTTCCGGGGCGTAGTCGATCCAGTACTCCAGGTGGTGCTTGTTGCGGCCCTTGTGATGGAGCCAGGCGGAGGACACCCCCGTCTCCAGCCGCTCGATCTCGTTGGGGCTGCGGTTCCCCTGGTAGTACCGGGCCCCCACCAGAAATTCCGTGGGGCCGTATTTGGAGAGATCATGGAGCAGCCCCTGGCGGTACAGCCCGACTTTGAAGCAGTATTTCATCACCAGGAGTTTATGGGCGGTGATGGTCCGCAGGTGTCCCCACCATTTCATTGCCGCCGCCCCCTCAGATCAGCTGCTGGCCGTTGATGGTCAGCTGGAACCGCAGGCCCAGCCGCTCCGCCGCCCGGCGGCAGAGCAGCATCCGCTTCATGAAGATCTCAAAAAAGTCCATAACGGAGCTGAACTGGGTATCCACCGTCAGCTCCAGCAGCGCCACCTTCTCCTCCGGCAGAATCCGCAGCGCGGAGTGCTCCACGGAGTAGTTCACCCGGTCGTGGATGTCAAAGGTGGCGATGTCCCGGTTGCGCACCCGGTTGCGCCGCACATCGGACTTGTCCGCCAGGATCAGCGCCGCGGCCACCGCGTTCACCGGTACGCCGGTGCCCTCGTCGTGGTTGCCGATGGCGGTGACCACCGTGGCGATATCCTCCGCGTCCATATCCATATGGTCCAGGATGCGGAAGGCCATCACCGCCCCGCTCTGGGAGTGGTCCGTCCGGTTGACCAGGTTGCCGATGTCGTGGAGATAGGCGGCGATCCGGGCCAGCTCGATCTCCCGCTCGCCGTACCCCAGGGTCCGCAGGGCCGCCCCCGCCAGCTCCGCCACCCGGCAGACATGGGGAAAGCTGTGCTCGGTGAACCCCAGGGCGGAGAGGGACTCGTCCGCTCGGGTGATATAGGTGTTGATGGCGGCGTCCCGCCGCAGCGCGTCATAGGTGACCATGGCATCCTCCGCGATATCCATTAGATTTAATTGTAGTGTACCATACTCCGCGCCGGATGCAAAGAGCGGATTTTTCTCCGAAAGACGCGCCTGAGGCGCCTCTTCCGGCGGTATGGAACGAGGGAGGGGCTTGACGCCCCTCCCTCGCTGCCTGCCTGTGTTGTTTTTACAGGTTCTTCTCGTAGCTTTCGATCATCTTCTTGAACGTGTGGCCCGTACGACCTCTGAGATTTTGCAGG
>CALVVV010000115.1 GCA_944363995.1 uncultured Bacilli bacterium
GGCGGATGCCTGTGCCGGAACATGTGCCGCCTGGTCGTCAGCAGCCCCAAGCGCACCCCCATGGTGGAGCTGCTCTGCGACCTCCTGCGGGTGATGCTCCTGATCGTCCTGCCCATGACCGTGGCGGCAGCCTTTATCGAGGCCTACGTGACGCCGGTGGTCATGGCGCTGTTTATGGGGTGAGGCCATGAAGAGGACCTTCGTTACCACCATGCCGGACCACGTGGGCGCCTTCCTCAAGGCCAGCCGCTGCATGGCGGCCCTGGGGCTCAACATTACCCGGGTGAGCTACAACAAGGCCATCGACACCCACACCCTCTTCATCGAGGCCGACGGGGCGCCGGAGCGGCTGGACCTGGCCGCGGAGGAGCTGCGGAAGATCGGCTATCTCCAGAGCAGCGGCAAGCAAAGCGTCCTGCTGGTGGAGTTCAAGCTCCGGGACGTACCCGGCAGCGTCTCCGGCGTGCTGGAGCTCATCGCCCGGTATAACTTCAACATCTCCTACCTCAGCTCCCAGGAGAACGGCACCGACTTCCAGATGTTTAAAATGGGTCTTTTCGTGGAGAAGCCGGAGCAGTTCTCCCAGTTCCTCCACGCCGCCTCCCGGCTGTGCCCCGTCCGGGTGCTGGATTACGACAAGACGGAAAAGATCCTGGACAACAGCATCTTCTATATCTCCTTCGCCAGCGAGCTGGCGGAGCGGCTGGACCTGGGCCGGGACAGCCGGACGGACCTCATCATCAACGCCAACCTGGTCATGCAGATGCTGGACGAGCGCAACGAGCCCTTCCACAAGACCTTCGACTACATCCGGGGCTTCGCCGAGGCCCTGGCGGACCACCGGAACGCCGCCTTCCAGCCCCGGATCACGGAGTACCCCCTGGGGGAGGACCTCCACATCACCCTCATCGAGCCCCCCTGCGGCAGCAACATCTGCATCCTGAAGCACCAGGGCATGTACCTCTTTGTGGACACGGGCTACGCCTGCTACCGCCGGGAGACCCTGGCGCTGCTGCGCTCCCTGATCCCGGATTTCGACACCTGCCGGAAGGCCGCTCTGGTGACCCATGCGGATGTGGACCACTGCGGACTGCTGGACCTCTTCCCCGCCGTGTATCTCAGCCGGAAGAGCCGGGATTCCCTGGTGCTGGAGCACGAGTCCGGCGGCGGCTTCCGGGAGCGCAACCCCCTCCACGCCCCCTACGCCCGGATCTGCAAGATCCTCACCTCCTATGAGCCGCCTCCGCCGGAGATCCTGCGGGTCATCGGCGGCGGTCCCCAGCGGCCCCGGCAGCCCGTTGAACGGGTGGGGAGCTGGTCCTTCGGCGATCTGGATTTCGAGGTGTACGAGGGCCAGGGCGGCCACCTGCCCGGTGAGCTGGTGCTGGTGGAGCGCCGGCATCAGCTGGCCTTCACCGGGGATATCTTCATCAATATCCGGGGCATGACCCCGGAGCAGACCTCCTACAACCACTACGCCCCCTACCTCATGACCAGCGTGGACACCGACAGCGCCCTGTGCGCCCTGGAGCGAAAGGCCCTGCCGGAGGTGCTGGGGCCGGGGTCCTGGCAGGTCTTTGGCGGCCATGGCCTGCCCAAGACCCTGGATCTGGCGTAACTGGCAGCTTTTTCCCGGGAACTTTTTTCTCTCCTCTTCCGTCATAATGGCAAACCCCTTTGAAAAGCGAGGTATCATGCCATGACAAAGAAGAGAGATTCCATGCTCCTGGCCAAGGAGATCTTGTCCGTGCTCCTGGCGGCGGTGATGCTGCTGGCTTTCCGGATCTGACGGAGCCACCTCCCGCCGAAGGCCGCTTTCCGACGGGCCCATGACAGTGTTAGCGCCGGCCGGCAGCTCCGACCGGCGCTTTTTTTGCCGCTCATATTGCATATTGCCCCGCCGATCGTTCCATGCTACAATGGAGGCCAGCGCAGACAAGCCCTGTCAGAAAGGAGATCCTTCCCATGCCTACCCTGGATGAACTCAACGAACGCTTTCACCACGACTGCTTTGCCACCGCCGTGGTGGGCGCCAAGATCCTGGCGGCGGAGCCCAACCACGCCGTATGCGTGCTGCCTCTGGGCCCCCAGCACATGAACGCCAACGGCACGCCCATGGGCGGCGCCATTTTTACCCTGGCGGACTTTGCCTTCGCCGTAGCCGCCAACGGCTTCGCCCAGCGGGTCACTGTCAGCCAGCACGCCTCCGTCACCTTCCTCTCCCCCGCCAAGGGAAAAGAGCTGCGGGCGGAGGCCTCCTGCCTGAAGGCGGGCCGGACCCTGTGCCTCTATGAGGTGCGGATCACCGACGATCTGGGGGCCCAGGTGGCCCATGTCACCGTCAACGGCTTCACCATGGGGTGACATCGCCCCTACCATAGAGACGGCACGGCCGGCCCCGCGGGGCCGGCCGTGCCGTCTTTCTCTCCGGCGGATGCCGGCTCTCCGGTCATTCCGTCGCCAACTCCGCCCGGAACCCTGTCTCCCGGTCCCCGGAGAAGATCACCGTGTAGCGCTCCCCGTAGGCCGCGGGGATAGCCAGAGGCGCCGTGGTGGCCATCTCCTCCGTATCTCCCGCCCCGTAGGGGGAGAAGTCGATGGAGAAGGCGGAAAGGTCGTCCCCCTCCTCAAAGGAGGCCGGAAGGAAGGTCAGCGTCAGGTCCGTCGCCTCCGTGAGGGTCTCGCCCTCCAGGTCCGCCATGCCGCCCATGCCCCGGGATGCCCCTCCGATATAATAGGTATAGAAGATCTGCTGGATCTCCGGGCTTTCACATACCACTTTTACTGTGAAGCTATTTTCCTTTTCATTTCCCGCGCCGCAGGCGCTCAGCATTAGGAAACATGCTGTAAGGAGCCATATCGCCGTTTTTTGCCGCATAGCCGGGTCCTCCCTGTTCGTGATACCGCCATGGTAGCGTATTTGCTCTTAAGAAAAAAGCGGGGAAATTTCTAAAATTCCTTTAACCCATGGCGCCGGCCGGCTTTCCCCTCCGGCGCGGCTCCGAAATTTCCCCCGCATTCCGCAAAATAACTCTTGACTTTAACTGTTAAAAGTGGTAAAGTTCCCCCTGTAATCATTTTTGCAATGCGATGAGGAAAACCAGTAGGGTCCCTTCCACCCCTGCAGAGAGCCGCCGGACGGTGCGAGGCGGCGGGGCCGAGGCCCGAATACCTTTCCGAGCAGCGGACCGAACGCAGGGGCGGCTTTGCCGCCCGCTGTCCAGTAGGCTCCGCCGGGTGCGCCCGATACCGCGCGCGGGGCATGTTCGTGCCCCCTGAGGCCGCGCAAGCGGCAAACTGAGGTGGTACCACGGGAAATTCTCGTCCTCTGCGCACAGGCTGCGCGGAGGACTTTTTTTGTGGCCCCAACAAATTTGCAGGAGGACAGCGCATTATGGTCATTACGGAATTACTGGAACGGAACGCCCGGCTCTATGGCTCCGAAACCGCCCTGGTGGAGATCAACCCCTCGGAGGAGCGGGACAAGGCCGTCACCTGGCGGGAGGCAAGCCTTATCGAGAGCGCCCTGCCCGACGCCCCCTACCGCCGGGAGATGTCCTGGAAGGACTTTGACCGCCGGGCCAACCGCTTCGCCAATCTGCTTTTGAGCCGCAGCCTGGAGCGGGGCACCAAGGTGGGCATTCTCCTGATGAACTGCCTGGAGTGGCTTCCCATCTACTTTGGCATCCTGAAGGCGGGCTGCGTGGCGGTGCCCATGAATTTCCGCTACTCCAGCGACGAGATCAAGTACTGCCTGGAGCTGGCGG
>CALVVV010000116.1 GCA_944363995.1 uncultured Bacilli bacterium
GGCGGCTTTCCGGGGATGCGGTCGCTCCCTGTCGCCCTATGTCGTCAGTATAGGCCCTCGGGGCCGGGAATTTTGTAGAATCCTGTCTGCTACAAAAATTTTGCAAGAAAAAGGGAAAAGCGGTCGCCGGGCAAACACTACTTGCGGGATAGGCCCCCGGGGCCTATAATCAAGATGTAGTGGTTTCCCGCCTGGAGCGGAATGGGCATGGCGGCCGGCGGCGATGAAAAAGTCTATCTTTTGATTGGCTCCGAAGAGAAAACCGGGACCCTGCCGCCTCCTGACGCGGCAGGCGGATCAGAGCCCCGGAGAGGGAGCGGCGGAGCCGGACCTATGTAAAGATCCACTGGACCAGCAGCAGCAACCCCAGCCCCGGCACCCCCAGGACGCCCACCACCAGGGCGTTGAACAGGTTGAGTCCCAGGGATATGCCGGTGAGGGGAGCGGCGGCGTTGAGCAGCAGCAGGGCCCCCAGGCCCAGCAGGGTGTTGAAGAGGGCCTTTACCGCGATCTTCAGGGGGGCGGCGAACACCCGCACCGTGACCAGCAGCAGCGCCAGGACCGCCAGGGCCAGGGGCAGTATGGCGGTCAGGTCCATGGCGGCCTCCCGCCCGCGTGGGCGGTGACGGCGGTGGCGGAGCAGGCCTCCAGCTCCTTGATCTGCCGCAGCAGGTAGTTCATGCGGGACTGGAGGGCCCGGATCTCGAAGATGCAGGACTCGGTGAGCTCCGGGTCGCTGGTGTAGTCGAAGGCGGCGAAGGCGTGGCTGAGGTCCTGCTGGGTATTTTTCAGGCTTGTCTTGAGCTCCAGCAGGGCGGGGCCGTCGGCGGGGTGGGCGCGGATGGGGGAGATGCGTTTCATGTCAGATCCCTCCTTGGTTTCCAGTCTACGAACAGTTTGGACAAATATGCCTGCTTTTATAACCGGAAGAGGAAAAAAGCCCCGGCGGCGCCGGGGCGGGGGAGGGAGTATGCACCAGGAATATATGCGCCAGGCCCTGGCCCTGGCCCGGGAGGCCGCGGAGGCGGGAGAGGTGCCGGTGGGCTGTGTCATCGTCCGGGAGGGCCGGGTGGTGGGCCGGGGCCGCAACCGCCGGGAGGAGCGGCAGCGCACCTTCTCCCATGCGGAGATGGAGGCCATCGCCCAGGCCAACGAGGCCCTGGGCTCCTGG
This sequence comes from uncultured Bacilli bacterium, assembly GCA_944363995.1. Lineage (GTDB taxonomy): Bacteria > Bacillota_I > Bacilli_A > RF39 > UBA660 > Faecisoma. The sequence continues at coordinate 1,172 of CALVVV010000116.1, forward strand.
CGGCTGGAGGACTGCGACCTGTACGTCACCCTGGAGCCCTGTCCCATGTGTGCCGGGGCCATCCTCAACGCCCGGATCGCCCGGGTGTACTACGGGGCCCGGGACAGCGTCATGGGGGCCTGCGGCGGGGTGCTGAACCTGTTTATGGAGGACTTTCCCAACCGGCCCGCCCTGGTGGGAGGGATACTGGAGGCGGAGTGCCGGCAGGCGCTGACAGACTTTTTCCAGGGCCTGCGGGAGCGGGACGATCCCCGGCGGGAGATTTAATACTTTTGTAATAACCTTGCGCTGTCTTTTGTAACAACCCCGGGGTATCATGATACTTGCAAGAGACAATAACTTCTTTTCATCCAATCTTCCAAAACATAAACGCAAGAGCGAGAGGATCTCCCCTCTCGCTCTTGCGTTTTTTCGTTTATTCCGCCGCCGGCGCTTCCGCTGCCGGGACCTCCCGCTGGAGCAGCAGAAAGACGGACAGCAGCAGGGCGCAGCCCCCGAAGAGGAGCTTCTGGGGCACGCCGCCGTCGGCCAGAGAGGCCACGGAGGAGATCACCGCCAGATCGGCCACCGGGGTGAAGCTCCGGGGGCTGCTCTCTCCCCGGAGGAACCCCGCCAGCTGCGAAAAGGCGTAGGCCGTCAGGGCGGAGGCCAGCACCGGCAGCCAGTACCGGGCCAGCACCGGGTCGTCCGCCGCCGGCAGGTACACCGCCAGCACCAGGAACACCCCAAAGAACATGGCGGGCAGCAGCAGGCCCAGGGAGACCTCGCCGCCGCGGCCCATCTGCCGGGCCAGCAGCAGGGCGCAGCCGCCGGACACGGCCCCTATGACGCCCGCGGCCATGGCCGCCACACCCTCGGCGCCGCCGCTCATGCCGGAGGCGGCCAGCAGCAGGCCGCCCGCCACCATCAGAAGGCTGCCGGCGGCCATCAGGGACTTTTCGCCTTGCGGCGGGGCAAAGCGCCGGGAGAAGGAGGCCCTGGCCTTATCCAGCCGAAGGCACAGAAGGATCTCATAGATAAGGTCCGCCGCCAGCAGCACCACCAGGAGCACCCCCGGCAGAGAGGGAAGGGACAGACCGGTGTCCGGGTCAAAGCCGGTAAGGTTCTGGGTCAGGCGCAGGGCAAAGAGCACCAGGCCCACGCACCAGAGCCGGCCCGCCCGCCGGAAAAAGTTGGATCTCACGTCAGCATACACCTCTTCCTGAGAAGTTGGAAAGCAGCTCTTTCCCCCGGAGAGGGCAGAAAGGGCGGCCTGGGACAGGCCGCTTATCCAGTATAGCACGCCTTGGCGGCGTTGTCATCATTTTTTGGACAAGCGCGGCATAAACTGGAGGGAAAAGGGGGCAGGGGTATGGGAAAGCATATGGGGATCGCGCTGATACTGACAGCGCTGCTGTTTTTCCTGGCCTGGCTGTGGGCGCCGCCCGCCGCCGGAGAGCAGGAGCCGCCGGACGCGCCGGCGGATGCGGAGACGGCGGATACCGGGGAGGAGACGGCCCAGGCGGCAGGGGCGGATGAATCCGCCATGCTCCGGGTCCTCATCGACGGGGAGCTCCAGGAGATGGATATGGCTACCTATCTCCGGGGGGTGGTCCGCTCGGAGATGCCCGCCTCCTTCGCCCTGGAGGCGCTGAAGGCCCAGGCGGTGGCGGCCCGGACCTACGTCCGCTACCACATGGAAAACGGCGGTACGGCCAACCACCCGGAGGCGGACGTGTGCGACGACATCACCTGCTGCCAGGCCTACCTCAGCGCCCAGGAGGCCGCCGCCAACTGGGGGGACCAGGCGGAGGCCTACGAGGCAAAAATCTGCCAGGCGGTGGCGGAAACCGACGGGGAGTGCATCCTCTATGAGGGGCGGCCCATCCTGGCGGCCTTCCACTCCTCCTCGGCGGGCGCCACCCAGGACGCCGCCGACGTATGGAGCAGCAGCCTGCCCTACCTCCAGAGCGTGGAATCTCCGGAAAACGCGGATACGGTGCCCAATTACCGCTCCACCGCCAGCTTTTCCGCCGCCGATCTGAAGACGGCCCTCCAGGCGGCCCTGCCGGAGGCCAGCCTCACCGGCGATCCCTCCACCTGGTTCACCAATATCCGCCAGGAGCCCAGTGGCGCCGTCACCGCCCTGACGGTGGGGGGCGTGGAGGTGAAGGGCAGCCGCCTGCGGACCATCCTGGGCCTGCGCAGCGCCTGCTTCACCATCTCCTTTGACGGCGACACGGTGACCTTCTCCGTCACCGGATACGGCCACGGCGTGGGCATGAGCCAGTACGGCGCCAACGTGCTGGCCGCCGACGGCATGGGCTACCGGGACATCCTGGCCTGGTACTATACCGGTACCACCGTGGCGGTGTACGGCTGAAGCGAACCATAGGGAAAAGCCGCCGGTCCTCTCGGACCGGCGGCTTTCCGCTGGGTAAGGAAGAAAAAGGAAAGAAGAAATCTTACTTGTTGTCCTTGGTATAGTCGTGGAGGATCTCCGCGCCGTCGAAGGTGTAGCCGTTGCGGAACCAGTAGGCGC
>CALVVV010000117.1 GCA_944363995.1 uncultured Bacilli bacterium
CAGTGGGTGGACCTGCTGGCGCTTGCGCGGGGGTGATCCGCCCCCGGGGCACCTGCGCCGCAATGACCGACGTTTGCCCCTGACCCGGAAAGCGCCGCCTGCCGGAACACTCGGTTCCGGCAGGCGGCGCTTCTTTTCCGCCGGCGGGTCTGTGCCGCGAGACCTTGTTGGGAGGTCTATGGGGATTCTCGATTTGACGCTGGGGGCCCGGCATGGTATCATAATATAATATAATGTATAGAGAGGCGCCGCGGTTCCTCCTGGGAAGGCGGCGCCGGGGCCCGCCGTATGGATACCGTCCGGGCGCCCAGGGGCGCGCCGACGGGGAAGGGAGGACTGCCGGGATGAAACGGATCAAGCCGCTGAAGAAATTCCACATCGGACCCCGTACCGTCAAGACTGCCGCCGCCATCATCATCTCCTTAGTGATCGTCAATCAGTACGGGGCCAGCAGCGCCAAAATGATCTTTGCCATGCTGGGCGCCATGTCCGCGGTGCAGCCCACCTTCCGGGGCTCTCTGGAGGCCTGCCTGACTCAGATCGTAGGCGTGGTGTTCGGTGCCCTGGGAGGCCTTGCCCTGCGGACCCTGCCGGTGAGCTATCTGACGGCGGTGGGCATCGGCGTGATCCTCATCATCGCCGTGTATAATATGTTTCATGTGACCCTCTCGCCGTCCCTGCCCTGCTTCATCCTGGTGATGGTGGTCACTACCGCGGATATGTCCCCCATGAGCTACGCGCTGGGGCGGATCTGGGACACCGCCATTGGCCTTGCAGTGGGACTGTGCGTGAATATGCTGGTGTTCCCCTACGACAACAGCCGGAAGATCCGGGCCACCATGGAGAGCCTGGACAAGGACCTTATCGCCTTCCTGGAGGATATGTTCGACGGAGACGAGCACCTGCCCGACGCCGACGGCATGGCCGCCAAGATCGCCGCCATAGAGAAGCAGCTGACGATTTTCAGCAATCAGCGGCTGCTGTTCCACCTGCGGCGGCAGCGCCGGGAGCTGGCGCAGCTGCGTTCCTGCGACAGGATGGCTCAGGCCCTGGTGACCCAGCTGGAGGCTCTCAGCCACCTGGAGCGGCCGGGCCGGCTGGACGAGGAGAACCGCCGCCGACTCCGCGCCTGCGGAGCGGAGATCCGGGACCAGCGGCCTCTGGACTCGGTGATGACCCTGGACGTGGTGACCAATTACCATGTGGGACAGGTGCTGACCCTGCGGCAGGCCCTGCTGGAGGAGCTGCGGCAGGGGAAATAGGCCGCCGCAACTGCCGGTTGCGCAGATTCCAGGGCGGGATGGTGGCGATTTTCTCCTGTTTTTGCTAGGCTGATGCCATCAAAGGAGAGGAGACGGAGCGTATGGCACTGGGGGAAAAGCTGGCCCGGCTGCGGAAAGCCCGGGGCATGAGCCAGGAGCAGCTGGCGGAGGCGCTGGGGGTCAGCCGCCAGGCGGTGAGCAAGTGGGAGCTGGGAGAGGCGGTACCGGATGTCAGCCGGGTGGTGGCCATGAGCGAGCTGTTTGGCGTGACTACCGATTATCTTCTTAAGGACGGCTCTGGAGAAGCAGGCCAAGCTGCCGGAAGCGGTGGGGGAGGGCATGCTGGCTTTGCTGCCGGAGAGACAGGCGGGGAGGCGCCGCCTGTCCCAGCCGGAAACGAAAAGCGGTGGCTGGGTATGGCGGTCACCCTTTTGGCCGGTATCGCCATCCTGGCCATGTGGGTGGTGCTGGAATACAAAGGTATCAACTACATCACATCGGTCGGTTATGTGGGCAACGGGTTCTTCGGCTATTTGGCATCCAGTGAGGAAGGGTTGCTGGCCTTTCTCCTGCTGGTACTGTGCCTGACAGGCGGGATACGTCTGCTGATGGGCAAGCCGTTCCTGGCCGCGTGTTTGCGTCCCTCTGTCTGGGAGAGCTGGTTGGCTTCCAAGGGCGGCGAGGACGGCGGCCTCTACTCGGAGCGGACCCGGCGGATTCTCCGGGGAGAGGAAGAGGAGACCGCTGAACAAGAGAACGACGCCGAAAAAAAGTAATGGCATATCCGGCAGGACCCGGGAGACGGCGCAAGCCGTCTCCCGGCTTTTTGTGCCGCTGAGGGAGCGGCGGCGGCAGGTGAGGCGGGAAAACCTGCCGCTGAGGCAAAAGCCCTTGCCTTCTCCCGCGCCTCTGCTACAATGATCCCAGAAGGAGGGAGGTCCATGAAGATCACACTGAACCAAGACCCGGCCTTCCCGGAGACGGAGGTCATTATCAACTGTCCCCAGGCGGATGAGGAGATCCTGCATCTGGTGGCCATGCTCCGCATCCACCAGCGCAAGCTGGTGGGGACGCGGGAGGGGGAGAGCCGCCTGCTGGACGCCAAGGATATCCTGTATATCGACACGGCAGATAAGCGGACCTTCCTCTATACCCGGGGCGCGGTCTATGAGAGCGCCCTGCGGCTGTATGAGCTGGAGGAGGGGCTGACGGGGCTGGAGTTTCTCCGGGCGGGACGCTCGGCACTGGTGAATTTCCGCCGGGTACAGTCCATCCGGCCGGAGCTGGGAGGCCGTCTGCTGGTGACGGTGGAGGGCGGCGAGCAATTGTATGTGTCCCGGCAGTACGCCGCCGCCTGGCGGGAGAAGCTGCGGGAGCTGGAAGGGAGCTTTGGCGTATGAGACGATTTATGCGATTCGTAGCGGAGTGGAAGACAGCGTCGGCCCTCAGCTTTACCGCCGCGGTGGTGATCTACACTGTCATCAGTCTTGCGGCGGGCGGCGACGCGGTGCCCATCCGGGTGCTGCTTTCCTTGCTGCTGATCTGTGCGGTGGGAAGCGCTGTACAGTACCTTTGCTTTACGGATAATATCATCAGGTCCATGCGGTATACCCGGCGGACGCTGCTGTTTTTGGCGCTGTTTTTCCCGCTGCTGGCGGGGACGGCCTGGCTGTTCCGCTGGTTTCCCGTGGAGCAGGCGGGGGCCTGGCTGATCTTCACCGCCAGCTTTCTCGCTGCCTTCGTGCTGTTCACGCTGGGCTTTGAGATCTTTTACCGGTCCGCGGGCAGGAAGTACGACGGCCTGCTGGGGCAATACCGGCGGGAGAAGGAGCGCCGGGGAGAATAGCCGGAACGTCCCGATAAGGACACGGCGGCGGGCCCGGTACCGGGCCCGCCGCCGTCAGCGTGTCAAAAAAGTGGCTGCGCCACTTTTTTGAGAAAGGGCTTCGGCCCGGTATCGCGCCTCATGTCCGCGTAAAGCGGACATTTCGACGTACCCGCAAGGGGTATGCCGCATCCGTAGGGCGGCAAAGCCGCCAACGGCTGCGCAACCACGGGCCGCAAAGTGTTTTTCCGACGTACACGCCGCCGGAAAAACGACCTGACTTTCTTTCGCCGCCTGCGGGCGGCGAAACTCTGCGAGGCTTTTTCGACAGACTGGGGGGCGGCCCAAAAGGGCCGCCCCCCTTGTTTGCCCATCCTGTCCCCCGGCGGTGGTCACTTCCCGCCCCGCAGCCGTCCCAGCAGCCGCAGCTTCAGGGCTTTGAACCGGGCCATGCGGCCGCTGGTGTACAGGATGCCCGCCAGCATCATCCCGTAGGCAAAGCCCAGGGCGCAGCTGGCCGGCCCCTCCCAGCGGGGGGGCATGCCCGCCGCGTACCACACCAGGTAGAGGGTGAAGAGCGCCGTCCCGATGAGGAAC
>CALVVV010000118.1 GCA_944363995.1 uncultured Bacilli bacterium
GGCCTTCCGCACCCGGTCGCTGCGGTAGTGGTAGGTCTCCTTCACGTAGTCCATGAGGGTCCTGCCGCTGTCCTCCAGCTCCCCGGTGGTCACGTCCCCTACGACACGGCCCTGCCGCAGCAGCACCGCCCGGCCGATGAAGTGCTCCACCTCCTCCAGCAGGTGGGTGGAGAGGACCACCGTCTCCGTGGGCTCCAGGATGCCCAGGAGCACCTTGTAGAAGTCCTCCCGGTTGAATACGTCGTTTCCCGCGAAGGGCTCGTCCATGAGGATATAGTCCGCCCCCTGACAGAGGGCCAATATCACCTCCAGCTGGTTCTTCTGGCCGGTGGAGAGCTTCCCCGCGGCGCGGTCCATGGGCAGCTCGAAGAAGTCCATGAGCCCCTGGAACCGCTTCTCCCGCCAGCGGGGGAAGTGCATCTGGTAGAAGTCCCGGTGGCCCGCCGGGGACAGCGCCGGGAAGAAGGAGTGCTCGCAGGTGGCAAAGGACAACCGCTCGATGTTCTGCCGGGTGATGGGCGCGCCGTCCAGGGTCACCGTCCCCTGGTGCTTGAGGTAGCCCAGCACGCACTTGAGGAAGGTGGTCTTTCCCGCCCCGTTCTCTCCGAAGAGCCCCAGGATCTCCCCCTGGGGAATGGTGAGGCTCACATCCAGCAGGGCTTCCTTGTCCCCGTAGGACTTGCTCAGGTTTTTGATCTCGATCATATGCGTCCACCTCCTAAGGCGTATAGCAGCTGCCGCCAGGGCTCCGCCGGCAGGCAGGGCGACGGCGTGACCAGCAGGAAAATGAAAAAATACAAAATGGTGAGAAGCTCTATGGCCGCAAGGCAGAGCACCGCCAGCAGCACCGGCACCGTCAGGCACCGCCGCCACAGCTCCCACCGGTCCGGCAGGCGGCGCATCACATAGATGCTGCGGCTGCCCAGGTAGTAGTAGGCGTAGTGATAGCAGGCCAGGGGGACGGTGAGGATCATCCCCAGCAGGAATCCCGCCATGGTCAGGCACAAAAGCTCCGGAAAGGGGTCGATGGTCCGGCTCTCCACCAGGGCCCACTGTCCGTTCACCCAGTCGTAGAGCCGGTTGCGGGCGTTGGAAAACTGATAGGAAAAGGACGCCAGGCTCCACAGGGCCCCCACCACCAGCCCGCTGACAGCCCATTTGACTTCCGTCCACCAGTCCAGGCCCGGCGGCACCTGCCGCCCCATCCAGCGCGAAAAACTATTCCCAATCTTTGTCATCCACGCCGCCCTCCTTCCATGCTCTCCGCAGCATAAGCAGCTGCCATCCGGTCATCAGGGCAAACAGGGTAACCATGCCCCAGTCCAGGCCTGCCGCTCCCGGCCCAGTCCCATAGCTCATCAGGGACAGTGACAGGACGACAAGTGCCCCGATACTCTTGCTCCTGTTGCGCTGATAGTAGCCGAACATGGCGGTGGTGAGGCCCAGGGTCAGGAAAAAGGCGAAGGCCCGGGCCCACCGGGACACGTCCGCCAGGGGCAGCAGCCCGTGGAGGAACCCGGAGCGGTAGAAGGCCAGAAACGCCGACTGGCCGCTGGCATAGGCCGGGTCCAGGGTCCCCGCGTACCACAGGCAGAACCCCAGGGCCAGCGCCGCCTGGACCGCCCACAGCGCCAGGAAGCACAGGGCGTTGTATCCGCCCGCCCAGAGCACCGCCGCCTCCTCGCTGATCCGCAGGCGGCGGAGGGTGTAGCCCTTCTTCCCGCCCCGCAGCTCCATGCCGTTGAGGAGCAGCAGCGCGAAGATCATCGCCAGGGCGATCCAGTAGACCCAGCTTATCCTGCCAAAGTCAAAGAGGTCCTCCACCGGGGCGGGGCAGGTCTTATCGTCCATGATGGCCCGGGTGAGCCCCCGGGACACGGCCCAGGCAAAGAGAGCCGTCTCCGCCGCCGCCATCACCGCCAACAGGGCCATTACTTTCCCGATGGTCTGTCTGGCCCACAGGGCCAGCACCGACAGATGTCTGTTCATACTTCCTCACTCCTCCTCTCCGCCTCGTCCCACAGCCGCTCCAGAAGGCCCCGGGCCTCCTCCCGGGACACCCCCATCCGCCGGATGGCCTGCACCAGGGCCAGGGCGTCCTCCTCCAGCAGCTGTACCCGGATGGCCTCCGCCTCCGCCGCCGTGACGGCGATGAAGCTCTTGGCCCCCATCCGGGACTGGAGCAGGCCCTCCTCCTCCAGCAGGCGGCAGGCCCGCTGAATGGTGTTGGGGTTCACCCCCAGCAGGGCCGACAAGGCCCGCCGGGAGGGGAACTCGTCCCCGTCGGCGATGGTCCCCGCCACGATCCCCGCCTTGATGAAGCGGATGATCTGGCTGTAGATGGGACTGCCCTCGGCGAGAGAAAACCGGTCAAAGGATACCAGCGCCATCTCTCCGCCTCCTTCCAACTGTATTAATTGATTAGTACGGTCAACTGTATTATATGACTAATACGGTTATCTGTCAAGCCCCTTTGGTCCTGTTGGGAGAAAATGGCGGCGCGCCTTGACAAACTGCCCAGTTTTACCCATTTCACCCGGAATGCTTATGGACAATTCGCACACCCCATGGTATACTATTTAATTAACAAACCTGCCGTCCCACCGGGCGGCGCCTATATACCACGACGAAGAAAGGATGGTTCTGCATGGCAACGGAGAGCTATACCGGCAAGATCAACCGCAAGCTCAACAAGAAGCTGCGGATCGTGGAGGTGGCCGCCGGGCGGCAGAAGGCCGACCTGGTGCTGAAGAACGCCGCCTACGTCAACGTGTTCACCAATGAGATCTGCCACGGGGACATCGCCGTGGCGGAGGGGCTCATCGTGGGCATGGGGACCTACTCCGGCGAGCAGGAGGTGGATATGGCGGGCAAGATCGTCCTTCCCGGCTTCCTGGACGCCCACATCCACCTGGAGAGCGCCATGGTCACCCCCCGGGAGTTCGTCAAGGCAGTGCTGCCCCACGGCACCACCACCGTCATCTGCGATCCCCATGAGATCGCCAACGTCATGGGCACCGACGGCATCGAGTACATGCTCCAGGCCACCGAGGGCCTGCCGGTGGACGTGCGGTTCATGCTGCCCTCCTGCGTCCCCGCCACCCCCATGGATGAGAGCGGCGCCATCCTGGACTACCGCACCATCGACTCCTTTTACGACCACCCGAGGGTCCAGGGTCTGGCGGAGATGATGAACTTTCCCGGCGTCATCGGCGCGGACCCCCAGGTGCTGGAAAAGATCGTGGCCGCCCAGGCCCACCACAAGAAGATCGACGGCCACGCCCCGGATCTGGTGGGCAACGACCTCAACGCCTATGTGGCCGCCGGGGTCTACTCCGACCACGAATGCCACGACCCCGCCGACGCCATCGCCAAGCTGGAGCGGGGCCAGTTCATCATGATCCGGGAGGGCACC
>CALVVV010000119.1 GCA_944363995.1 uncultured Bacilli bacterium
AGAAATAGGTGAAGCCGTTCTCATCCACGCTGGCGTCGATCTGCTTTTGGATCGCCTGGTTGCAGATGGCCACCCAGTCCTCCCCCAGCAGATCCTCCAGGGTGATGTCCCGGTCCTCCTCCAGGTCCAGGTTGTAGAAATACAGCTTGTTGTAGGCGTTGAAGGACCCCTGGAACAGGTTCACCACAAAGGACACCGTGGTATCCGTCTGGCTCTTGATCTCGTAGTCCACGATCACGTCCATCTGCCGCTGGTCCCACTCCTCCTGGGTGCCGCCGGTGGCGAGGTACGCCTCCCGGTACTCCTCCCAGAGCTGCTTCGTCTCCTCCAGGTGGGCGTCCACCCGCTCCTGGATCTCCGCGTTGACCTTCTTCGCCAGCTCGTCATCCCCGTCGGTCTGGATCTCCGGCACGGATACATGGTAGTTGATCTGATCCTGGGTGGCGTCGTAGTCCCGGACCGTCAGCACCTGAAACAATCCCCCCAGCACCGGCACCTCCGCCGCCGCGGACGCGAAGCCGGGGAACACATTCAGCCCGCCGATCAGCAGCGCGAAGCAGGCCGCCAGGGTCCCCGCCGCCCGCAGGAAGCGGAGGTTCCTGGCCCGGCGGCGGCGGTTGGCCCGCCCCTGACATACGCCCGCCCACACCCGGCTTTCCAGCTCCTTGGGGATGGGCGTGGCCTCATAGGCGCGTTTCGCGCCCTTGAATTCATCCATATAGCTCTTCTCCTTCCAGTGAAACTCGCAGCTTTTTCAGCGCGGAGTACAGACGGGTCTTTACAGTATTCAGATTCCACCCGGTGGCCTCGCTGATCTCCTTCAGGGAGAGCTCCTCGTAGAAGCGCAGCTTGATCACCGTCTGCAGCGCCAGGGGAAGCTCCTCCACCCGCCGCCGCAGCAGTTCGTCCGCCGGCAGGGGGTCCTCATAGCTCCCCTCGTCCAGCTCCTCCGGCGGCAGCAGGGTAACGCGCTTCTGCCGCCGCAAAACGTCTGTACATACATTTATTAAAATGCGGTAAAACCAGGCTCGGAGAGCCTCCGGCTCCTGCAGGCTATCCTGTTTTTCCAGTGCCCTGCAGACCGCGGACTGTACCGCGTCCAGAGCCTCTTCCCTGTTCTTGAGATAGCTGTAAGCCAGGCGGTAAAACCGCGCCTGATTTTCCACAAAAAAGCTGGTCAGCTGTTCTTCCTGTATCCTCGCCACGGGAAAGATCCTTTCCGTCTCATTCTGTCTGATAGACGTATGAGACTAGCCATAAGTTCTGGTTCATCACTATTTATTAAAATTATATCGCGGTTTTTGCCGCCAGACAACCAAAAACCATTGTCGAACCGGATCGAATTCCACGACAGGGCGGCGGATCTCGCCATCAGGAGGAACCGCGCGCCCCGCCGCTATTTCCGCGCAAGGGGGGCCGGGACGCTGCCGCGTCCCGGCCCCCCTTGTCTGTTGCCCGTTTTCTGACGGTTTGGCTGGCAAAGCCTTAGAGCGCCTCAAAGCGTCGGACACCGGCGGTGTCCAGCCAGCGCAGCAGCCCCCAGGCCAGCAGTGCCAGCACCGCCAGCCAGCAGCCCAGATAGATCTCCGGCCCTATCACATGCCGCAGCCACAGCGGATAGGGCACCGCCACCGCCGCCGCCAGCGTGAAGCTCCCCAGCATAGCCAGGAGCGTGGCCGCGCCCTGCTTCACCGGCTCCGTTTCGCTGACCCAGTCCAAGCGGGGCAGCAGCAGGTTCATGGCGAGGCCCCAGGCCCCGGCGGCCATCAGAAACACCAGCGGCGCCGTCAGGATCAGAAGGCTCATCACCGCCCCCGCGCCTGCCGCCCAGCATAGCGCTCCGCCGCAGAACACCGCCGCGGGAGCGGCCAGGACCACATGGGCGCGCAGCTTGGCCCGCAGCACCTCCCGCGGAGCCACCGGCAGGCTGCGGATCACCCACAGATACCGGCCCTCCAGAGACACCGAGGGAGCGGAGATCATCACCGTGCTGCTCAGTACGCACAGCCCCGCGCAGGCAAAAAAGGGCAGCAGCTCCGTCCCTATCCCTGTCTGTGCCGCCAGGGACAGCAGCAGCTCACGCTTGACCAGCACTGCCACTCCCGCCGCCGCCATGGCCAGGATTCCCAGGCCGGAATTGAGCAGATAGATCGGGCAGGTGAAAAATCGCGTCATCTCCCGCCGCAAAAGGGCCGTCGGCATAGATGCGCGGCGGATGTCCTCCCTGCGGTACCGTGCCCGAACCGCCGGTCTGCGGGTGGTGGCGATCCGCACGAAGGTCCTGGACAAAAGCCATAGCGCCCCAGCAGACACCGCCGCTGTCACCGCCAGGAAGGCCAGAAGGTAGGGCCACCGTCCGCTCAGGCCCTCCCCCAGGGCATAGAACAGCCAGAGAAAGCGCCGCACCTCCTCCGCCAAGGACTGGCCGCTGAGAAGGATGCGCCCCAACAGGGCGTTGATCCGGAAATAGCCGTAAAAATATGCCGCCATCAGCGCCAGGGACAGAAGAACGGTCATCAGATTCCGGCGGCGCAGCCGGGCGGTGAGCAGGCCGATGAGCCAACCAAAAAGGCACCCCAGCGCCAGCGCCAGCAGGGCCGCCGCCGCCGCGCCGGGAAGAAGGGCCAGTCCGCCAGGGAACCATTCCGTCCGCGCCGCCCAATACACCCCTCCCGCCGGCAGCAGCACCAGCAGCGTGATCAGCAGATCCATGGCGTACAGCACCAGCATCCGGCTGGCCAGGATCATCCCCGGGGAGAGAGGCAGGGACAGCAGCAGCTCGTTGTCCCGGGCATCGTAGAGCTGACTTTGGGCCATCAGCGCCGTCCCGCCCACCGACAGCGCTACCGCCGCCATGCCCGCCAGAGCAAAGTACAGCCAGCTCAGCCCCATACCCGCCAGCCGCGTCAGCGCGGAGAAGCCCAGAGCGAACATACCTCCCAGCGCCACCACCAGATAGACCAGCAGCAGGGCGTATACCACCGTCAGCCCCCGGCTCCGCCGCCGGCGGCGGCCGCCCATCACCGCGTCCAGCAGCAGCCGCAGCCGGACCGCGCACAGCAGCTTAAGCATCCTCTGCCTCCAGTTCCAGGAACACCGCCTCCAGGGACTGGTCC
>CALVVV010000120.1 GCA_944363995.1 uncultured Bacilli bacterium
GGTATACGCCACCTGATTTCGGGGCCGGGGCAGATGATAGGCCCGGCGCACCGCCCGCATGAGGCAGTCCGCCGCCCGCATGGGGAAGTAGATGGAAAACACCAGGCCAAACCACAGCATAGCGGTACTGGAGGTCCGGGAGGCGTAGTCCAAATAGGCCTCCGCCACCGTCAGCACCTCCGCGGGAAGCATGGGCCGCAGGGCCTGGAGCACCTCGGAGACATCCATGTGCAGAAGGCCCAGCAGGCTGCTGAGGAAAATCAGGAAAGGAAACAGGGTGAACAGCAGATAATAGGCCAGGGCCGCGCTCTGCCGTCCCACATCATGGTGGAAATAGCGCCGCAGGCAGTGGGCAATAAATCTGCCGGGCCAGCTGTCTGTTACCGGTCTAAGCCATTTCAGCGGGACTCCCTCCTTCCGGGGCGGGTCCTGGGGACCGCATCCTTCTTCTCCGCCGCCCCGCCGGAAGCTAGGGACGCGCCGCCTTATTCCGCCGGAGCCTCCCAGCCGTTGACCACATTGGACGCTCCGCCGGCCAAGAAGGCGCGCAGGTTCTCCACCGCGATGGTCATGAGCCGCTGCCGGGTCTCCCGGGGCGCCCAGCTGATATGGGGCGTGATGATACAGTTTTTCGCCGTGAGGAGAGGGCTGTCGGGAGACAGGGGCTCCGTCTCCGCCACATCCACCCCGGCGCCGGCCAGCCGCCCGCTGTTGAGGGCGTCGGCCACGTCCTGCTCCACCAGCAGCGCGCCCCGGCTGTTGTTGATGAGGAAGGCCCCCTCCTTCATCTGCTCCAGGGCGGAGCGGTCAATGAGCCCCCGGGTCTCCGGGGTGAGGGGACAGTGGAGGGACACCACGTCGGACCGGCGCAGCAGCTCCTCCAGGGGCACCCAGTCCGCCGGAGCCGACCCCTGAGGCCAGGGATGGGGCCCGGTGGCGATGACCTCCATGCCCAGAGCCGCCGCCACCGCGCCCACGGCCCGGCCGATGCGGCCGTAGCCCACCACGCCCATGGTCTTGCCCACCAGCTCCACAAGGGGCCAGTTCCAGAAGCAGTAGTCCGGGCAGCGGCACCAGGCGCCCTCATGGACCGCCTGGTCGTGGCCGCCCACATGGTGGCACAGCTCCAGCAGCAGGGCGATGGCAAACTGGGCCACCGCCTGGGTGCCGTAGGCGGGCACGTTGCACACGGGGATGCCCCGCTGCCGGGCCGCCTCGGTATCCACCACGTTATAGCCCGTGGCCAGCACACCGATATACCGCAGCCGGGGACACCCCTCCAGCACCCCTCGGGTAATGGGGGTCTTGTTGGTCAGCGCGATCTCCGCATCGCCGATGCGCCGGATGATCTCCGCCTCGTCCGTCAGCGGCGTGCGGTCGTAAACCGTTACTTCTCCCAGGGCGGCAAAGCCGTCCCAGCTGAGATCGCCGGGATTGAGGCAGTAGCCGTCCAGCACCACAATCTTCATATCGTCCTCCCCCGGCGTCAGGCGGACTCCGCCCCGCCGTCTCCATGCCGCTCCGGTGGTCCCTTCTTATACAGTTTTAATATTGTATACCAAATGCGGGCCGGACGCAAGAGCGAACCGGGCTTTCTTCCCGCCGCCGCCGATTCTTGCCGGTTTTTTCACGGAGACGGAGCGGTCAGGCAGGCAGCTCCGTAAGGGGGGCGAAGGTGTACCCCATGTCCTCCCACCGGGTCAGCAGCTCGTCCAGAATATCCCGGTTGGTCTGGGAGGTGGAGTGGAGCAGCACGATGGCCCCGTCATGGATGCGGGGGATCAGCTTGGAAAAGGCCTCCTCCGCCGTGGGCTGGTCGTCGGTATACCAGTCCACGTAGGCCAGGCTCCAGAACACCGTGCGGTAGCCCAGGGCCTGGGCCTGCTTGAGATTCTCCACGCTGTACTTTCCCTGGGGCGGCCGGTAGAAGCGGCTCATCTCCCGGCCGGTGGTCTCCCGGTAGAGGGCCTCCAGGCTCGTCAGCTCCTCCCGGAACGCCTCCTGATCGGCAATGGCGGACATATCCGGATGGTGGTAGGTGTGATTGCCCACGATGTGTCCCTCCGCCGCCATCCGCCGGACGATGTCCGGGGCGGATTCCACCATGTGTCCCACCACAAAAAAGGCCGCCGGGGCGTCGTGGGCCTTCAGCACATCCAGTATCCCCTCGGTGCAGCCGTTTTCATAGCCGCAGTCGAAGGTGAGGTAGATCACCTTTTTCCCGGTGTCGCCCACATACCAGGCGTCGTACGCCGCCAGCTCCTCGATCCCCGCGTTGCCCACCGGCGTCTCCCCCTCCTTGGGAAAGGACAGGCCCCAGTTGTCCGCCGCGGCGGGCACCGCCACCTCCCCCGCCGCCGATACCGTCCGGTCGCCGCCGCCGGTACAGGCAGTGATGGTGAGACAGGCCGCCAGCGCCGCCGGCGCCAGCCGCCGCCAGTTCGTTGTTTTCATGACAGACTCCTCCTTTTTTCTCCTGTCCTCCATCCTGCCCCGCCCCGGCCGGGCTTATGCGCCCCGAGAAGCGGCAAATCTTCCCGCCGCCGCAAAATGTGAAAGAAGGGACTACCGCCGCCGTTGGGATGATGGTATAATAGCAGCCGCGAAGCGGCTATTATACTTAGATTTGAACTCCTTTTTCTCGCCCCTGTCGGGGCAACCGAAAAAGTTGACACATGATACCATTCCGGCTGTGCCGTTTTGGTATCATAATGACTTACCACATGAGGCGCGGCTCCCCGGAGCCGGAGAAAGGATCTTCCATGAACGAACGAAATCTGGCCGCCGCCGTCCTGGCGGAGGTAAAAAAGACCATTGTGGGAAAGGAGGGCACGCTGGTAAAGGTGCTGGTGGCCATTCTGGCCCGGGGCCACATCCTCCTGGAGGACATCCCCGGCGTGGGCAAGACCACCATGGCGCTGTCCTTCGCCAAGGCCCTGGACCTGCGCTTTGCCCGGATGCAGTTCACGCCGGACGTGCTGCCCTCGGACATCACCGGCTTTTCCCTGTATAACAAGGCCTCCGGCAAGCTGGAGTTCCAGCCCGGGGCTATTTTCTGCAACCTTTTCCTGGCCGACGAGCTCAACCGGGCCACC
>CALVVV010000121.1 GCA_944363995.1 uncultured Bacilli bacterium
GGGGTATAATAGTTGCGTTCGCAACGATTAAGAGGGGCGGACCCGGTCATGGACGCCATTACCAGAAGCATGGGCAATCTCATCCGGTGTATGAACCGCTACCGCGCGGAGCATCTGGCGCCTCTGGCGCTCAAGCCCTGCCACGCGGGCTATCTCCTGGAGATCTGCGCCTGCCCCGGCATCTCCCAGGAGCAGCTGTCCCGGCGGATCTACGCCAACAAGAGCAATGTGGCCCGGCAGCTGGCGGCGCTGGAGGAGGGCGGCTATGTGGAGCGCCGCCCCGGGGAGGAGGACCGCCGGGTCATGCGGGTGTACCCCACGGAAAAGGCCCTGGCCGCCCTGCCCCAGATCCAGGCGATCATGGACAGCTGGGAGACGGCGGTGGCCGGCGGACTGACGGAGGAGGAGCGGGAGAAGCTGTCCGCCCTGCTGGAGGACATGACCTGCCGGGCGGCGGCGCTGCTGGAGGAGCAATAGCACATGGGAAAGCTGAGTAAGTATATCCGCCCCTATGTGGGCTATATCGTGCTGAGTATGCTCATCAAGCTCCTGGGAGCGGTGATGGAGCTGTTCGTCCCCTATCTCATGGAGATCATCCTGGACGATGTGGTGCCCGCGGGGCACACCAAGTGGGTGTTTATCTACGGTGGGCTGATGCTGCTGTGCGCCGGCGGGTGCCTGCTGGCCAACATCATCGCCAACCGGATGTCCGCCATCAGCTCCGGCAAGATTACCCTGGCCATCCGCCACGACCTCTTTGCCCGTCTCAGCGGCCTGTCCGCCCGGCAGATGGACCATTTGACGGTGTCCTCCGCTGAGTCCCGGCTCACCAGCGACACCTATAATATCAACCAGCTGCTGGCCCGTATCCAGCGTCTGGGGGTCCGGGCCCCCATCCTGCTGCTGGGCGGCATCGTGATGATGCTGGGCATGGATGCGCCGCTGGCCCTGGTGCTCATTCTCATGCTGCCGGCCATCGCCCTCATCGTCTACTTCGTCACCAAGGCCAGCGTGCCCCTGTACACCCAGGAGCAGGGGGTGCTGGACAAGGTGGTGCGGGTGCTCCAGGAGAACATCACCGGCATCCGGGTCATCAAGGCCCTCAGCAAGACGGAATATGAGAAGCGGCGCTTCCACCAGGTGAACCAGGAGCTCACCGACGTGGACCAGAAGGCGGGGATCATCTCCGGCGTCACCAACCCGGCGGCCTCCCTGATCCTGAACCTGGGGCTGACGGTGATGGTGGTGGCGGGGGCCTACCGGGTCAACGTCGGCAGCTGCCAGAGCGGCGTCATCGTGGCCTTCCTGCAGTACTTCGTGATGATCCTCAACGCCATGCTGGGCGTTACCCGGATCTTTGTCATCTGGTCCAAGGGCGAGGCCAGCGCCCGCCGGGTGGCGGACGTGCTGGCCACCCCGGCGGACCTGACGGTGCAGCCGGCCCGGGAGGAGGACCGGCCGGCAGAGGCGGCCCCGGTCCCCCATGTGGAGTTCCGGGACGTGACCTTCTCCTACACCGGCATCGGGGAGAACATCAGCCACCTGAGCATCGCCCTCATGCGGGGGGAGAGCCTGGGCATCCTGGGGGCCACCGGCTCCGGGAAGTCCACCATTTTGAACCTCCTCATGCGCTTCTACGACCCCGACCAGGGCCAGGTCCTCATTGACGGCCGGGATGTGCGGACCATACCGCCGGAGGAGCTGCGGCCTAAGTTCGGCGTGGTGTTCCAGAACGACTTCGTGGCCGAGGGCACCATCGCCGACAACATCCGCTTTTTCCGGCCCCTGACAGAGGAGGCCCTGGACCGGGCGGCGGAGGACGCCCAGGCCCGGGAGTTCATCCAGAGCAAATCGGGGGGGATGAACGCGCCGGTGGCGGTGCGGGGCAACAACCTCTCCGGCGGCCAGAAGCAGCGGCTCCTCATCGCCCGGGCCCTGGCGGGCTCCCCGGAGATCCTGGTGCTGGACGACGCCTCCTCCGCCCTGGACTACCGCACCGACGCCCAGCTGCGCCGGGCCCTGCGGAGCCATTACCGGGACGTGACCACCATCCTGGTGGCCCAGCGGGTCAGCTCCATCCGCCACTGCGACCACATCCTGGTCCTCTCCGACGGCCAGATCATCGGCAGCGGCACCCACCAGGAGCTGATGGAGAGCTGCGGGGAGTACCGCATGATCGCCCAGACCCAGATGGGCGAAGAAAAGGAGGGAGCGTAATGCGGGGACAGGGACCCAACGACGAACCGGGGAAGAGCCTGCGCCCGACCCCCGGCCAGGGACATCAGCAGCCCCGGGGGCGGATCTTGTACCGCCTGTGGAAATATATGGGCCGCAGCCGGCTGCTGCTGGTGCTGGCTCTGGCGCTGTCCTTTTCCAGCAGCCTGCTGGCTCTGTACGGCCCCAAGCTGTCCGGCGAGGCCATCAACGCCATCGACCTGGGGGCGGGGAAGGTGGATTTTCCCGTGGTGTGGCGGTGCGCGGCGCTGATGGCCGCCTGCTATATCTTCTCCAGCCTCTTCACCTTCCTGCTCAACACCGTGATGGTCCGCCTGTCCCGGCGGGTGTCCCGGCAGATGCGCCATGATATCTTCGAGAACCTGGCCGCCCTGCCGGTGGGCTTCTTCGACCGCTATCAGACCGGCGATATCATCAGCGTGGTCACCTACGATGTGGACACGGTGAACCAGTCTATGTCCGCGGACCTGCTGCAGATCCTCCAGAGCGTGGTGACGGTGGTAATGTCCTTTGTGATGATGCTCACCATCGCGCCGGATCTGGTGATCATTTTTGTGGTGACGGTGCCCGCCACGGTGGTGTTCACCAAGTGGCTGGCGGGGAAGGTGCGGCCCATGTTCCGCCGCCGCAGCGCCCGCCTGGGCGCCCTCAACGGCTTTGTGGAGGAGATGCTCTCCGGCCAGAAAACCACCCGGGCCTACGGCCGGGAGGCGACGGTGCTGGAGAAGTTCGACGAAAAAAACCAGGCGGCGGTGGACGCCTACACCATCGCCGAGGCCTACGGCACCATCACCGGCCCGTCGGTGAACTTCATCAACAACGTGTCCCTGACCCTGGTGTGCGTGTTCGGCTCCCTGCTGTTCCTCCG
>CALVVV010000122.1 GCA_944363995.1 uncultured Bacilli bacterium
GTACATCGACACCAGTGACGGCGTTCCTACCGTCAGCCATGTCCTGTCCCTGAGGCCTGATCATAAAAAAGCCCTGTCCGGTACAACCGGACAGGGCTTTTCCTATCATCGTTACACTTCCAGGACCACGGAGGGCTTTGCCTTATAGGTAGCCAGGCTCACAAACACCAGCAGCAGCCCACACACGAGGAAGCCGGGAATGGCGGCCCCCAGGCCGAAGGGCTGATCCAGCAGCTTCCAGATCACCGTCACGGCGAAGCCGCCGATCATGGCGGAGAGGACGCCGGCGTTGGTGACCTTCTTCCAGTACAGGGCCGCCAGGGCGGGCAGGCCCGCCGCCGCCGCGTAGAAGGTGAAGGACAGCGTCACCACCGTGTAGGCGCTGTGGATGTACAGGGCGATGACCAGAGCTCCCAGAGCCAGCACCACCGAGGCGATGCGGGAGAAGAGGATCTCGTGCTTCTGGGTCATGTCCGGCTTGAAGGTCTTGCCCAAATCGTGGACCACCGTCTGCACCGACACCAGCAGGTAACTGTCCGCCGTGGACATCATGACCGACAGGATACCGGACAGCGCCAGACCCGTGAGGCCGGGAGGCAGGATCTTGATGGCCAGGCCGGGGATCACCGCGTCGGCGGTACCGAACTCCCCTACCACGTCCGGCAGGATCTGCTGGGCAGCCAGGCCCATGGTGAAAAGCAGGATGATGGTCAGGCCGTAGGCAAAGGTGCCCCAGAACATGCCCCGCTTGGCCGCCTTGGGGGTCTTGGCGGCAAAGGACCGCTGCCACATCTCCGCTCCCGCCATGGTGAACACCAGATAGGTGACGATGTCGCCCAGGATCTCACCGTTGATATAGGGGGTGATGTAGCTTTTGTCCAGGCCCTGCCAGAACTCCCCCAGGCCGCCCAGATAGCTGATGCTGGAGGTGGGAATGAGCAGATAGACGAAGATGATGAGCATGAAGAACTGGACCACATCGGTGTACACCACGCCGAAGAGGCCGGAGGCCGCGGTATAGATAATGAAGATCAGCGTGGCGATAAAGGCGCCCATCTCGTAGCTGATACCCACCTGGCCCCCCAGAAGCTTGATGATGGTGGCGGTGGCGGTGACCTGAGCGGCCACGGTGCCCACCATGGCGAATACCACCATCACCGCCAGGACGCACTTGGCTGCCTTGCTGAAGCGGAAAGCGAACAGCTCTGGAATAGACTCGATGTGGTATTTTTCACCCACCCGCTGGATCCGCCCGGAGTAGCCGGCAAAGATGAACATGCCGATCAGATAGGGCACCGCTGTGGCCACGGCCTTGAAGCCCTCCTGATAGGCCACCGCGGCCCGGCCCATCATGGCGCTGCCGCCGATGATGGTGGCGCACACCGTGGCCATCAGCACCACAGGCCCCAGGGTCCGGCCGGCCACGTAGAAGTCGTCGGTGTTTTTGATGCGCTTGACGAACCACACGCCTACCAGCAGCATACCTACCAGATACAGGCCTATGATCCCCAGATCCAATGCGGTAATTTCAGACATTGCACACTCCTTTCTCACCTGTGGCCAGAGGAACGCTCCGCGTCGGTCCGCCTGAAAAAGGACAGCCGCCTGGGCGGCGGCACAGGCGGCAAAGGACAGCTCCAACCTCAAAAGAAAGCCACCCGCGTATAGGCGCGGATGGCAAAGGCAGCTGCTGTGAAAAGATATCAATGAGCATCAAAGGCAACGCCGGGGCATCCCTCTTTTCTGATCCTCTATGCACCTTCTCCTTTGCCAGGGCAGATCCTTTCGCGGCCCCGGATTGCGGAGCCGTTGCCCGCTCTTGAAAGAGGGGCAGCTGTTTAGCAAGATAATTATACCAAAAAATGGATGGTTCTGTCAAACAGACCACCCATTTTTTGGTATATATTACAATATTATGTTCCCATTCTCATGCACCCTGCCAATCTTTCTTACGGATTTTGACAGGGCTCGACACAGATTTTTACACGTGTTACAGGCCAAAAGCGCCCAGGTTCAATCCGCCGCTGGCACCGTCCACCGCCTTGTTCATGGCCTCCTCGGCCTGGCGCAGGGCCTCGTTGGCGGCGGAGAGGAGCATATCCTGGAGCATCTCCGCGTCCTCGGGGTTCAGGGCCTCCGGGGCGATGAGCACCTCGGTGAGCTCCTTCTTGCCGCTGCAGGAGACCTTCACCGTGCCGCCGCCCACAGAGGCGGTAAAGACGCTCTCCTCCACCTCCTTCTGGACCCGCTCGATCTCCTTCTGCATCTTCAGCAGCTTCTGCTGCATCTGGGCCTGCTGGCGCATCATGCCGCCGCCCATCATCCCGCCCTTGGGGAATCCGCCTTTTGCCATGACAGTACTCTCCTTTTATCGTTTGTTTCGGTCATTTTACCGTGAAGGAATCGTAGTTCCTGCCCTGCCGGATCAGCTCCTCCAGCCGGTCCTCCCGGGGCGCGGGGCCCTCCTTTCCCGCCAGGGTGTAGCGCACCCCCACGGGACGGCCCAGATAGTCCCCGGTGACGGACCTCAGCACCTCCGTCACCGCCTCGCAGTTCAGGGTCTCCAGGGTCAGCTCGTCGCCGCAGCGGACCACCAGCATGTCCCCCTCCAGGGTCCCCCGGGCGTCGTCCAGCATGAACTGGTACATGGGCATCACCTGGTCCTTATAGCGCTCGATGAGCCGGCCCCATACGTCGTCTCCGCCGGAGGAGGGAGCGCCGCCCGCCGCCGGCGGGGCGGCAGTCGGGGCCGCAGCGGGCGAAAGGGGCCTTGTCGCCGCAGCGGTCCTGTCCGCCGCGGGGGCGCCGCCGTCCTCCGGCGGCGCGTCGCTGTCGTCGGGGGGCGGGGCGTCCCGGTCGTCCAGAGGAGGCCGCTCCTCCCGACGGGAAGCGGGCTCCTCCCAGGGCGGCACGTCCCCGCCGATGGGG
>CALVVV010000123.1 GCA_944363995.1 uncultured Bacilli bacterium
CTGCCTTCAAGGTGAAGAAGGACTCCTCCATCACTGTGGGTCTCACCCTGCTGAAAAACGGCGAGGGGGACGCCTTTGTCTCCGCCGGCAGCACGGGGGCCCTGCTCTCCGCCGGGACGCTGCTGGTCAAGCGGGTGCGGGGCATCCGCCGGGCGGCCATGGCGCCGGTGATCCCCACCGCCGGGGGCCGCGCGGTGCTCATCGACTGCGGGGCCAACGCGGAGTGTACCGTGGAGTACCTCATGCAGTTTGCCTATCTGGGCAGCTTTTACGCCGCCCGGGTGCTGGGCCTCAAGAGTCCCCGGGTGGGCCTTCTGAACATCGGCGCCGAGGACACCAAGGGCGACCAGCTCCGCCGGGACACCTACGCCGCCCTGAAGGAGGCCGGGGCCGCCGGCCACCTGAACTTCATCGGCAATATCGAGGCCAAGGACGCCCTCAAGGGCGGCTGCGACGTGATCGTGGCCGACGGCTTCTCCGGCAACGTCATGCTCAAGACCATCGAGGGCGTGGGCTCCTTCCTGGGCCGGGAGCTGAAGGGCCTCTTCCTCAAGAGCCTCAGGACCAAGATAGCGGCCCTCCTGGTGAAGGACGGCCTTGCCGCCTTCAAGGACCGGCTGAACCCGGATACCATCGGCGGCACCCCCTTCCTGGGTCTCACCAGGCCCGTCATCAAGGCCCACGGCTCCAGCGGCGCCCTGGCCATCGAGAACGCCATCGCCCAGGCGGTGGCGGCGGCGGAGGGCAACATCAGCGCGGAGATCGAGGCCAACATCGAGCGGATGAAGGTGGAGCGCTGAGGGAAAATCCCGGCGGGGGGAGGAAATAGCGGGGAAGCTATTGACAGGGGGGAGGAAAAGATTTATCATGCCAGTGAACCCCCAAAGATTCCCTTGGGAAAGGAGGAAGAACAGTGCAGGATATTTTTGAACATATGCAGAAGATCATCGCCGAGCAGTTTGCCGTGGACGCCGAGGAGATCACCATGGACACGTCCTTTGAGGAGGATCTGGGCGCCGACTCCGTGGACCTGGTGGAGCTGGTGATGAGCATGGAGGAAGAGTTCGAGATCGGCGAAGTCCGCGAGGAGGAGCTGTCCGCTTTGTCCACTGTGGGCGACTGTGTGAATTTCCTGACCAAAAAGCTGGAGAAGTAAAAAAGCAAGTAAACATTGAGAGAGAGCCTCGTCGGACGGGCGCGCGGCGCCCCACGGGCGG
The DNA here is from genome assembly GCA_944363995.1 of uncultured Bacilli bacterium. GTDB lineage: Bacteria > Bacillota_I > Bacilli_A > RF39 > UBA660 > Faecisoma. The sequence continues at coordinate 1,218 of CALVVV010000123.1, forward strand.
GGCTTTCTTTTTGGAGACAGGAGGCGCTGTGATGGAATCCCTGGAAAAAAAGCTGCAATATTCCTTTTCCCGCCGGGAGCTCCTGGAGGAGGCCCTCAACCACAGCTCCTACGCCAATGAGCACCGGAGCGCCGGGATCAGCAGCAACGAGCGGCTGGAGTTCCTGGGCGACAGCGTGCTGGGCTTCGTGACGGCGGAGTTTCTGTTCAAGACCTACCCCCGCCTGCCGGAGGGGGATCTGACCCGGATGCGGGCGGCGCTGGTGTGCGAGCAGAGCCTTTACGAGGTGGCCCGGATGCTGGAGCTGGGGCAGTACCTGAAGCTGGGCAAGGGCGAGGAGGCCGGCGGCGGCCGGGAGCGGCAGTCCATTCTGGCCGACGCGGTGGAGGCGGTATTCGCCGCCGTGTACCTGGACGGCGGTATGGAGCGGGTCCGGGATCTGATCTGCCGGGTGCTGCTGAGCCGGGCCCCCGCGGCGGAGGAGCGCAAGGACTACAAGACCACCCTGCAGGAGATCGTTCAGCGGAAGATCGGCCAGCAGCTCACCTACCACATGGTGGAGGAGAGCGGCCCCGACCACAACAAGACTTTTATCTTTGAGGTGCGGCTCAACGGCGCGCCCATCGGCCGCGGCGGCGGCCACAGCAAGAAGGAGGCCGAGCAGGCCGCCGCGAAGGACGCCCTGGAGCGTCAGGAGGCGTGACGACCGCTCCCGGACGGGAGCCTACTGTCACTTTGAACGAAGAAGAGACGGGAGAAGCCTCTCCTCCGTTCAGAGTGACAGTTTTCTTTTCCGCGGCGGAGGGACGGCAAAAAACGGTGGAAAAGCGCAGACGATTGTGCTATCATATATTTTGATATTTTATGAGGAGGCGGCGCTGTGTCCCTGTTGAACGCATTGCTATTAGGTATCATCCAAGGTGTGGCGGAGTTTCTGCCCATCTCCAGCTCCGGCCATCTGTCCATTGCCCAGAACCTGCTGGGCCTGGGGGTGGAGGGCACCGACGATGTGTTTTTTGACGTCCTGCTCCATCTGGGCACCCTGGCGGCGGTGTTCGTGGCCTGCTGGTCGGACATCAAGGAGATGGTCCTGGAGTTTTTCCGCACCATCGGGGATATCCGCCGGGGCGGCATGCCCAAGACCATCCCCCCCGCCCGGCGGCTGATTTTGCTGATCATCATCGGTACGCTGCCCCTGTTTTTGGTGCTGCCCATCCAGGACGTGGTGGAGGGACTCTACAGCAACACCTACTTTATCGGCGGCGCCCTGCTGGTCACCGGCTGCCTGCTCTTTGCCTGCGACCGCATCCGGAAGGGGCGGAAGAACGAGGGCTCCACTACGGTGGGCGACGTGCTCATCATCGGCGTGGGTCAGGCCATCGCCACCTGCCCGGGGATCTCCCGCTCCGGCATGACCATTTCCGTCGGCTGCTTCTGCGGCCTGGAGCGGCGGTTCGCGGTGCGCTTTGCCTTCCTGCTGTCCATCCCCGCGGTGCTGGGGGCCAACATCCTCCATATCACCGACGTGGTCAGCGAGGGGGTGGACCCCGCTTTGATCCCCGCCTACCTGGTGGGCGTGGCGGCGGCGGCCGTCTCCGGGTACCTGTCCATCCGGCTGGTGCGCCTGGTGACGGATAAGGGCAGGTTCGGCGCTTTTTCCTACTACTGCTGGGCGGTGGGTAT
>CALVVV010000124.1 GCA_944363995.1 uncultured Bacilli bacterium
CAGGTCTGACCACCATCCTGCTCAACTACGGCACCCAGGTGGTCTACATCCCGCTGCTGATCTCCATGGGGGAGACCCGGCGGAATCTCTTCCTGGGCTACCACTTCTACCGGGTGCTGATCATCGCCGCGGCCGTGGGACTCAGCGCCCTGATCTGGGCCCTGGTGCCCGGGGAGATCTCCCGGCTGGGCCTGCGCAACATCCCCGCCATCCTGGCCCTTCTGGTGACCTCCGCCTCCCTGGGCAGCATCATGGGCACCATCTACTTCAAGTGGAAGTGGGCGGCGACGATCCTGCTGGTGGTGGTATTTGGAATTTGCGGAGGAATCGGCGGATTCTCCATTGCCGGCGGCGGGGAGGATGTGGCCCAGCTGATCGGAAAGGGCGCCGCCATGCTGGCGGAATTTCCCTGGTGGGTCGCTCTGGGCGCCGCTGCGTCCCTGGGCGTTGACGCCGCCTTCCAGTGGGTCCTGCTGCGGAAGCAGGAAGTAAAACTGTAAAGGAGAATTACTTTATGGTTATGAGACGATATTTCCGGGCGGCCTGGCGGGACCCTCTGCTGTCCCTGATATGGGTGGCGGGCTTCTGGCTCTTCGGTGTGATCCTGGTGCTGCTCATCAATACGACGGTCAACGATGAGCGCAACTACGCCTGTATGGGGACGCTGTTCAGTCTGGCGGGGATACTGCCGGGGACGCTGCTCCGGGGCAATCAGAGCGGCCATGTCCGGTTCCGGCTGGCGGTGACTATGGGCCAGACCAGGAGGAGCTTTCTCCTGTGGGACACGGTCATCACCATTCTGGTAGCTTTCGTGGGCGTTTTTGCCGCCTGGGTCCTGTGGCATGGGGAGGTCGGCCTCTACTGCCTGCTGTATCCCGGCTATACCAACGACATCCCCATGGAAGCGGTATTCCGCTGGCAGATCATAGCGGCGCTGCTGGGGGCGCTGCCGATGGTGACGCTGTTTTTCACCGGCATCACCCAGCGCTTCGGCACCAAGGGCTTTGGTGTTCTGTGGATTCTCCTATGGGGCGGCTGTATGCTGATCCCCGCCGCTGTGGGCAGAGCCGCCGAAGGCGGCAGCAGCCTCCTGGCCCGGCTGGGGGGCGGTATCCTGCGGCTGGCCGGCCTTCTGCCGCCGCTGGCCTGGGTCAGTGTGGCAGCGGCGGTGCTGATCGCCGCGGCAACGGCGGGAATCCTGTGTCTCCGCACAGCGGAAGTAAAGCTGTAAAGTAAAATTATATTACAAAGGAATATACCTTTACAGAAATGGAAAGCAAAGGCGCCCGGCCAAACGGCCGGGCGCCTTTGCTGCGGGGAGAATAGAAGAGAGAGAAAGAATGGAAATGGGCTATTTCATCTGCTGGATGGATACCGCCACCTTGTGCTCGATGGGCTTCCACTCCACCTTGCTGAACACCGCCGCCACACAGATGGGGATGTAGGTGAGCATGAAGAGGGGGAAGGTGAAGGTAAAGAGGACCTTTTTCACCGGCGTGGTGCGGATGCGCTTCCACTGGGTGACGGTGGTGATAGCGCCCACCAGCAGGAGAAGGAAGTAGGCGGGGATAAAGGACACCAGGGAGGTGGTGAGCAGGGGCAGGATATCCTGGCCGGCGATCAGCTGCAGGATAGTGACCAGGGCGCTGACAAAGACGCTGATCAGGGTCAGGGCCATGGCCGGGAGGATGGACATAATCATGTCGAAGCAGGAGAGGCTGTTGCGGCCCAGAAGGCCGCCGAACAGCCTGCCGCCGTCCTTGAGGAGGACCTGGAGGTAGCCCTTGGACCAGCGCATCCGCTGCCGCCAGGACTGGCTGAAGCGGGTAGGCTGCTCGTCGAAGATCTCCGCCTCGCCGCAGTAGCCGATGCGCTCCCCCTGGATGATGCTGTGGACGGTGAATTCCGTGTCCTCGGTGAGGGTGTGGAAGGGCCAGCCGCCGCAGCGGAGCATGATCTCCCGGCTGAAGAGGAAGCCGGTGCCCGCCACCACGCAGCTGATGCCCAGGCGGGAGCGGGGGTAGTTGAGGAAGGCGGCGTCCCGGAGGAACCACAGGGCGTAGCCTGCGGAGATCCAGTTGTCGCCGAAGTTCTTGGAGTTGCGGTAGCTGGTGACGATCTGGTATTTCTCGCCAAAGACCTCGTTCATCCGGGTGATGTAGTCGGACTGGAGGAGGTTGTCGGCGTCAAAGACGAAGTAGCCGTCGAAATAATCGTCCCCCCAGGCGTCCCGGATCTGCTGGAGGAGGAAGTTGAGGGCGTAGCCCTTGCCCACGTGCTGCTTGTCAAAGCGCTCGTAGACCACGGCGCCGGCGTCCCGGGCCACCCGGGCGGTGGCGTCGGTGCAGTTGTCCGCCACCACGAAGGGCACCACCAGGTCGGCGGGGTAGTCCTGCTGGCTGATGCTGTCGAGGAGCTGGGCGATGACCGCCTCCTCGTTCCGGGCGGAGATCAGGATGGCATAGCGGCGCAGGGGGACCTGAACGGCCTTTTTCCGCCGGGGAGCCAGCGCCACCGGTATGTAGAGGAGCTGATAGGCGTAAAACAGCAGGAACAAAATACCGATCCAGCGGGTAACGTGCTGGAGGAACACCAGTGCGGTCATGATTTTCTCCTTTCTTTAGCCGCGCACACAAAACGATAAAACAGCAGGCCCAGGCCGCTGACGGCAAGGGTGGCCGCGAATACGACGATGGCGAAGGCGTAGTTGCCCATCCCCAGGGCGTTGCCGCCCACGGTGGAGGTGATGATGGAGGGGAGCCGGGCCACGGCGCTGATGACGGCCCAGGTCCGCAGGGGCATGGGG
>CALVVV010000125.1 GCA_944363995.1 uncultured Bacilli bacterium
GGTCGGTGGGCCACATGATGATGCCGCCGGCCGGGGGGGCGGCGGTGCCGATGGCCGGGGCCCACCGGGCGGAGGGGCCCGCCCCTGCCAGGATGGTCACCAGGGGGGTGACCAGAATGTCGATCTTGGTCTCCTTGCTCACCGCCTTGCCCAGCTCCGCGGCGATGATGGCGATGAACAGCACCGCCAGGGGACCGCCGGCTCCGCTGCCGCCCTCCAGGGTGGTGCTGCCCAGGGCGTTGGCGGCGTAGCCCACCGTGGCCAGGGAGAAGAGGACCAGGGGCGGCGCCTTCAGGGCGTAGCCGATGGCCACCGCCATGGCCGCGCCGCTCATGGCGGAGGCGTAGCCGCCCACCGTCACCAGAAATTCCAATCCCAGCTGGTCGCCCAGGGTGTCCAGGATGGTGCCGATGAGGAGGGAGCAGAAGAGGCCCTGGGCCATGGCGCCCAGAGCGTCGATGCCGTAGCGCTTGCCGGAGATGACGATATCCTTGCGCTTGAGAAAGGCTTTGATCTTGTCCATAATATCCACCTTGCCGAATGGCGTTGAAATAAGTATAGGCAGGTGTCAAGACACCTGCACGGACTATTATAGCCGGCCCGCCGGGTTTGTCAATCCCTTTTTGCCGGCGGATGTGGCCGGACGGGCTGGGGCGGAACGGACCGGCCCCCCAGGCCCCCGGCGCAGCCCTGGTTTTTATGCGCGGGGCCTGGTCCCGCCTCTTGACATTATGTATTATGTGTATTATAATAAATAATACAAAAGGGGGAGGTGATTCCGTGCTGCTGAAACTGGATTTTGACAGCGAGATCCCCATCTACCAGCAGATCCGCAACCAGATCGTGGTGGGGATCGCCGCGGGCCGGCTGTCCCCCGGGGAGCGGCTGCCCGCCACCCGGGCCCTGGCGGAGGATCTGGGCGTGAACACCATGACGGTGAGCAAGGCCTACCAGCAGCTGCGGCAGGAGGGGTATGTCACCACCGACCGCCGGACAGGGGTCGTGGTGCGGCGGCGGGAGGGAGAAGAGCCCGCCGTGCCGGAGGAGACCCTGAGGGGCCTGCGGCTGCGGCTGTGCGAGCTGCGTCTGGCGGGGCTGGGCCGGGAGGAGATCCTCCGGCTGTGTGAGGAGCTGTGCGACGAGGACGGGCGCTGATATGGTGGGGAGCCTGATCCTGTGGGGCTGCAGCATCTGCATGGTCCCGCTGATGTATGTCCTGCTGCGCAATGAGGCCAAGTGGAAAAAGAATATCGTGGTGGGGACCACTCTGCCCTATGAGGCCCGGCAGGACCCGGAGGTGGAGGAGGTCCTCCGCCGGTACCGGCGGCAGCTGGGAGGGACCTGCCTGGGCGCGCTGGCGCTGGTGGTCCCATGCCTGTTTATCCCCCGCTTTTCCGTGCAGTTTATTGTCTGGTCCTTCTGGATCATTCTGGCCATGATTTTGCCCCAGATCCCCTTTGTCCGGACCAACAAGGCCCTGCGGCGGATCAAGGAGGAGCGGGGCTGGCGGCGGCAGCCCTCCGCCCAGGCGGTATCCGACCTCACAGCGGCGGCCGTCCCCATGAAGTGGCTGTCCCCCTGGTGGTTCCTGCCGCCGCTGGCGCTGAGCCTGGTGCCGCTGGCCCTGGACCGGGAGCTGTGGGTGCTGTGGCTCATGGACGCGGCGCTGGTGGTGTTCTGCTACGCGGGCTATCGGTGGCTGTTCCGGCTGCGCGCGGAGGTGGTGGATGAGAACACGGAGCTCACCGTGGCCCTCACCCGGCTGCGCCGGTACAACTGGGGCAAGACCTGGCTGTGGATCGCCTGGGCCACCGGCTTTTTCAATCTGGGCCTGTGCCTGACCCTGGAGTGGTTCTGGGCCGCCATGGCAGTGACCCTGGTGTACGGCGTGGTGGTGGTCGTGGCGGCCATCGGCATCGAGTTCCGGGTCCGCCGGGCCCAGGAGCGCCTCACCGCCGACAGCGGCAAGGCCTTTTACGTGGACGAGGACGACCAGTGGATCTGGGGCATGTTCTACTACAACCCCAACGACAAGCGCCTGGTGGTGAATAACCGCACCGGTATCAACACCACCTTCAATATGGCCAGGCGGGGCGCCCAGATCTTCATGGGGCTGACGGCTCTGATCCTGCTGGCCATGCCCCTGGTGGGGGTGTGGCTGATGCACGAGGAGGCCATCCCCGTGGAGCTGACGGTGACGGAGACAGCGGTGGTGGCCCGCCACAGCGGCACGGAGTATGAGGTGCCCTTCGCGGACATCGAGAGCGCGGAGCTCCTGACGGAGCGGCCGGAATCCAGCCGGGTGGCGGGCACCGCCCTGGAGAGCGTCAGCAAGGGCCGGTACAAGAACGACCAGTGGGGCCGGTTCACCTGCTGCATCGACCCGCGGACAGGGCCCTGGCTGCTGCTGCGGACCACGGACGGGGAGATCTGGCTCTTCAACGCCACGGACAGCGCCGCCACCGAGGCGGTCTACGCCGCGGTGGAGCGGGAGACATAGCGCACGAAACGGAATACGATGGCAGGCAGCCCGGCGGACCATGTCGTCCG
>CALVVV010000126.1 GCA_944363995.1 uncultured Bacilli bacterium
AGGCGGGCCGGCGGTATGCGGCCCGGGGGGATGTCCCCCGGCGCGTCCGCGGCGGTCCGAAGCAGACCGGTCCGTCCGGCGTCGGACGGCTATGTGCGCCGCACCCCGGTGCAGCCTCTCCATGTGGCGGAGGACTACCGGAGACGGCAGTTCCTGCGGGTCGTGACGGCGGTAGTCGTGGTGGCGGTCGTGGCCGCGGGCATCTATTTCCTCAACCAACTGGGCCTGTTCGGCCGCTGAGCCATACATAGGGGGTTTTCCATTGCTGAGCTATCTGCTGCGACAACTGACCAATTCCTTCGGGATCTTTTTCCGCACCATCCGGGCCTTTTTCACCCGGAAGCTGGTGGGGGCCTGGTCCTACCTGCGCCGCATCACCAACTTCTCCCGCCATGCCACCAAGGTGGCCACCGCCTCCTTCCAGGGGGCGGCGGCGGCGGTGCAGAAGCCCACCAAGCGGGAGGACTACATCGAGACCCAGCGGCTGTTCATCTCCAAATCCTTCCTGATCCTGCTGACGGCGGGGCTGATCGTGGCGGGGCTGCTGATCTATTTCATCATCTGGCCCTTCCTGCTCAGCCACTTCTTCACCGCCAAGTTCTATCAGAACGACAGCAAGCTGGACACCTGGTCCGGCCGGGTGATCGTCTACTATGACGAGGAAAAGACCCAGCCCATGTACCGGGGGACCCTGGAGGAGGGCCTTCTCCAGGGCAAGGGCGAGGAGTACGACGAGGACGGGCTGCTGACCTACGCGGGAAACTTCGTGGACGGCCTCCACAGCGGCAACGGCAGCCTCTACGAGGCGGGGGTCCTGGTCTACGAGGGCCAGTTCTCCAACGGGGAGATCAACGGCATGGGCGTGGCCTATACCGACGGTGTCATCTGCTACCAGGGCGCCTTTGTGGAGGGGGTCTACGAGGGCAGCGGCACCGCCTACTATCCCAGCGGCGCCAAGGCCTACACCGGCTCCTTCTCCGCCGGCCTGTATGAGGGGGAGGGCACGGAGTACCACGAGAACGGGAAGGTCCGCTACAAGGGGACGTTTTCCGAGGGCGTATACAGCGGAGAGGGCACGGAATACGGTGAGAACGGCCAGCTGCGCTATAAGGGGGCCTACGTCAACGGCCTCTACGAGGGGGAGGGCACGGCGTACGACGAGGACGGCAGGATGTGCTACAAGGGCACCTTCTCCGCCGGCCTGTACGAGGGCAGCGGTACCCTCTATCTCGATACCGGCGACCAGATCCAAGCGGAGTTTGCCGCGGGGGTGTCCACCGGCACCATCCAGTGGTATCACGGCGGCAGGCTCTGGTACGACGGCGGCGCCGACGATCTGACGCCCGACGGCTTCGGCACCCTGTATCTGGAAAACGGCAAGGTGATCTATGCCGGCGACTTTGACCAGGGCACCCTGGACGGCGCCTGGCTGCTGACCCTTACCGCCGCGGAGCTGCGGGAGGCCTTCGGCGACGCGGCTTTGACGGAGAGCGACGGCGAGAGCGGATTCCTCATCGTCAATGAGGCGCTGGGGCTCAGCGTCCTGTGCAGCTATCAGCAGGAGGGGGAGGAGGCCCAGGTCTACCGCCTGTGGTTCGCCCCGGACGAGGACAGCATGTGCCGGACGCTGCTGCCCTGGGAGAACGGGAGCCAGGCGGCTGCCTGGGCGATGACGGGCCGGGAGACCCGCCCGGAGGAGAGCCTTTTCCAGGGCGCCATCCTCCAGCCGGACGGCACCGTGGGCGGCGACTGGTATCAGCGCCAGTACCGCTACGAGGACTATACCTGCACCCTTCTCAGTGAGACGTCCCAGGACAGCGCCCCCAGTCTGGTGTGCTGGAGCCGTGACATGTCCGATCCCGGCGGCGGTACCATCGTGGATGAGGGCACCGCCCAGGCCCAGGAGCGGCTGGACGCCCTGCTGGCCGCGCTGGACGGCGCGGGAGGCTCCGGCTCGTCGGGCGGCGGCAGCGCCAGCGCCGAGGATGTGGAGCGGCTGCTGGGGCTGATGCTCACCGTCCAGGACGGCGAGGACCTGATGGACGCCATGATCGACTACCATGTCTACGGCCAGATGGCCCAGTCCCTGGAGGCCAGCCAGCCACTGCTCCAGCAGCAGCTGGCGGAGGCCCAGACCAAGCTCCAGAAGGGGGAGGGCACCCAGGAGGCCGTGGATGACGCCCAGTCCGCGCTGGACAGCCTGGACCGGCGGCTGGCCCAGGACCGGACCGCCAAGGAGCAGGCCAGCCTCACCATCCAGGACCTGAGCAAGATGAAGCCCGACGACTACGATCTCAGCGCGGTGCTGCTGAGTTTTGACCCGGTGGAGCTGGACAGCGCCTCCCTGGACGACGCGGCGCTGGCCTACGCCCAGGAGCGGGATGGAAAGAAGAATGTGGATGCGGACGCATTGTCCCGGGAGATCAAGTCCGCGGTTTTGGAGCTGGGCCTCTCCTACGAGGCCATCCGCTCCGCCCGGACCACGGCGGAGGACGCCGCCGCCCAGGTGGAGACGGTCACCCAGGCCT
>CALVVV010000127.1 GCA_944363995.1 uncultured Bacilli bacterium
GTGAGATGGAGGGCGGCGCCATCGCCCAGGTGTGCCTGCGCTGCGGCGTACCCTTTTCTGCCGTAAAATCCGTGTCCGACCGGCTGTGCAGGGAGAACAGCCCCGACGAATACTTCAACTTCGGCGAGGCCATGGAGCACCTCAACACCCTGGTCCTCCCCCTGGCCCGGTTCCTCCGGGACGGCGGCGGCCTCTGACAGAGGCTTTCCTCCTTTTCTTTGAAAAGAAAAGGAGCAAAAGAAACTTTTTGCGCGAAACTCCGTTTCGCTTATGGGGTAAAATGCTGAGACTCACTGCAAGCGCACCCTTTCCGCAGGGACCCGCAGTTTGCGGGCGTCCCCCAAGAGAGGTGTAAGACCCAGGGCCTGCCGCCCCGTCAGAGGCACCGCCCGCCCCGCGCTGCGGCAGGCGCCCTAAAAGACGCCGCGCAGCCCCGTCGACATAATCAATACAAAAATTCGGGGGTCCTCAGGGGGAGGCCTCCCCCTGAGCGCCCTTTTCTCCCTTTTCCGGCGGCGGAAAAGGGACCCGGGGTCCGGGGGCGGGGAGCCCCCGCACAATTACAGGAGGAAATCGTTATGGAAAAGATCGCCAGCTTCCAGGTAGACCACACCAGGCTCCTGCCCGGGATGTACCTCTCCCGCCGGGACGGGGAGGTCACCACCTTTGACCTTCGCTTCAAAAAGCCCAACACCGGGGACCTGCTGACCAACGCCGAGATGCACTCCGTGGAGCACATCATCGCCACGTTGCTCCGCAGCAGCGCCGCCAAGGACGCCGTGATCTACTTTGGCCCCATGGGCTGCCAGACCGGCTTCTATTTCCTCTTCGACAGCAGGAAGCTCACCGACGCCCAGGCCGTGGCCCTGGTACAAGAGGTCTTTGCCGCCGGCGCCGCCTGGGAGGGCCCCATGCCCGGCAAGAGCGCCGCCGAGTGTGGGAATTATATCAACCTGGATACCGCCCTGGCCCGGGCCCAGTGCGCCTTTTATTCCGAAGTCATCCGGGACTGGACGGCGGACAAGCTCAGCTACTGAGGAGGGGATGTCCATGACCCACGAGGAAAAAGCGGTGGAGAACTTCCTGGCGGGGTATAACTGCGCCCAGTCGGTGTTCCTGGCCTTCGCGGAGGACCTGGGGCTGGAGGCGGACTTCGCCCTACGGCTGGCCTCCTCCTTCGGCGGCGGCATGGGCCGACTGCGGGAGGTCTGCGGGGCTCTCAGCGGTATCCTCATGGCGGCGGGGCTTCTCTATGGCTACGCCGCCCCCGATGACGACGGGGCCAAGGCCGCCCACTACGCCCTGGTCCAGGCCCTGGCGGAGGAATTTCGCCGAGAGAACGGCTCCATCATCTGCCGGGAGATGCTGGGCCGGGAGGGGCCGGAAACTCCGGTGCCGGAGAAGCGCACCGCCGCCTACTACGCCCAGCGGCCCTGCGCCCGGTTCGTGGGCTCCGCCGCCGCCATTCTGGAGCGGCATATGGCGGCCCACCCGCCCCGCAATGGGTAAAGCGACAGCTCTACGCTCCATAGGGTGACAGTTCCCCGCCGCCGGGGTATGCTGAAAGCGGAAAAGGAGGACTGCCTATGGACACTGTGAAAACGGGACTTTTCATCTGCCTGCTGCGCAAGCAGATAGGCTTGACCCAGAGCCAGCTGGCGGAGGCCATCGGCGTCACCGACAAAGCGGTGAGCCGCTGGGAGACTGGGCGGGGCTTTCCGGATATCTCCCTGCTGGAACCTCTGGCGGCGGCGCTGGGCACATCGGTAACGGAACTGTTGGCCGGAGAGCCGCTGACGGAAGAGGAGAAGGCCCAGCGCAGCGACAGCGCGGTGCTGGACGCCCTCCGCTATACCAGCGATATGGGGAGGCCGGTGCTGGCCGCGCTGCTGGCGGCAGCGGGGTGCTTCCTGCTCATCGCCCCCCTCTTCACAGCCGGGGGGACTCCGGGCCTGCGGCTGGCGGGGCTGGGCCTGCTGGTGCTGGCGGTCCTGACCGCCCGCTGGAAGGGCCGCCTTCCGACCCTCTCCCTTCCCAGGAGGGCCGCCCGGATCGGCACGGTCCTCTCCCTGGCGGGAGCCTTGGCGCTGGAGATCCCGCCCTGGGGGGCGGCGCTCATCTTTGCCCGGCCGGCGGAGGACGGCACCATCGGACGTTTTCGGGAGACCTACTCCTACTTCAGCCTTATGCCCCTGGGATATGCTAACATCTTTCCCATGCTCACCGGCATTCTTACAGCCATGCTTCTGGGGTTGGGGCTCCTGCACCTGCTGCGGCCCCGGCGGCAGCTGGGGGACGTCCTTTTCATCCTGGACGCCGTGGCCCTGGTGTGCTCCGTGCTGCCCTGGGTGATATTTGGCGGCGGATACATTACCGCCGCCGGGGCGGCAGTGACCGCTCTCCTGCTCCTTGCCGCCTGCCTCCTGGCTCTGGGGAACCGGGGTGGAAAAATCAGCAAAAAAGGGGAAAAACCTGTTGACATTCCTTAAAAGAATTGCTATACTAGGTGAGCCGCTTTG
>CALVVV010000128.1 GCA_944363995.1 uncultured Bacilli bacterium
CGGCGGCCCAGGCGTCCACCCGGTCCATGTCGGCGAAGGGGACCTCCACGCTGGCGTAATCCGCGGTGTTGACGCCCAGGTAGCGGCTGAGGAGGACGGCGAACTCCTGCCGGGCCACGCCGCTGTCCGGATAGGCGTAGGTCTGATCGCCCACGGTGGCGCCGGTAAAGATGCCCCGGTGGTAGAGGGCCGCCATATAGGCGCTGCCCCAGTGGCCCTCCGTGTCCACGAAGGGGGAGTCGGCGTCCAGCGTCAGGGGGATGGTCACGGTGGAGGTGCCCTTGGTGACGGTGATGACGCCGGAGCCCTCGGTGTAGCCGGTGCGCAGGACGCCGTTTTCGTCAATGGCGCCCAGGGAGCTGTCCACGCTCCAGATAAAGTCCGTGGGGGAAGTTTCCAGCTCCAGGTGGTTGTACATGACGGACACGGACAGCTGGGCGGTCTCGCCGGGCACCAGGGTCAGGGAGGTGACGGCGGTGTTGTCCCGCTTGACGGTCATGCTGTCGGGGCTGTCAATGACCAGCACGTCCACCGACGCGGTGAGGCCGCTGGCGGAGACGGCGGTCACGGTCACCACGCCGCCCTGGGCGGGGGCAATGAAGGTATTTCCATCCATCTGGCCGCTGGAGGCGGTGAGCATCACCGGCTCACTCATGGGGAAGTAGGCGCTGTCCACCACGTTGGCGGTGAGGGAGACGGTGTGGCCGGCCAGGACCACCGGAGCGCTGGCGGAGAGGTAGACATGGTGGGGGATGTTGGTGGGCATACCGCTGGCCAGCAGGAAGAGATGGTTGCTGACCTTACGCTGGCTGCCGTCGCTGGGAGAGTTGATGAGCTGGGTCACCGTGCTGTCGGGGGTGGAAGCGGTCATGGTGGTGGAGCCGCCGCCGTCCATACACACGGCGGTGACGCAGCCCAGCTCCGCCATCCGCTGGGCCAGCACATTCAGGGAGGCACCCATACTGTAGTCGCTCTGGCGGCCGTCCACGGTGTAGAGGACCACCTGGCCGTCGGCCTTCAGGCCCACGGCGGTGCGGGGGGCGTTGCCGGCGGTGAAGCCGCTCTGGACCACGCCGTTGTCCACCAGCAGATACAGCGCGCCAATGGCCTCGGTGACGCCGGTCCACTGGGGATCGGCGGTGAAGCTGACGGTAAAGGTCTCCCCGGGCATCATGGCCCGCAGCATGGTGAGGCCCTGGGTGTAGCCGGTGAGAGAGGTGGTGAGGACCACCTGGTTTTCTCCGATGGCCAGGGCGGAGGTATCCTCCACCACCTGGTCCACCTGCAGCAGCAGCTCGCCGCCGATGGCGGCGGAGCCGGAGAGGATGGTGGCCAGGACGCTGACGCCGGCGGTGGAGGTGCCGGTGGTGTGATCGGTGCGGAAGTCATAGGTGAGAAGGGTCACGCCGCCGCTCTCCACCCGGGGCTTGTTGATGCCGGACAGAGACAGGGTCTGTCCCCGGCTGCTGAGGGTGATCTGGAGGTTGGGGCTGCCCATGACGGCGGAGCCGTCGGCGCGGAAGCCCACGGCGTAGTAGCTGGAGGAGCCGGAGAGGATCTCGCCACCGGATACCAGCAGGCCCAGGGGATAGCCGGTGGCGGTGTCGTAGAAGTCGCCGTTGATGGAGCCCACCACCCGGTAGCCCATGGCCTCGTAATTCTTGACGGCGGTGGAGGCGGTGAGCCGGTCGCAGACGGACTCGCCGTAGGATGCCACGGCCATGACCTGCTGACTGGGGGTGTAGGTGATGTAGTACTCGTGGCGCAGCTGGGAGTAGTAGGTGCTCCAGTAAATGTTGTCGCTGAGGGTGACGCCCTCGTGGAGGACGGTATCCTGGAGCCAGACCTCGTTGCCGTAGGCCTCGGAGACGGCTTGGGCCGCGGGGGCCAGGGTCAGTATCAGGGCCAGCGCCAGGATCAGGGAAGCTGCTTTTTTCATGGGGATCTCCTTTTCTGTGTGTCCGCGGGGTCGGGTGACATAATAACAACATTCCCACTATACCACAGCTTCCTGGAAATGTCCACCTCCGGGCACAGGAAAACTTTTCCGTGGGAAGGCTCCGCCTTGCCAGACTATGGCAGGCGTGGTATAATGAGGCATCTGTAACAAGGAGGCTCCCGCCGCCCGGGGCGGCGCGGCGGGGCGTGACGGAAAAGGAGGAACCTATGCAGCAGCTGGAAAAACAGTACCATATCAACTGCGCCCCGGGGGACGTGGGGCGCTACTGCATCCTGCCCGGTGACCCGGGCCGGTGCGCGTCCATCGCGGCGCTGTTTGACAGCCCGTCCCTGGTGAGCCAAAACCGAGAGTATACCGTGTATACCGGCACCCTTCTGGGGGAGAAGGTCTCCGTGTGCTCCACCGGCATCGGCGGCCCCTCCGCCGCCATCGCCATGGAAGAGCTCACCGCCATCGGCGCGGACACCTTCATCCGGGTCCGGTCCGGCGACATCGTGGTGGCCACCGGGGCCATCCGTTTTGAGGGCACCAGCCGGGAGTATGCCCCCATCGAGTTCCCCGCCGTGGCGGATTTCGCCCTCACCGCTGCCCTGGTGGAGGCGGCCCGGGCTCAGGGCAAGACCTGCCACGCCGGAGTGGTCCAGTGCAAGGACAGCTTTTACGGCCAGCACAGCCCCGGCCGGATGCCGGTGAGCTATGAGCTGCTCAACAAGTGGGAGGCCT
>CALVVV010000129.1 GCA_944363995.1 uncultured Bacilli bacterium
ACGATCACTGGGGCGTTGCCGTGGCCCACGTCCCAGGTGCGTACCTGGTACCCCTCGTTTTTTAGCAGGGTGCATACCCATTCCGTAGCGGCGGGCATCACCTCCGGCTCCCGGCTGCAGCTGGGGATCTCTACAAATTCCTGCAGCAGGCTCAAAATCTCCGCTTTTCGCTTTTCGATATAAGAATATGCGCTGTCGATAGGGGCGTGTTGCATTTTGTTACCTCACTTCCTCAATTTTAGCCAAAAAATCCTTTGATGCTGCAAAGTATACCATTGAATTATACAATATGTATCACTATAATATAGACAAGCTAATAGAAAATTGGAATAAGGGGTATAGAAGGGATGGAGCTTTATCAGCTGCGGTATTTCTATTATGCCGCACAATATGAAAATCTCTCCGAGGCATCCCGGCAGCTGATGGTGGCGCAGTCCTCCATCAGCAAGGCCATTGCCGGCCTGGAAACGGAATTGCATACAAAGCTGTTTACCCGCAGCGGGAAAAAAATCACCCTCAACAGCAACGGTATGCTGCTGCGGTCCCGGGTAGCGCCGATTCTGTCGGCGGTGGATGCCCTCCCTTCCTGCTTTCAGAACAGTGAGGGGCTGCCTACGATCCGCCTGCGGGTGCTCTGTGCCTCAGCGCTCATCCCGGATATATTGGCCCGGTTCCGGGATATTGCGCCGGAGGTGCGGTTTCAGCTTTTACAGTCGGACAGCAGGGAGGATGTGGATCTGACGATCCTGGCTTCTCCCAATGAGCTGGTGGGCTACGGCGCGACGCTGCTGACCAGGGAGGAGATTCTTTTGGCGGTACCTTCCTCCTCTCCCCTCAGCCTCTATCGGGAGGTGCGCCTGGAGCAGCTGGAACAGGAGCCGATGATCATGCTGTCAGGGGATCGGCTGCTGCGGGATCAGGTGGAGCATATGTTCCGGGCCATGGGCCGGAAGCTGAACGTCAGCTTTGAGAGCGACAATCCTTTCCTGGTGCGGATGCTGGTGCAGCATGGGCTGGGCATCACCCTATGGCCCTCCCGGACGTGGAGCGCCTATTCCACGGAGAACCTGGCCTTCCTCTCCCTGGTGGAGCCCCAGGCCTATCGGAATGTCTATATGGTGACCCGTCATCCGGATCGGGAGCTGAGCCCGGCGCTGGTGCAGTTCATGAATTACCTCAGGCGTTACTTCAAAACCGTTCTCACTTGAACCAGATCTGAAGGATCGGCAGCGGCGGGTGAGAGCGGCGGCTGGCTTATTCCTTATCCAGCTGTGTCTCCCGACGTATATTAGCCATTCCTAACTTGATTGTGTCAGCTGGGTGGGAGCGGCGCAAGCCGCAAAGCAGGGTTTGGGGAAGGCATGCTCCAAATGCCAAACACCAATGCAGAAAGATTTTCCCACTCACTTACTACTACAACCGGCAGGGGGCAAAATGGCCGGGAGCGGAGCTGGGCAACAAAAAAGCAGGAAATCTTTTGCAAGACTTACTGCTTTCGCTGGCCGCCGGTGGGCGGCTGGTATTCAGTTTTGAAAGTTCGGGTTATGCTGATCAAATCTCTTTTTCTCCGATTTAAAAGCTGGTATGAGAAAATCTGCATACCAGCTTTTGAACTCACGAAATAGTAGGTGGCTATCTGCGCAAATTACTTTGTTACTTTATGACACATGAGCAGGACCTGCGGGAATGAAACCGGTCCCCCGCATCCCGCGTCTCAACAGAACGGACGGCGTGCCGATTACAGAGCAGGCTGCCGCGTTGACGGGGCCCTTGGCGGCTATGCGCCGAATCGATCTGTCCCGGGAGGAGCGAGAGAAGGGGAATTTCTCTCCCGAGACTGCAATGACCCATCGTGTTTTGTGGAACGCAAGCGGTTTTCCCATGGGCGTATTGCTGCGGAGAAAGCGGAAAAAACGATTGCGAAGGGCGCGGAAATTATTTACATTATATATAACAGCATATGTCCGGCGCCTTTCGGTGGATGGTTTGCTGGTGGCCAGCGGTTTGGCGGAAGCGGAGGCGGTTGCCTTTGGGGGGGATAGGTGTTCCTTGCTGCCCTTGTAGGGATGAGATCCAGGTCCATGGATGTCTGGAGGTCCTTCCCCAACACCTGTGTGGCCAAAATGCGCAGAGAGTACAAGGAGTTTTGGTTCAATGGTCAAAATACTGTTCGTGTGCCTGGGCAATATCTGCCGCTCCACCATGGCGGAGTATGTGATGAAGTATCTGGTGGAGCAGGCGGGGGTGGAAAAGGAATTCTATATCGACTCCGCCGGGACCTCCTCGGAGGAGACGGGCAACGGCGTCCACCACGGCACCCGCCGCCGCCTGCGGCAGGCGGGCATCCCCTGCGGCGGCCACCGGGCCAGGAAGATGACGGCGGCGGACTATGGCCGCTTCGACCTGCTCATCGGCATGGAGGCGTCCAATCTCCGGGCCATGGAGCGGATCACCGGCGGCGACCCGGAGGGGAAGATCCATAAACTACTGGAGTACGCCGGCCGGTCGGCGGATATCACGGACCCCTGGTACACCGGGGACTTTGACGCCACCTTTGACGACGTGATGGAGGGCTGCCAGGCGCTGCTGAGACA
>CALVVV010000130.1 GCA_944363995.1 uncultured Bacilli bacterium
GTCGGATCTGCGTTTCCTGAACAGCACCCAGCGGGCAGAGCTGGCGCAAAAGTTGGAGAAGCTGTCCGCCAACGCTTTCGGCCTCCACGACTGGAACGATGCCCTGGAGTATATGGCCGGGCAGCCGTCGGAACAGTCCGCGGCGGAGGCGCGGGAAGCACTGCTGCGCTGCCTGAAAAATGAGGAGAACAAGAAATCGCCGTCCGGCGAAGCGCACATAATCTGATATCGGAAACGATCTTCGGCCCCACAATCGTGGGGCCATTTTTTCGCCGCGGCAATCTTATTAGATAATCTCGCATAAAAAGGGACCGTTTTCAGAACTTCACATCTTCTGGAAGTACATAAGATAACCGCCGTTGATAGCATTGGGCAACAAACACGCCGCGTCCTGCCCGTGGTGCCATTTTCCCTGTAAGCGCAGCATTTGTGTCATTCTGCAATGTACCTATGGAAAAACTTAGTTGGTCGTGGTATGATATATCAAAGAAAAACACACCGCACGGCAGGGATGACGGCGCGCGGGAGAGAGAAGGAGACGGCGAGGATCATGGGATTTGGCAGTCAAGGCCAGAAAAAGCGCAAAAGACGGGACGAAATACGGTGGGGCCACTCCCTGGCGATGACAGGTATCCTGATCGTCCTGATCCTGGTGGCCTCCTTCGGCGCAATGCGCTGCATAAATCAGATGGAAGAGGAGCGGTGCTTTGAGCGCCTCTATGAAGAGGCAAACGATCTGGCCGGCGATATCGAGATGTACGCGGGGAACGACGAGGAGCAGCTGGAGCTGCTGGCCGGCGTGATTGCCCGGTACGATGATTTTTCCTCGCCGGAGCTGTGGAGCATCCTGGATTCCTACACCAATATCGGCATGATGTCCCGCGTCGAACTGCTGCTGCCCGGAGACCTTGTGCTCACCAGGGGCGGAACGCCCATCGACGCCGGCGGGCAGCTCTCTTTTGAGGAGGAGGCCGCCAAGGGCGCCCACATCACAGATCGGGAGACCGATGTTCTGGACGAGGATACCTATGTGGTGCGGCACTATGTGCCGATAGAGCAGAACGGCCAGATTACCGCGATGCTGTGCGGCGTGATCCTGTTCAGCGAGTTGCCGGAGGAGGTCAGGCTGAACCCCTACTCCGGCAGAGGGGCCCTGTATGTGATCGATGGGAACACCGGGGATTTTTTGATCGACACGTGGCATCCGGGAGAGACGGGGAACATCTGGGCCCTTGGGGGCCGGGAGATGGCGCCGGGCTACAACGACGACCAGCTGCGCCAGGGTGTCGCCAGCGGAGAAAGCAACTACGTGGTCTTTGTGTCCCGGACGGTGGGCGAATATCTCTACTTCTATTATGCGCCCATGGGGATCAACGACTGGCGGATCGCCGTGTCCGTGCCGGAGAGCGTTGTGTTTGAGAGCGCGAACGTCATTGCCCGGCTCCTGAACGTGCTGATTGCCTTTGAGCTGGTATGCTTCATCCTGTACTTCCTGTGGATGCTGCGGGACGTCCGCAGGGTGACCAGTGAGAAGCAGAGACAGCTGGACGCCATCCAACACATCAACGACATTGAACAGCTGCTGTTCAACGCCCATGAGAAGCGGGAAAATGTCTGCGCGGCCATCGAGCGGCTGGGAGACATCCTGTCGGCCGAGGGGATCGGCTTCTGGACCCTTGGAATGGGCCCGGAGAACAGGCGGTATTTCTGGGAAACAGGAAAAGCGGCGGAAGAGTGTCAGGTTGAGGGCGAACAGGCCGGCAGTCTGCTGGAGTTCTTCTCGGATGGCGGGGAGCTGTATGAGGCCCATGAGACAAGCGAGATCCGGGCGCTGTTCCCCTCGGGTGAGCTGTCTGGGAGCGGCCGGATGACGGCGGTCCCGGTCAAGGACATCGATGGGCGTATCTGCGGCATCCTGGCGGTGTGCAATACGAAAAACGACTCCACCCAGACGGCGCTTTTAAAGGCCATGACCTTCAGCTTCGGAATGTTTGTCAACAATCTGAAAAACCGCACCGTCCTCCAGGAGCAGGGGGACCGGGACGCACTGACGGGCCTGCATAACCGGAACCGCTATGAACGGGATCTTCCGGAGATCCAGGAGCGGCACCGGGACGCGCTCACCTGCGTATACATTGACGTAAACGGCCTGCGGGAGACGAATAACATCAAGGGGCACGACCAGGGGGACCAGATGCTTCGGACGGTGGCAGACGAGATCCAAACCCACTTTGATACAGAATACATGTATCGAATTGGAGGGGACGAGTTCATCCTGTTTCTCCCGGGCGCGTCCGAGGCAGAGATTACGGCACGAAGCGAAAGCCTGTCCCGCGCCCTGCTGCGGGAGGATTACCATATCTCCGTAGGCATCCAGTGTGAAACGGACGTCTCATCGCTTGCCCGGCTGATCAAACGGGCCGAGCAGAAAATGTACGCGGAAAAGAAAAAATACTATGAGCAGCACGACCGAAGAGGGAAGCAATACGCCCCTGACCGGGAAACTCTCCTCCCATACTAAACCGCAGCGAAGAAAATGCCGGCAGAGTGAAATCTCTGCCGGCTTTTTTCTGTTGAGCATTAACTTATCTCCCAGCCTTGCGCTCCTGCTTTCGTTGATACAGGGAGCGATCCGCCTCCGCCTGAAGCCGTGTGAGATCTTCTGCGGTCAAGGGCGCTTCTGCGGAAAACGCGGCGGAGGCCCATCCGTAAGAGATGCCGCAGGAGGGGAGCCGGTCATCCCAGCGCGCCTTCACCTCCCGCTGGAAACGGGACAAAAGTTCCGGGATCTGAGATACAGGTTTCCCCGTGAGGATCACCATGAATTCGTCTCCACCAATACGGTGGCAGTAGCCAACCGCGTCAAAAACCGCCCGAATACACAGTGCCGCCGTGTAGATGGCCTGGTCTCCCACATGGTGGCCCATCTGGTCGTTGATCCGCTTCAGATCATCCACATCAAAGGCCACGAACGCCAGCTGTTCCGGATTTTGCTCCAGCAGTGCGTCCAGCCGGCCCTGGAACGCGTTCCGGTTGCCCATCTCCGTCATGATGTCCACCACCGCCAGACGGCGATAGTGTTCAGCGGCCTCCTTTGTCCTCCAGAACTGGCCAAAGGAGGAGATCATATCCACCGCCATACCGGCGATGAGAATGGACAGCCCAATCATATAAAGGCTCGTGCTCTTCGCGGCTGGAAGCCGGTCCAGATGGTAAAGGGCGATGGAGACCAGGCCGAACACATAGACCGCGATCTGCCCCAGGAAGGAGAAACGCAGCAGCCGCTCCCGCC
>CALVVV010000131.1 GCA_944363995.1 uncultured Bacilli bacterium
ATGTGATTGAGTCCGCACTGGATCATATCGGTGACACAAAACTGAAGACTACTGTTCTTGGAAAGCTTTATTTGAGCAAGGGCACTATTTCCAGTGGAAGTAAAATCGCTGCGGTCAAAACCAATATAGAAAATGCACAAGCGTTGATTGAAAAACACGAAAAGGCTCTCGAAGAAGCCAAGAAGAAAAAAGCTGAGTGCCAAGCTCTGATTCAGAGTGTATCCGAGCAAATTGGTGGTTATAAATCCAAGGCAGATTACGAACATCAGCGTAAGAAACTCAAAGCACAACGCGATGCTTTCATTAAAAGTTCTACAGATGCACAAGCACGATTTGGCGACGATGTCCTAGATATGTTTCCAAAATTGCTCATTTCCAAGGCAGTACTTGATGCAAAGAAAAAGATTCAGTTAAAAATTGAACAGGACAAGCTCCCTGAAGGTGTATCCAAAAAACTCATTTCCCATCTTCTTGCCGAAAAGACAACAGAGTGTGTATGTGGTCGAGCGTTAGGCGAAGAAGAAAAGGCTTACATTCGCCACTATCTGGATATTCTTCCGCCTAAATCTTTTGCAAGCCTATATCAGGATTTTACAAAGACCGCAAACTTCTGGGGCAAGGGCTACGATAAAACAAAAATCGAAGCCTATATTCTTGATGTGCTTAACTACAACGAGTTAGCAGCTGATTGCGATAAACGCATTCGTGAACTCGATGCAGCCGAAAAGAAGAGTCCTGACATTGAAGATCTTATTGTTGCAAGGCAGAAGGCTGAAATTGCTATAGTAGAACTGGATGCTACCATCGTTGGCCTTGAAACTGAAATTAAGAAGTGCGAACTTTACAGAAATAAGCAAATGAAAGACTTTGATGAGCTTACTCGAGGTAACGCCGAAGGTGAAAAGGTTCTTACCAAGATCCGTATCATGGAGCAGGTTGCTGCATATTTTGCAAAACGCTTGGAAGAAGAGTCTATTGCTTACAGCCAGAGATTACAGACGAACATCCAGAGCCTTATTGATGGAATGCTCACAAGTAAGCGTCACGTTACTGTTAGTCCAGAGTTTTCTGTTCGAGTTACCGATAGTTTTGATGATGAGTCAAAATCGGAAGGTCAATTCGCGGTTGTATCTTTTGCATATATTGGAGGTATTCTCAAAATGCTTCAAAGCGAAGATCATCTTTCTTCCAAAGAATATCCTCTTGTACTTGATGGTCCTTTCTCTAAACTTGATCCTGATCAACGTCAAAATGTAGTGGATATGATTCCTCAATTTGCACCTCAAGTTATCCTTTTCTCTAAAGATGATTTGCATGAGGTGTTTCATGCCGAAAATATCGGCCGAGTATGGACGATTGTAAGTAACGAAGAAAAAAATATTGCAAAAATTGAGGAGGGACACTTATGGAAATAACCACCGACATTAGTCTCCGAGGAACTGCTTGGAATACGGCAATTGAAAAGTTGGGTTGTATATTCAAAACTCGTACAAACTATATGATTTATATGCTGGCGTTATCTATTGGCATTATGTATGACAAAAGAGAAGATAGACTCCCTGTCGAAGACGGAGAGGAAGTAAGATCTGTACCTCGTAATGTCATCCGCAATAATGACCAAGGCAAACTTGATTTTATGTTTCAGGCTGCAATCTTATCCACGACAACAGAAGAATTTTCCGAAGAAGAAAGACTGGATTTTGCTTTCGGTGATAAAAATGATGAGAAGATAGGATTTAAGAGAATCGATTTCTTAACACAGTTTGCAAACTTCGGTGTAACAAAACTGATGGAACAAATAGGAGAAACACCTATTGAATCTATGGAGAGCATTAAGAATTTCTTGGTATCTACTGTTGAAGGACGAAACTTGGAGATTGACGCATTGCCGGATGATATCCTTTTAGAAGGAGATTATTAACTTGCAAACACTCTAAAAATCACGAGAATATTGACATTAAGCGTCGAATGCGGTATACTTAAGTATGTACTTAAGTATACCGCATTGTTATTTATGAGGTGTGTTATGAACTTTTCTTATCGTTTTCCGGCAGTTAAAGGTATTCAAGCCGGTAGAGAATACTATATTTCTATGGTTCCGCTGAAGCTGTTGTCTCGCCTTTTCCCGGCTGAGGAAGAAATCGTTCTGCCTGAACATAGAGCGCAACGAAGAATCAATGAAGCCCGCATCCCGGAGATTAAGAACTATATTCTCGATAACAGGGATACCTATGTGTTTTCTGCCCTTTCTGCCTCCATTGATGGTGAGTTCAAATTCACTCCATATATGGATACAGATGCAGGTATTTTTGAAGTTGATATGGGTTCGATTTTTTTGATTAACGATGGGCAACACCGCAAGGCAGCTATCGAATCAGCTATGAAAGAAGATCCGTCTTTGGAAAAGGAAACGATTTCTATCGTTTTCTTCAGCGACGAAGGATTAGCTCGTAGTCAGCAGATGTTTACTGACCTTAACAAACACGCAGTTAAAACTTCTAATTCCCTCGCCACACTTTATGATTCAAGAGATGAAATAGCAGTAGCTACGAAGCATGTTATAGATACTATTCCTTTTTTTAAAAGATATACAGACAAGGAAAGAGATATCCTTGGTAAGAATTCCTCAAGTTTATTTACGCTAAACATGATTTATAAAGCAAACCAAAAGATAATGCATAGCGAAAAATGCTCAAGTTCTGATGCGGAGTTTTTACTTTCTTATTGGCAGCTTGTTTCTGACAATATTGTTGAATGGCAGGAAGTCCTCAATAAGTCTCTCACCAAAAAGGCCTTGCGTGAAAATTATATAGTGACATTGGCTATTACTATTAGCGCGTTTGGAAAGCTAGGACGATTCTTTTTTGATAATGATAATTATAATATGCAGAAATATTTGCCGAAACTTCAACAGATTGATTGGCTTCGCTCCAACAATATGTGGATAGGCAGGACAATCCGAGACAACGGCAAGGTGTTGAATAGCGAAGAAGCTATATCTCTCACTTGCGCTGTAATCAAACGAGAGATTGGTCTGCCCCTTACAAAAGAGGAAAAACAAAAAGAGAAACAGATTTCGGAGAAGATGTAGTATGGCTTATATAGGAGAATTTAAAGTATATGAGGATATAATTCAAGAGATGTCCGTTGTATATCAACACGACAAGAGACCGTGGATGATTGGCTTTAGTGGAGGTAAAGACTCTACTCTTTTGTGCTGTCTTGTTATGGAAATGCTACAGCGTCTTCCTGTAGAAAAAAGAAATAAAACCGTGTATATCGTTTCATCAGATACTATGGTTGAAAATCCAATTGTCAGGGATTATATGCATCGTATGTCAGATATGATCAACAATGTCGGTGCGGAACTTAATGTCAAAGCAGATATTATTTACCCTAAAGTTGAGGACTCGTTCTGGTGTAAAGTTATAGGTTTGGGATATCCTACGCCGGAACCTCCTGGATTCAGATGGTGTACAGAGCGTTTAAAGATACATCCTATGAACGCTTATACGCTAGAAACTATAAAGAATAATGGTGAGGTCATATTACTGCTAGGCGTCCGCAAAGCAGAAAGCACCTACAGAGCTAATAATATTCGTTCTAGAGAAATCGAAGGAAAACTTCTTGTTCCTCATAATGACATAGAAAATGCTTATGTCTATAATCCGTTAACGGAAATTCCGAACGAAGATGTGTGGAAATTTCTTCTCAAAGGGGACGCCATCTCTCCTTGGGGTTCTGATAATAAATATCTTTTTTCTCTTTATCAAGGTGAAAACCTCGGCGAAGAGCAAAGTGTTATTGGTGAAATCGATAAAGATAAAATACCTGTTACAGGCAATTCTCGTTTTGGTTGTTGGATTTGCACTATGGTTAAAGAAGATAAGTCATTAAAAGCCTTTATTGATAAAGGTGAAAAATGGCTTATTCCGTTGCGTGATTATCGTAACTGGATGCTTGAAATGCGCTCAACTCCAGGTGCACGAGAATACAAAAGAAGAAACGGTGCTATGTATAGAAAGGCGGACGGTAATCTTGGCGAAGGACCCTTTACAATGGAAACCCGACAGGAAATGCTTCGTCGGTTGTTACAGCTGGAGGTTGACACAGGATTATCCCTTATCACGATTGAAGAACTGAAATATATAGATTTCTTGTGGGACAGCGAAGGAGACTTAACTCGTCGCAAGCTGGTTGATATCTACTACGAAACAACCGGAAAACGACTGCCTTGGGATCAATATAAAGTATCTGTATTTCCCCAAGAAGTGATTGACGAAATCCATAAATTGTGCGAAGAGAATCAAATTGAATTTGAACTGATTTCAAAGCTTATTATCGAAATTGAGGCAAACAAGAATTATACCAAGAGTTCTATGGTTACCAAAGCGTTCGATAGAATTTTGAACCAAGGCTGGTTGCATTTTGACAGTATTGAGAAGGGGTTAAACAATGAAAATTAATAATATCATTTTGCACAACTTCGGCTCATACGAAGGAACTACAAATTTTGATACTAGACCTTGTGATGGCAGAAATATTGTGTTGATTGGTGGAAAAAACGGTGCCGGCAAAACTACATTATTCACGGCAATGCGACTCTGCTTATACGGCTACAAAAGTATGGGTTACAAAAATCCGAATTCGTTCTACAACCGTGCTGTTGTTAAGTTAGTAAACAACACCGCAAAGATAACCAAACCTGCTACTGCCTTTGTTACGATGTGCGTTGAACTTAATAACGGTCAGGGCATGGACTCTTTTTTGTTAACCCGTAAATGGGAACTGAATGAGTCGCTCATAGAAACTTTTTCTGTTTTAAAAAATGGAGCGGACTTATCAGAAGATGAAATTGCCGATTTTGAGAAATATGTCGTTTCGTTAATTCCGCCCGAGTTGTTTAATTTATACTTTTTTGACGGTGAAAAAATTGCCAATTTCTTTATGGATGAAGGTAGCAACACCCGAATAAAAGAAGCTTTTCTTACGCTTTGTGGCTATGATACTTTCGATATTATGCGTAAAAATTTCAAGAGAATAAGAGCAGGAATCCCTACTTCGGCTCCTGCACTTGATGAGTATATTGTAGCTAAAGATGCCCTTGCATCTGCCGAATCATTGTATCACGATTTGACCGATAGGTTGAAGGCTTGCGTTGATGCAATTGCGGATTGTGAGGCTACCCTTGATGCGGAAGAGAAAGAATATCATCAAAAAGGCGGTATCACAGAAGAAGAATGGAATCAGAAACTCTATACTCTAAAGGAAGAAGAAAAAAAGCGTGAAACATACAATGCCTTGCTCAAAAAATGGGCAAATGATGTAATTCCCTTCATTATGCTTCGCAAACAAATTCTCGCACTGAAGGCACAGATAGAGAACGAAAACCAGGCATTAAAGTATACCTATTTCTGCGAAGTTCTTAACTCTCCGGCAGTCCAAACCTTGGTGAAAGACAAACTAGCAGAGATTGACTCTGCTGCATTTGCTGACTTTGGAACGGAAAAAGAACCTATCCTTAACCTTTCTTTTGAACAGAATTCCCTTATTCTGGCACAAATCAATACGATTTTATCATTTGAACAGGATAAAGTAGAAAAATGCAAAAAAGCAATTAAACGTTCTTTGAACCTTACTGCAAAGATTAGAAAAGAGATTGAAAGTAGTAGCATAACAAGTGTTCAGGAATATATGAAACGAAGAGCACAGCTTTTTGAAGAAAAGAGCGCATTGCTCGTTCAGCGTGTTGAATTAGAACAACAACTTGTTGCTCAGAAAGAAGCCTTGACATTGGCAGAACAACAGTTAGGTAAAGTTCAAACTCGCCTTGAGGAAGAATTGAAGAAAGCATCTATTAACGATATTTCCGCTAGAGCCATTGTTATGCTCGATAAATTGCAAGAAATTCTTTATCGCCGTCAAATTGATAAGGTAGAAAACTGCTTCCGCAAAGAAATTCGTACCTTGATGCGAAAAACGCATTTTATCGACGATATATACATTGACGATAATTTCAACACCCATATCTATCGTACAGAGAAAGTATCAATAGAAAAAATTCGCAAAGCATTAAAAACAAATACCGAAGAACAGCTTTTAGCATTTTGGGGTGCTAAAGCTATGCAAACACTGTATAAAAAGGCAAATTCAAATGATTACAATGATATGTGCAAATACTTTGAATCAGTTGATATCAAATCTCTATCATTGCAAATAGAAATTGATAAGGCATCTTTATCTAACGGAGAAAAACAAATTTTTATTATGGCACTATACTACTCTCTTGTTAGTTTGTGCAATCATGAATTACCTTTTGTAATCGACACCCCTTTTGCTCGAATTGATACAGAACACCGACACAATATATCAAAGCACTTTTTCAGCGAATTAAAAGGGCAAGTATTTATTCTTTCGACAAATGAGGAAATCAACAGTTCTCATGTTCAAATTCTTAAAGATAAAATTGCTGCTACATATATGCTTGAAAACTCGGACAACAAGCGTACGGTTGTAGTGAAGAATTCTTATTTCGAGGTGTAGTATGATATTTAAAATAAGAACATCAAAAAAGACAATGAGTATCTTTGAGGAGATAGCGGCAAGCACTAATTATGCACCTTTTATTCTATCAAAACTATCAATTTCGTTATCTATCAAAAGTGAAAAACCTCTTGAAGATGCAGATTTTAAAACAGATACCTATGGCTTAGAATTAAACCGACAGACAATTACTGCGGAGTGGGACGGTTTGTATAAATGTCTTATTTCTATGGCAGAAAAGCGTCACATTGAAGATGATGAATATTTTCAAAAGTATCTAAAAGCACATCTCGATAGAGGTGCAAATATGCTATATAGCGAATTTAAGTATAATAAAGACTTTATTCTAGCACTAATAAACGAGAAAAAGGGTATATAAAGGAGAATTAGGATGTCAAACATAAAGGGAACTGTAACAACATTGCGCCAATTCCTGTTTAACGTTGAATCTGAAGTTAAAACTGAAGTAAACGGAATAAAATACCCAATTATTTATTTCAAAAAAGACAGAATTTTATCTGTCCCAGACTATCAAAGAGAAATCCGTTGGCAAAAAGAAACTTTGTTCTCGCTGATGAATGATATTTCTCGTGGCTCAAAATTTTTAGGAAATATAATTCTATCTTCATTCGGAGAAAAAGATTTTGAAATAATAGATGGTCAGCAACGTTTAGTTTCGCTTAATATGTTAATTACATACATAAAGTCTCACTATGCAGAACAAATTACTGACATTGACGAACTTGTCACAATCAATGTCAATTGTTTTGACAAATTTTCCGTATTTCGAGAGGCTGATTATACTTTAAGAAATGTAGATGAATCAATTCGAGAAAATGTAAAAAAGAGCGACAAGCTTGGACAAATTAAAATACTAAGCGAATTATATTCCTCTATTAGTGAGGAAAAAATTTTAGATACCGTTGCAAAAGCTGAATCGTT
>CALVVV010000132.1 GCA_944363995.1 uncultured Bacilli bacterium
CGGAGGGAAGAAGGAAACCCTCCTTCTTCCCTCCCGGATTCTTCCCGGAAGTCAGTACACTTGCAATTCCGATTTCTCAAACAGCTCAAGCCATTGCGGCGCCGGGGCCGCCTCGCACACAATGCCGTTGATGTCCTGCAGGTTGCACATGCAAAAGGCGCTGCGCTGCCCCAGCTTGCTGGTGCTGCACAGCAGAATGTTCCTGTTGGAATGCTTCATCATCATGCGGCGGGTGGCGGCTTCTTCCTCGTCCGTCAGGAAAACGGTGCCCGATTCATCCACGCCGCGTGGGCTGACGAAAAACATGTTCGCATACATATCGCCAAGCATCTGGCAGGTAAGCGAGCCGCTGATGGAGAATGTACGGGGGTTCAGCAATCCGCCGACGATGTACACCTTCAACTGCGGATAGTCCATGAGCATGGCGGCGGTTTTTAGGCTGGTAGTGATGATGGACAGGTTCTGCAGGTGAGACAGAAAGGGCACCATGGACAGCACTGTGCTGCTGGAATCCATAAAGATGATCTGACCGTTGGAAACCAGCGCGGCCGCCTTCCTGGCGATGGCGATTTTGCTTTCGGATTCGACTTGCTGACGGGCCACCAGGGAAAGCACCTCGTTGTTGCCGTCCACAAGAACCGCGCCGCCGTAGGTCTTGCGAATCAAACCGGCCTTTTCCAGCCGTGCCAAGTCACGGCGAATGGACGTTTCGCTGATGAAGAAGCGTTTGCTCATTTCCGTCACGGTAGCGGAGTGGTGTTCCTGGATGTACTCCAACACGGCCCGCTGGCGATCAATGGTCAACATAGAAAACCTCCCTGCTGTATCATGATGAAAAGGAGAGCACAGCATGCGGTGTCTGGCATTGGACATGGGCTCCACCTGGACGAAGGCGGCTTATCTGGATGACGCGCAGGTCATTCGGGAATCCCGGCTTCCCATCCCGTCGCCGCTTCTGGTGGGCGGCGAACGATATGAGGTGGACGCAACTGCATATTTTGACCAAGTGCTGGCCCTGCTGAAGGGCCTGGACGCGCCGGATGCGGAGGGCCTGCTCATTTCCACGCAGATGCACGGCTGCATTTTGACGGACGAGGATTTTCGCCCTGTGACACCCTATATCTCCTGGCGTGACGGCCTGGGGCGCAAACATCTGGCGGAAATCATCCGCAGGCTCGGCAAAGAAGCGGCGCAGCCCTCCGGCGTGCTCATGAAGGCGAACCTTGCCCTGTGCGCCTTGCTTGGCCGCGGCATAGAGGGGGAGCGTTTGCCGCAGGGGGCGCGCTTTTGTACCCTGGGCGGCTACCTGATTGGCCGGTTGACCGGAGAGCATGTATGCCACATGACCAACGCCGCGCCCAGCGGCCTGGCAGATATTTGCAACGGCGGCTGGAACCATCCGCTGATTCGGGCGGCCGGCCTAGACAGCCTGCGCTTCCCCCGCATTGTGACAGGCCTGGAGCCTGTGGGCAAATGGGGCGGCGTGGCAGTGTATGCGGATTGGGGCGACCAGCAGGCATGCGCCGCCGGCGCCTCCCTGACGCCGGAGAAAACCCTCCATATCAGCGTAGGTACGGCAGGCCTGATGGGCGTCCTGACAAACGCCTGGGAGGTCGGCGCATGGGAAAATCGCCCCTGGCTGACACCCGGCATGTATCTG
Source organism: uncultured Bacilli bacterium (assembly GCA_944363995.1). Lineage (GTDB taxonomy): Bacteria > Bacillota_I > Bacilli_A > RF39 > UBA660 > Faecisoma. The sequence continues at coordinate 1,661 of CALVVV010000132.1, forward strand.
CGTACCGTTTCCGGCCTGCCGGGAGGCCGTCATATGGCGGGGCTGGAAGCCCTGCTGCGCGCAGCCGTTCGCGATATTTCCGGGCAGGAGCCGGCAGCCGGCGCGGTATGGGAGTATTTGAAACACCCGCAGGAAGCCGGGCAGGCCCGGGATTTGTGGGACATCCTCAGCCGGCCTGCGCCGCAGATGCTGGGGGCCTATTATGCAGCCTTCGCCGATGCCTATGCAAAGGCGGCGGCTTGCCTCGGGTTTCTGCCGGAAAACGTGGCCTTTTCCGGCGGCGCCGTCAGTCGAAACCCCGCGCTGCGCCAGAGCGTCTGTCAGGCGCTGGGCTGCACGGCCCGGGCAGGAGAATATGACGTATGGCGCGGCATGCTGCGCCTCATGGAGCAGATTCATGAACAAAGTTGAACGGTTTTGCATGATTTGATTGCATTATACAAAACACTACAACCCATGTCAACCATTCACGCAGAAACACGCAAAGGAGCAAACCATGGAACAATACAGCGGAAACCGTCGCCAACACCTGTTTGATTTCGACTGGTACTTTACGCGAGAGTTGCCGCGGCTGAAGGACCGGTATACCGGGGCTCACTATACGTACAAGACCACCAAGGCGGGGCAGCGCTGCCCCTATGCGCTGGACGGATGGGATGTATCGGGCTGGCGCAAACTGGATTTGCCACACGACTGGCTGGTGGAGGTTCCCTTTGACGAAGCTGCGCTGTCGGCCCAAGGGCATGTCCGGCGAGGCACGGCCTGGTATCGAAAACAGTTCCTGCTGGAGGAAAGCTGCCGGGATAAGCAGATTTTGCTGAATTTTGACGGCATTGCCGGAGAGGCGGAAATCTATCTGAACGGCTCGCTGATTCGGCGGCATTTCAGCAGCTATACCCCCATTACCGTCGATGTGACGGACCGGGTTTCCATGGATGCGTCCAACACGCTGGCGATTTTTGTAGACAGAGGCGATATTGAGCTATGGGCATATGAGGGCGCCGGCATTTCCCGACACGTCCATTTGTATATAAAAGAAGCAACCCATGTGGCGCATCAGGGCATATGGCTGAAAAGCGCCCCTCAGGAGGACGGACGTTGGCTGGCCAAAGGGGAATTGACCGTAGAGAACATCGGTTATTTGCCCGCCGTATTCTCAGCAACGCTGACGCTGCATGATGCACAGGGGCATGTCGTGGCAACGGATAGCGCAGAAGGCGTCGCTCCTGCCAACGGGCAGACTGTGGTGGATTTTCGCTTCGTGGTGGACCATCCACATCTGTGGGATGTGAACGATCCCGCCCTGTACACGGTGCGGGCGGCGGTGGAAAGCGAAGGCCGGCGGGACGAGGCGGAAACGGTGCACGGATTCCGTACCGTTGCCGTACATGCAGAGCGGGGCTTCCTGCTGAACGGTCGGGTGGTGAAGGTGCACGGCGTGTGCTGCCATCAGGGACACGGGGGCATGGGTATCGCGCTGCCGGACAGCATCATTGCCATGCGCATGCAAAAGCTGCAGGAGATAGGCATCAATGCCATGCGCTGCGTGCATCATCCGCATCAGGAGACGCTGCTGGACGTATGCGATCGCCTAGGGATTCTTGTCATGGAAGAAAACCGCCATTTCGAAACGGGCGAGGAATTCCTGGGCTATCTGCGGGCCATGGTGCTGCGGGCCCGCAATCATCCCAGCGTGGTATTTTACTCGCTTTGCAACGAGGAGCCTCTGGGCGGCCTGGCGGAGGGCGGGCGTATCTACCGCCGCATGGCCCAGGCCCTGCGGGACATGGATGATACCCGACTGCTGACCGGCGCGATGAACAGGCGCACGGTGTTCGGCGAAGAGGGGGCGGCGCAGTGGATGGATGTTGCCGGCATCAACTACGAGCTGGATACGCTGGAGGAATACCATTTGCTGCATCCCCATCACCCGCTGATTGGCTCGGAGAACGCCGCCGTCTTTGGCACGCGCGGCCAGTATGTAACCGACCGGGACAGGCGAATGATTGCCTGCACAGACAGCGAACATCTGGAAATTTTCGATTCCATTCGGGATACCTTTGCCGCCATTGCGCCCAAGCCGTATGTGGCCGGCCTGTTTATCTGGTGCGGTTTTGATTACCGCGGGGAGGCCATGCTGGGCGGCTGGCCGGCGGTGAGCAGCCAATTTGGGCTGATGGACAGCTGCGGCTATCCCAAGGGCGGCTATTACTACATGAAGGCCTTCCTGGACAGGAAACCGTTTGTAAAGCTCTTGGCACACTGGAATCATCAGGAGGGCGATACCGTCACTGTATACACGGTGACCAACTGCGACGCGGTGGAGTTGCTGTTAAACGGCCGCTCGCTGGGCAAAAAGACTTCGGATGTATACCGGCAGCTCATCTGGGATATCCCCTTTGCGCCCGGCTCGCTGGCTGCCGTTGCCTATGCCGAAGGGAACCCTGTGGCCGAGGACGTCGTCATAACGGCCGGGAAACCCTGTCGGCTGGTTCTCTGCGCGGACAGGCACGAGCTGCACGCCGACGGCGCAGATACCGTTATGGTGGAGGTGCGCGCCGTAGACGACGCGGGAAACTGGGTACCACAGGCGGATGCGGCGGTTTGCTTTACCATCGAGGGGCAGGGTGTCATCCAGGGCTGCGCCAATGACGACCCCACCAGCCATGAGGTGGATGCGCTGCCGAGGCGAAAACTGTTTGCGGGACTATGCGCCGTTTATGTGCGGACGAAGCGCGAAGCCGGCGCAATCCGCTTGATGGCCCGGGCGGACGGAATGGAACAAGCCGAAATGGCATTCAGCCTGAAATGAGCAGAAGCGGGGGGTATATATGCTAAGTGCAAGGCTGATTCTGGATAAAGATTATGTCATCTCGCAGGTGGATAAGCGGCTGTATGGTTCCTTTGTGGAG
>CALVVV010000133.1 GCA_944363995.1 uncultured Bacilli bacterium
TCTATTTCAAAAAAGGGCAAGTGAAAGATACCATCACACTTCCGCCCCTCTAAATAGCTCTGTTCTTTGTAATCACAATCAATTATTCCGAATGCCTTTTGTGGAAGGCCAGCTATTGAATACGCTTTTACTTTGGCAATAACGGCATCACACCCCGCGGCAGGAATAACCTTGAACTCAGGGAACATCATTTTGAATACTATATCATCATATTTGTATTCATCCTGCGATTCACAGAATAGAACGGGCTCTCTGTTCCCAACAAGAGTTACCATGAGGTTTTGGGGAAGATTATCATTCTCAGGAAGTGTTTTATAAACCCAATCGTTACCATCATACTTCTCAATCCAAAACAATTTACTGTTTATTCGAGATGCAACAAAGTTACTATCATGAGTTAGATAAACAAATATGCTCCCTTCACAGTGCTCTTCAATGATATTCCATAGCTTGGAGACAATTGATGGATTGAGATTGTTCTCAGGTTCGTCAATAAAGTAATACTCTTTTTGTTCCTTAAGAAAGATACAGGAAAGAAAATAAAAAATGCTTTTTTCACCGCCACTAAGATATTTAATTGGATATTCTGCTCCGTCTAATGTTTTAACTTTCAACGCTCCTTCCGAAAACAAAATACGATCTTTTATCAACTCATTCCATATTTTTATAATTTTTTCTGTAATGCTATCCTCCAATTTGAGCGTACCTTTTGCATAAAGGTCCATTTCCGTTGCTCGCTTCTTCTCAAATAAGGTAATAGCTTGGTTGATTTGCTGAATAATGTAGTGAGCCTGCGTTTGATTGTCGATATCACTTGCGTATTTATCTGCACTCTTATAGCTTTTATAGAATGTAGCAAAATCACGCTCTGGATTATAGCTGTCATTAATCACCAACAGACGATCAGCTGGATAATATCCAACTTTGTCTTCTCCGGTTGCCTGAATTAGATTCCGCAAAAGCGTGGTCTTTCCACACCCGTTTGGGCCAACGAATACAACAGTCTTTTTTTCCTCGCTCAGAAATTTCAAATTTCGGAGGTTAAACAACTTGTTGTAGTAGGTTGATAGTAGAGCTGCAATTTTTTCATTGTCAATTGGCTGAGTTGTTCGTAATGTTCCGCCTTTAGATTGCGGAATTAATTGTACAATCTTCAAACTATTAAAGGCGCTTTCCATCATGATGATATAGTTTTTAGTATATCGCTCATAATTATTGTTATATGCCTTGTAAATTTCTCGAATATTTGAGATTATCGATACTACATCTTGAGGTATATTACCTTCATAAGCACTAATTAATAGCTCAAGCTGATTATTTTTGTACATATCACATTCTCCTTGTCATAATTGATTATAGAAGATGATGCAGACGGATTCAAGTTACTACTACAATTGTATTGAAAATGTCACCTCAAATCAATTGCAAACATGAGCGTCACCCAATAGGACAACAGGCAGCGCTTTCGTGCAATGGCAAGAGGAAAAAATAGCATTAAGATTTCCGCCCCAAAATGTTATTGCATGAAAGTGATCCCCAGTCAGCAGTCAATTGCTTTCTAAAATAATCGATATTACCAGCTGCTTTAATTATTATCGGCGTTCTAAATCTAATAATCGGGCTCAATTGCAGAAAATCCATATTTTTTTGTGTTACGCTCAAGGGCTATCGTTCTGTTCCCGTCATCCCCCAAAAAATGAACTCCGAATCATCGGTGTTGTAAGAGCATATATGGGAAAGCACTTCTTGAATTATCTTTTGATTGCTTTCAGCAGGAAGTAGTGCAACCAAAGATTTAGAAATATTGAAAGCAAATTTATCATCTCTCCTATATTGAGATACCCGCAGAAATTATCATCTATTTTAACATATTGAATTATTCTCTCCTTAAAAAAGGCAAATGGACAAAAGTTACTATCATAATAACAAATTAAAATTTTCAACACTCAAAGAATATGTAAGCACTGATTAGAGCAGTTACAATCGGTGCTTGGAAAGCTTATAGCTCCAGTCTCACAGCTTTCGCACGGGCGCTTTCTCACCTTTTTTAGTTTTCTACTATAGAACCAGATAAATTTGCAATTTCCTCACAACTTCATTCTCTACTAATATTCAGTTATTTCTTTTAAAAAGATTATTTCTCAGTAGCTAAAATTTCTAAATGCTCATCAATTTTTTTTGCGTCTTTGTATTCTTGAATATTAAATCTAATATTATATTGTTCATGTATTGCTTCCTCTTCCGAAAGGAATCCTGAATACACCCTATACATAGGTTTTGTATCGGTGTCAGAAAAATAGATTTTTTTACCTTCATTTTTGTTATCCTCTATTTTGCTGATAATCGCATTAAATATACTATTAACAAGAAATACCGTTATTTTCTCACCCAATAATTCATATTCAATTTTATCGATATAGGTAGTCATAATTTCCTGCCCTACCTCTCCTAACTCTCCATCAAAAATATCGGCTTTTATAAAATTCAATCGATTATTGCTTCTTATTTTTTCCCCTTTTACAAGCATTAAATATAGTTTTTCTATTAAAAAGTCATTATCTTTCTCGGTTTTCATCTTTGTTGGCGAAATATTTATATTCAAAGTCACTTCTAAATCATGAAGCCGTTGAAAATATCGAATACTCTTCGAAAGAAAAGTAATCATTTCCTGATATTCTGGAAGACCAGTATTTTTTTAAACAGATG
>CALVVV010000134.1 GCA_944363995.1 uncultured Bacilli bacterium
CGTGCCGCCGCCGTCCGCTTTGCCGCTGGCAGGTCAAAGACAGCCAGCCGCTTATGCCGGTGTACTGCCGACCAGCAGATACAGCGCTCCGCCGATCACGCCGCAGCCTAACATCACCAGAATCGGATCAGGCTTCCATCGGCGCAGCACGAAAAAGGCCGCCAGGAACAGCAGTCCGCCGATCCAGTTTACGGCGGAGGGGCTCAACACAATGCCGCCGTCTCCCCAGAGAGCCAGAATGAGAATGGACAGCCCCGCCGAACCGATCAGGGCCACAATGGCCGGGCGAAGGCCGGCCAGGCACCCCTGTATATAAGAGAGGTTCCGATAGCGGAAGTAAAGCCACGCCAGCAGAGACACGATGATACAGGAGGGCAGGATACATCCCGCAGTGGCCACCAGCGCGCCGGGGATGCCGGCGATCCGGGTCCCCACAAAGGTGGAGGAATTGACGGCAATGGGGCCGGGCGTCATCTCAGAGATCGTCACCAGATCCGTGAACTCCGTCAGAGAAAGCCAACCGTGCTTGGTCACCACCTGGGCCTGGATCAGCGGTACGGCTGCCATGCCGCCGCCGAAGCTTAAAAGACCGATCTGAAAAAAGCTCAGAAACAGCTCCCAATAAATCATATCGCTTTCTTCCTCCTGTTCTGCGTGATCACTGTGTTTACAATGCCGTACGCGATGCATGCGAGAATGATCCACAGTACATTGACGGAAAAGAACCAGGAGGCGCAGAACGCGGCCGCCATAATGACAATCCCCTTCCAGCCAGACTCCTTGCGAACATTGCCGAAGAGCGTGACGGTCACATCCGCGATCACGGCGGATATACCGGACTGCATCCCCTTGAGCACCGCGCTGACCACCGGGCTGCTGCGGAAAGCCACGTAGCAGAAGGATATGACCGTAATGATAACAAAGGGCGGGATAATCGTCCCAAAAATGGCGATCACCATTCCGGGGATACCGGCCACCCGATAGCCCACCAGGATGGCGGCATTCACCGCCACCGCGCCGGGAGACGACTGGGCAATGGCCGCCAGGTTCAGCATCTCGTCCTCTGCGATCCAATGGAGCTCATCAAAAAACTTCTTCTTCAGCAGAGAAATGATCACATATCCTCCGCCGAAAGTAAACGCACTGATAGTCAGGGTCGAGAAAAACAGGGTCAGATATTTTTTTCGCAGTTCCATGCGCCCCACCTCCCATGTTATCCTATCACTTGTTTTCCCATTTGTAAAATACTATAATATAATATGATGTATAGTTAAATCGCTATAGTACGAAGGAGAACGCACCATGACGCTGCGCCATTTGAAAATCTTTCTGGCGATCTGTGACACCGGAAGCACCACAGCCGCCAGCGAGCAGCTGCACATCGCCCAGCCAACGGTGAGCATCGCTCTGCGGGAGCTGGAAGCCCATTACGGAGTGCCCATGTTCGAGCGCTATGCCAAGCGTCTGATGGTCACTCAGGCGGGCCGTGAGCTGTACCAATACGCCAAGCACCTGATCGCCCTCTACGACGAGACCGAGGACGCCATGAAAAGCATGTGCTCCGCAGGGACCCTGCGGGTAGGGTCCAGCATCACCATCGGCACCTGCTTTCTTCCCGCCTATGTGCGGCGTTTTCAGACTCTCTGCCCCCAGACGGCCATTCAGGCGGTGGTGGAGAATACGGATACCATTGAGCATCTGATCCTGGAAAACCAGATTGATATCGGTTTGGTGGAAGGGCGGGTCCACAGCCCCTTCATTGTGGTGCGGCCCTACTGCCAGGACTGCCTGGTGATGGTCTGCAGCCCCCGGCATCCCTTTGCCCTGCATCCCAGCGTCCGCCCGGAAGAGCTGGAAAAGGAGACGCTGCTCCTTCGGGAGCGGGGCAGCGCGGTGCGTGAAACCTTTGAGACGCTGATGGCGGCCCGAGGCGTCAAGGTACAGCCCGCATGGCAAAGTGTCAGCACCCAAGCCCTTGTACAAGCCGTGCGGGCGGAGCTGGGCGTATCGGTGCTGCCCTGGCACCTGGTGCGGGAGGAGGTGGAAAACGGGCTTCTGGCCGCCGTACCGGTGCTGGATGTGGACTTTTCACGGTACTTCAGCATCATCTACCATAAGAACAAATTTCACTCCCACGCCTTTCGCAGCTTTATTGACATGTGTGAATCCATGGCCGCTGGAGACAGCGCGGAGCTTTGCCCGATCCCCCTGTCCCGGTAAAATGGGCAGGCGCAGAGGGCAGGACGTATGTCCTGCCCTCTGCGCCTGTTTGTCGCTCCGGGAACTCAGCAAAGCGGCCTCTGGAAAATACCCGGATTTTCCCCAAAAGGGCACCCTGCGGAAACCATGACGCGTTCTGCGGGAATACGCAGGACCCGTACGTTCAGGCGCAGGGCAGGTCCGCAGCAGAAGCCGGATCACATCTAAAACGGACCGCCCATCGGCACGGAGCCCCCTATGCCAGATCGCCCGCCGCCTTGATCTTTACCCGGGCGGTATTGCCGGGATAGTACTGGAGGGGAACGTCTTCCGCGTCGATAATCTCCACCGTCTCCCGAATGGCGCCCGCGGCCACAGCCAGTTCCACCGCATCCGCCCGGGCCCTGGCCAGCGCCTCGTCCCTCGGCGTTTTATCATAATCGATCAGCTGTTCATAGGTGCCGCTGACCTTGGATATGGCGGAGCCGATGGCATTGGCGACGCCGCCGAAGGCATGCTGCGTGACGCTCTTGGCGCCTGCGAGATCCTGGGGCAGGATGATAGCGCCGCCGCCCACCAGGATCACATCCACATTGTCAGAAGAGACCTTCATGGCATCGATGGCATCCTCGCACAGGGTCCGGATCGCCGCCAGGGCCTTTCTCGCAAACGACTCGTCCAAATGGGCCACTCGCTTTTTGTCGCCCAGCTCCGCCATGCCCAGGCGGACCGCGATATCTGTGGCGGTACAGACGTCCCCGCCAAAGCATAACGCCTTTTCCGTGATCTGATAGCCCACGGAGTCGGGGCCCACCGTGACCGTCCCGTCCTCCCTCTGCCGCACGATCGAGCCTCCGCCCAGGCCGATGGATACCACGTCCGGCATCCGGAAATTGGTGCGGACGCCGCCGATGGTGACCGCGACGCCGGACTCCCGGGGAAAGCCGTTCTGGATCACGCCCAGATCGGTAGTGGTGCCGCCCACATCAATGACGATGGCGTTTTTCAGCTGGCTCAGATAGCAGGCCCCGCGGATGGAATTGGTGGGGCCGCAGGCAATGGTCAGGATGGGGTACCGGCGGGCGTAGTCCATCGTCATGAGGGTACCGTCATTCTGGGACAGATAGATCTGAGCGTTGGTCACGCCCTCGTCCGCCAAGGACTGAGCAAACCCCTCTGTAAAGGACTGCGCCACCTTATAGAGGGCGGCGTTCAAGATAGTGGCGTTCTCGCGCTCAATGAGCCCCATGGAGCCGATCTCACTGGAAATGGACACATGGACGTCCTCGCCCATCACCTCCCGGCAGAGCCTGGCGGCTTCCAGTTCATGGTCATTGCGCACCGTGGAAAACACGCAGGAGATCGCCACGGATCTGACCTGCCGGGCCTTCAGCTCTTCAAAAAACGCGGCGGCGGCAGCCCTGTCGAAGGGAGCCAATTCCTTGCCGTCATACTCAAAGCCGCCGCTTACGATGGCGGTTTTGACGGCGATCCCTTTCAGGTCCTCCGCCCAGTCCACCATCGGAGGAATGCCCCGGGAAGCGGGGGCGCCAATGCGCAGAATACCGATAGGCGCCAGATTCCTGCGCTCCACGATGGCGTTGGTACACTGTGTGGTACCCAGCATAGCTTGACCGATCTCACCGCGGTTCACCCCGGATCGTTCCAGCACGGCCCGGACCGCGTTGAGGATACCATCATAGATATTGAACGTGGTGTGCTGCTTGACAGAAGCCACAACATTCAGATTTTCGTCAATGAGGACGGCGTCCGTATTCGTGCCGCCCACGTCGATCCCCAGCTTGTACATGTTCAGCAGCCTCCTTTGCAGCGTTCTTCAATGGGCACATAATCCGTCTCAACGCCGAAATACCGGGGTCCCACCAGCTTGAGCCCCTCCGGCGTCCGCCACAGCGGGAAGCACTTCAGGCCCACCACCATCACCCGCTTTCCGTATTTCAGCGCGTCCGTGGGGACCGGCGTAAACGTCTCCGTATCCACAAGGCAGATGAGATCCGGGGTAGTCGCCAGCAGCTTCCCGTCCACCACCGCGGTAAGGTTTTCATTCTGGAACTCCACATAAGCGGATCTGCCCTTATCGTCGCCGATACCGTCCAGCACCACCTTGCCGAAGTTGAAGCCGCTGCGCACCTCCCGCAGCACATCGCAGATCTTGCCCTTGAAGAGTTTATAGCCCTCCGTAATTTCAAGGAACGCCTCTTCCGGCGTCTTGTCGGTGACTTCCTTTACCTTGCGGATGGCGGAGCCCAGGATCTCACTGCGGGTCACGATGCCGCGGACGCCGTATTCCTTCATGAATTTGCCATCCATGGCGTACAGCGACACGGATACGGAGCCGCCGCAGGCCATAGTGACCGCCCGGGCCATCTCCTCCGTCCATTTGTTGGTGACCGTGCGGAAAATGCAGGAGTTGCCCTTTTCGTCCACCATCGCCATAGGCGTGGCCGAACCGCCGCCGATGGTGAAGGTGACCATCTGCAGCTCCGGGAAGGCCCGGCCTATGCCGTCGCAATCCACCAGAGGCAGGCCCAGACGGGCTGCGGCGGCAATGGGGAGCATAGAGTTGACGCCGCCGGCCTCGATGGGCATGAAGGCATAGATGGGCTTGCCGTAGAAGGTGGAAACGGTCTCGTAGAGGGTCCTGTACTCGCCGCCGCCGATGGCCTTCTCACAGAGGACCGTGGGGGCCCCCATCATGGCAATGGGGACCACGAGGGCGTCGTCAGGGACCTCATCCGGGTCCAGCATCGTGACCGGGCCGCACTCCTGCACGGCCCCGATGGCCACCAGCTTCCCCACATAGGGGTCCCCGCCGCCGCCGGCACCCAGCAGAGCGGCGCCCAGGGCAATATCTTCGATTTCAGGGATACCGATCTTACGCAAATGAAACACTCCTTTTCGTTCAGCATACGCCGCGTGGGAGATCCCACGCGGCAGCGGATAATGGCGTTACACGCTTTCCCGTTTGCCAAAGACCTTGGCAAGCAGGACGTAGAGGACCAGGGAAACCACAATGCCGTTGATGGAGCCAATGAAAAACGGCACATCCAGGAAGGCCAGGGCGGGGATCGCCGCAAAGGTGCCGCCCGTCAGGCTGATACCGCTGACAAGGCTCATGGGCGCGGCGGGCTCATACCCCACCAGAGCGGAGCCATTGCCGGAAACCAGGTTATAGATCAGGGCGTATACCAGGACGATGCCCAGCAGAGGGACCGCGATCTTGTTGAGCCACTTGAGCCCGCTGAAGCGGAAGCAGGCGGTCAGCAGCATGATCATGCCCCAGACCACAGAGGAAAGCCACACGGGAATGCTCAGGCCGGACATGCTCTCCACCATGGAGGAAAAGGAGGAGCCGCACACGGCCGCCTGAATCCCGAACCAGCCGACGCAGGAGATGGCGAGGATCGTACTGATAATGTACTTGGCGCCCATCTCACCGAGGGCTCCACCCGCCATGACAGCGGTCGGCAGCCCTGTATCACAGGCATGCATCCCCATAAAGCTCATAAACACACAGATCAGCGCATAGCCGATGATAATCGCCAGCGCCGCGGAGGCAAGGGAGAGACCGGCGCCCATCATGCCGCCGATCATCAGTGCCGGAACGCAGATCATGGCGCCGATCCACACCATGGTAATGGATACCCAGCTTTGTCTCTCTTCCGCTTTGATCTCAAAGCCCGTTGTTTGTTTCATCTTTTCTCTCCTCAAATTTCTTGATCATCAGGCGCCTGCCTGACCCTTTTTCTGATTATAGTGAAATACTGAGGAGAAAACATTGTTGAAAGGGATAAAGTTTCTCTGCGCTCATTGTCCTAAAGGACAATGAGCGCAGAAGATCGTCATAACACTTATTCTGTTTTTATCTGGGGAAGCTGCATGATCCGCCGCAAGGCCAGCGCGTATATCAGATTTTTTGACTGCGGTATATCGCCCACCCGAAATCCGAGCAAATTGCTGGCCTTCTGCAGGCGGTATTTCACAGTGTTCTTATGGACAAAGAGATGGGCCGCCGTCTCGGTAATACTGGAGTTCTTGTCCAGGAGAAACACAGCCAAGGTGGTAATGATCTCGCTGCCGTCCTTCCCGGAGAGGATGGGCTCCAGCAGCGACATATACCGCCGCACCGCCTCCTTTCCCCGGGCGGCTATCTCACGGCATTCCTTTACGAACTCGATCTCTGATATGGTGAAAAAGGCGCGCATGGGGAATACCTTCGTGCTGTCCTCCAGATAGGCCCGGTTGGTTTCGTACGCATACTTGGCGTTGGCGGTATACTGCAGCAGCGGGCAGCGTGTTATTCTGGCCGACAGATGATTCTCCCCGCAGAACTGGGCGAGAGCCGCCGTCCACTCGTCCATCTCATGCAGCGTCCGGCTGCCTACCGGAAAAATCAGGATATCATTTTCATAGTGCTCACATAGGCCAATGTTCGTATAAAGGGACGATAAGCGGGCTATTTCACTGGTCCAGGGAGACAGGTTTTCCCCTGTCAGGCTCCGTAAAATCCACATATCGCTCAGTGAAGCCACATCAATATGATACAGATCCCCCAGGCGGCGCATTTTGATCGGCTCATCCAGGATGATGGCCCGGGTCAGCTCCGACAGATCCGTCTGGTCGTGCGTTTTCCCCCAGACGCCCATGCTGACCCGGACGCCTTCCACCACCTGCTTCCAGAGGACCTGATCCAGCTTTCCCCGCTCCGAAAACACGAACAAATACATCCGGCTGTAATGGCCCGGCTGGATCTCCGCCTTATAGGCCCACAACGTCTGCTCCCCCTTTATCTCCCACGCGCAGTCGCT
>CALVVV010000135.1 GCA_944363995.1 uncultured Bacilli bacterium
AGGGCCGCCCCACGCCGCCCGGAGGCCGGGCGGTTCCAGGGGCCCGGTGCGCTCCGGGAGAAATTTTTCGCGGCGGCCCGGCGGCTGGAGGAGTGCGCCGGGGAGACGCAGTGCCGGCGCCGCCGGCACTGACCGGAGAAGGGAGGTCCCGGAAGCGGTTTTCGCTTCCGGGACCTCCCTCTTGCTTGCGGAAACAGCTAGGCCGCGAGGGAAAGAAAAGCGGCGTCCCCGCAGGTCCTATCCGGAGGCCGGCGTTTGAAACGAATACGTTCCGAACGAGAAGCCCCATGCGCATAAAGCGCACCGCAAAAACAGACAAAAGACGGAGCGCGTGAGGCCTTGCGCATATGGGCCGTCGCCAGTCCCTGCGGTGAGAGCGTATGCCGTGCGTTTACGCGGTGAAAAAGAGGCTTGACGGAAGTGGTGCGCTGTGGTATGCTGTCTTTGCGGTTAGATATTGCTAACCGCTTGATTATCGGTTATGGTTAGATTAAACTAACTAATAAAAAGCGAAACGACGGGAGGGATTGCCCATGCTGGACAGAAGCCTTGTGGCTCACTGCGCGCCGACGCTGGCCGGTCTGAAAACCGGCAGCCTCTTTACGGTATTGGATCTGCCCCAAGAGCAGGCTGCCCATCAGGCCGCGGTGTGGGACCGCCGCCTGGCGGGAAAGGGGGTGCGGCTGACGGAGCTGCGCCGGGGGCGGCGGGGAACGCTGCTGTATCTGTTCCGGCCGGAACGGCTGGAGGCGGATCTGTCCCGGCCCTGTGTAACAGATTTCCTAAGGCGCTATGGCTATGGAGATCTCTCCGCCGGCGGAGCGGTAGCCCGCCTTCGGGAGCGGCTGGGAGAGGCGGAGGCCTTTCCTCATGAGATCGGTCTGTTCCTCAGCTATCCTCTGGCGGATGTGAAGGGTTTCATTGCCAATGAGGGGCGCAACTGCCTATGCTGCGGCTGCTGGAAGGTCTACGGCGACCCGGGAGCGGCGCTGCGGCAGTTCTCCCGATACCGCAAGTGCCAATCCGTATATCTGCGGCTGTGGCGGGCGGGACGGTCTGTCGAACAGCTCACTGTGGCTGTATGACATAAATATTAATCAAAAGGAAGCGAGGATTACCGTATGAAGCGTGTTGCGGTTGTTTATTGGAGCGGCACTGGGAATACCGAGGCCATGGCCTGCCAGGTGGCGGAGGGAGCCCGGGCCGCCGGGGCGGAGGTCAGCCTGTTTACGGCGGATGCTTTTTCTCCGGGACTGATGGGAGAGTTTGACGCCTTTGCCTTCGGCTGTCCGTCCATGGGGGCCGAGGAGTTGGAGGACACGGTGTTCGAGCCCCTGTTTTCCGCCTGTGAAAGCGGTCTATCAGGCCGGACGACGGCTCTTTTCGGCTCCTACGGTTGGGGGGATGGCGAGTGGATGCGCCAGTGGGAGGCGCGCTGCGCTCAGGCGGGGATCGGCTTGGCTTGCGGCAGCGTGATCTGCTGCGAGGCGCCCGACGACGAGGCGGCCGCTGCCTGCCGGGCTCTGGGCGCCGCGCTGGTCTGATGCTGTCCATTTGAGATATTGCGCGGCTGCCGCTTCCTGTGTATAATAAGATCAGAGCTTGTCCCAAGAGACGCTGGTCGATAGATATGCAAGGGAGCGATAATGAGTATGCAGCCGAAATTTGCCTTGATGAGCGACGGGTCCTGTGATTTCTCTCTGGAGGAGGCGGAGCAAAGGAAGGTCACTCTGGTGCCCTTTTATGTCTCCTTTGACGACACGACCTACCGCCGGGAGGGCTATGAGGTGGGGGTGCGGGAGTTTTACGAGGAAATGGTGAGCCACCCCGGCGTATACCCCAAGTCCAGTATGCCGTCGGTGGACGATTACCTCCAGGCCTTCCGACCCTTCGCGGAGGCGGGAACCCCGGTTTTGTGCGTGTGCATCACCTCCAAATTCAGCGGCTCCTTCAACTGCGCCTCCGCCGCGGCGGAGCTCCTGCGGGAGGAATTTCCCCGCTGTGAGCTGCGGGTCCTCAACAGCCGGGTCAACACCGTGCTCCAGGGGGAGGTGGTTCGGGAGGCGGCCCGCCTGCGGGACGAGGGCTGTCCCCTGGAGGAGACGGTGGCACGGCTGGAGACGGTGATCCCCACCGGGCGGATCATCTTCACCATCGGCAGCATGGACTATCTGAAAATGGGCGGACGCATCGGGAAAGTGGCCTCGGTGGTGTCCGGCGCTCTCGGCATCAAGCCCCTTATCATTTTGAAGGAGGGGGAGATCTTCCCCGCCGGCATCTTCCGCAGCCGGGAGAAGGGCAAGGCCCGTCTCATCGAGCTGACCCGCCGCCATCTGGAAACCTGCGGAGAGGACCCCGCCGGCTACCGCTACGTCGTCGGCTACGGCTATGACCGGCAGGAGGCCGAGGCCGGACGATATGCTGGCCATGCTGCGGGAGCTCTGCGGCCTGGAGAGCCTGGGCGTGTATCAGATCGGGGCCACCATCGGCGTACACACGGGGCCGCACCCCATCGGCGTGGGCCTGCTCAAGCGGGCCTGAGGCCCGGCGGCGGGAGGCGGTCCTCCGCTTCCGCGCGGAAGAAACCATCCCCGGAGAGGGCCGCGCCCTCTCCGGGGATGGTTTTCTGCCTGGTTATAGATCGTCGGCGTCCTGGACCGGCTTCTCATAGGGATTTGTCGGTACGCCGG
>CALVVV010000136.1 GCA_944363995.1 uncultured Bacilli bacterium
CAAATACACACATTGGCCTGCACAATGGCCGCAACTGTTTCGATGAACGGGCTATTCCAACGGGCGCCGCCGTACTGGTCCAGTATGTGCTGGATGTACTGGGTGGAAACACATCCAGATGAAAGGAGAGGCAGATATGAAGGATATCACTTCCACTTGCCGTATCACAGTGATCCAGGCAGCTCCCATTTTGTTTGACAAGGACCGGTGCTTGGAAAAAGCGATCCGATGGATTGCAGAGGCGGCGAAACACGGTGCGGAGCTGATTGTATTTCCCGAACTATTTATTCCTGGGTATCCCTATGGTATGTCCTTTGGATTTACTGTTGGCCGCCGGGAAGAGAGCGGCCGGCTGGACTGGTTCCGGTATTATGAAAATTCTATTTTGGTCCCCGGTCCAGAGACCGAACGCCTGGGGCAGGCCGCAGCACACGCCGGTGCTTATGTCAGCATTGGGGTCTCGGAGCGTGACGCTGTGACAGGCACATTGTACAACACCAATCTCGTTTTTACGCCCGACGGACAGCTTGACGCTGTCCACCGGAAATTAAAGCCGACAGGGGCAGAGCGCGTTGTCTGGGGGGATGCTAATCGGGATTATTTTCCCATCACTCAGACCCCCTGGGGGCCAATGGGCAGTATGATCTGCTGGGAGAGTTATATGCCCCTGGCACGGGTTGCGTTGTATCAAAAGGGAATCACACTTTACCTTTCCCCCAATACCAATGACAACGAGGAATGGCAGGCTACCATTCGCCACATCGCATTGGAGGGGCGGTGTTTCTTCGTTAACTGTAACATGTTCTTTACAAAGGAAGATTACCCGGACGATTTGCACTGCCCTGAGGAGCTGAAACGACTGAATCAAGTCGTATGTCGCGGGGGAAGCTGTATTGTGGACCCCTATGGTCACTATGTGGAGGGACCTGTCTGGGACAGAGAAGAGATGATTCTCACAGACTTAAATATGGAACAAGTAGCCAGAAGCCGTATGGAGTTTGACCCCTGTGGACACTATGCCAGACCTGATGTCCTGACCCTAAAAGTAATAGAGGCATAGGAACCACAAGGGTGTACAAAGGGGGATCGGATGGTGAAGCAGTTGGATGTCATTGGTGCTCAAATGGATCTTGGCGCATCAAAGCGCGGTGTGAGCATGGGCCCTATGGCCATCCGTTACGGAGGCTTGTGTGAGGGGTTAGAACGTCTTGGATTTTACGTAAATGACTTGGGGGATATCATCCCAATGAGCCAAGGAGCGTCCCGTGATTCCCTCCGCAACTATGAGCAGGTTATTGACGTTAACCGTCAACTGTATCATAAAGTTCTTTCTTCCCTGTCACAGGGGAACTTTCCCATCATATTAGGTGGAGATCACAGCATCGCGGCAGGCAGTATTTCAGCGGCCGTCCGGTACCATCCTCTAATTGGTGTGATTTGGATCGATGCCCACGGCGATTGGAATAATGAAGAGAGCACTCTTACAGGAAATATGCACGGGATGCCATTTTCCGCAGTCTGCGGGTTTGGCCCAGCCTGTATGGTAGACTTTGGTGATTCACCAGTTTTTGTGGATGTGAAACGCTGCGTGCAAATCGGAGGCAGGGATATAGATACTGAAGAAAGACTTCGGATGAAAAAGTCTGGCATTACAGTTTTTCCGATCAATTTAATTGATAAGCTTGGCATGGAAGAGATCATGCGGCGAGCAATTTCTATTGCTGGGAGCGGCGGCGGAATTCATCTCAGCTTTGATGTGGATGCGATTACACCAGAAATGGCCCCGGGGACGGGAACTGTGGTCCACAGCGGACTTACGGTCCGTGAGGCTTTTCTGGCCGTGGAAATGCTGGCTGAATCCCAGCTGCTTCGATCACTGGATATGGTAGAGGTCAACCCTATTTTGGATGAGCGTAATAAAACCGGAATTCTTGCCTCGGAAATGATACAATCTGCCCTTGGAAAGACAGTTTATTAAACATTTTTGCGCTTACGTCACATGATCGAAAGGCAGATAGTTTAGGCCTGCATGTGAAACGGGGGCAAGCAGATGCCGCTGGATAAAAAGAAATTGTGGAGTAGAACGTTCAGCCAGCAGGAGAAAAGCAGCTGCTGAAATTGGAGTTGTACCTGTGGAAAGTTAAAGGAACTGGGCCGCCCTATGGAGACAGTACGCCGAGCACAGGCTTTGTATTCGCTCCGTATGGGGCATGAGTTGGAGCACTCCTATATTCAGAAAATAGGGCCGTGAAAAATGTTGTAAAAAATACCCAGAATCACCGCTTTCCGAAGGGAAAGCGGTGATTCTGGAACTGTTAGGATGAGGACTTGAACCTCCAACCTCCGGGGTATGAGGTACCGCCTGCTGTTTTGCCTGCTGCGGCCCAACACTTTCCGGGTATGTTCAGGCTCAAAATGAACCAAAACACGAAGATTGTGTCACCACTATCTATCCTGGCTTTTCCAGTTATGGAACAAAATTTGGGGCAGACACACATGTCATAAAAATTTTTCCTGTTGTGAAGGGCACGAAATTCCGCTCATCTTCTGTCACAAAGTCAATGCTGTGGCCTTTGAAAGCTGTATGGAATGCAGAATGATGCAACGGCTTAAAATATAGGCGGCCTGGAACTTTACATGGTTAGGCGACGACATGACATCCCATGTCTTTTAGAATTTGACGCAGTTCAGGAATCTCCTCTTCCGGAATCTGTTCCATCGGAGCACGCGCTGTGCCAGAAGGCATTCCGCACAATTGGGCTGCGGCTTTATTGGCCGCCTGATAGTAGGGCATGTCTGTGGGCAGCTGATTGCCCGGGTGGACTGCCGAGGGAATTTGAGAGTGCTTTGCGGCAAGTCGGAATACCCAATTCCAGAACAGATTCATTTGATCGGCCGCGTGACGTACTCCGGCTGCATCTTTAGCTTGGCCCGCGTGGTAAAGGTCAAGCACGAGATGGGGGGCAAAGTTCAACATTTCTGTTACATATCCGGTACAGCCATGGAAACACATGAACTGGTACATAAAGTGCCCAAGGCCTGCGAAGATTGCCATGTCTTCCGGATCAATATTCTGAATCATGGAGAGGAAAGACATGGGGTTGTTTGTATTTTCTTTCAGACCGACGATATTGTCCACCTTGGAAAGCCGTTGAATTACAGAAACCGGAAGCCACAGCTTGCTGGCGGCCGGATTGTTATAAATGGTAATTCCAATATCGACTGCTTCAGCGATTGACTCAAAATGACGGATCACGCCGTCAGTAGTGGGCATCGTATAATATGGGGGGACAATTAAAAGGGCGTCTGCGCCAGCAGACTGGGCATACCTGGAAAAATCAATGGTATTCTTAGTGCCGGCGCGTCCGCTGCCTATCATAACCGGAAACTTGCCGTTGACTTCCTGCGTTACGATGTCCACAACTTTTCTATTTTCTTCCTCCGACATCGCATAAAACTCGCCAGTGGTTCCCAGCGCGATGAATACGACATCCTCCCCTTCCAACTGGGGATTCTGTGTTACCATACGGATGCTCTCTTTCAGGGCGGGAACATCCAGATTGCCTTCACAATCAAAGGGAGTCAATGAGAGATGGAAGATGCCTTTGGTCCGTAATTTCATTTCCTGCGGGGTTAGTGACATAATAAATCGCTCCTTTTTATACCAGCCGGTTTACCAGCGGCTGTTGATTAATAAAGTGCATGATGTTTTCGAAGGACATACGGGCCAGTGCCTCTGCGCTGTCGTAGGTACAGCCTCCTATATGCGGAGTGCAGATTGTGTGCGGCAGGGCGGTGATCTCTTGAGTGGGGGGTTCATGCTGAAAGACATCCATGGCGGCACCCTGCAGCCTGCCTTCCCTCAGTGCCTGAACGAGTGCCTGTTCATCCACGAGAGAGCCCCGGGCCGTATTGATGATGTATGCGCTGGCTTTCATCTGGCGGAGTGTATGCTCATTTATCAAATGAAAATTTTCCTTAGTGGACGGCGCATGCAGAGAAAGCACATCGGCTTGTTCCAGGGCCTCGTCCAAAGTGACCAGATGTACACCATCTGCCTCCACTTGTTCCTCGGACAGGAAAGGATCAACCACTAGAACGCGCATTCCAAATGCCTTTGCGATGCTTGCTACGCGCCGGCCAATATTCCCATACCCGATCAGCCCCAGGTTTTTCCCGCTCAGCTCATAGCCCATAAACAGCTGCCACTGCCCTGCCCGAACCTCTGCGCCGCACTGAGCTATACCGCGGCACAGGGAAAGCATCATAGCTACCGCAAACTCGGCCACACTTTGAGCGTTGCAGCCAGGGGCAAAGGTTACAGGGATATGCCTGCGTTTGGCGCAATCCAGGTCAATATTGTCATAGCCGGCCCCGTGCTTGACAATCAATTTCAAATTAGGGGCTGCGTTCATCATCGCCTGATCTACGCGATCAACACCTACAACGTAGATGTC
>CALVVV010000137.1 GCA_944363995.1 uncultured Bacilli bacterium
AGCGTCAGCATATGGGACATCGCTGCTTTCCGCATGTTGCGGGCCGTCCGGAAGGCTGCGATATGGGTGCACATCAGCGCCGCGAAATAAAGGGCGATGCTGCCGGCGGCGAACCACACAGCCATCCAGCCCCATTGCGCCAGCCTGGCCGCGCCGGACAGATCCGGCCAACCGGCCAGTACGGTCCGGGCCGCCAGCCAAACGCACACATAGGGAATGAGTCCCAGCACCGCGGAGAGCGCGGAGAGCAGGCATCCCAATATGGTCAGCCGTCTGTGTCCGCCCGCATAGCGCATGATGCGCTGCAGACTGTTTTGCTTCTTGGTTTGCAAAGAAATCCCCTCCTTAAAAGGTTAGTAATAACTAACTTATATTTAAAAAAGACAGGGGTCACGCCCCTATCAATTTCAGCCATCCGGCCGTATAAAAATTTCGCAGCTGATCCACATAGCGCATAGCCTGCTCCTTGGGCATATCGTGGACGACGATCTCAAAGATGCCGTTGAACATCCCGCTGGCAATAATGTGGCACAGCGATCCATCCAAATCGGGGAATTCATGCCCTAAGCGGCGCAGCACGTCCATGTAACGAAGGGTATACTCCACTTCGACCTCAACCATGTTGTGAACGAAATGTTCATAGCTGGTACCCTCGGCCCTGCACAGCAGCAGCTTTACCGCCTCTCGGTTGGCGCAGATGTAGTCTACCATCCAGTGAATACATTGGCTGGATTCCATCCCCATGTGGTTGGGCTGCTCTGCCTCCGGAAGCTCGGAAAATGAGGTCTGCGCCTCCATAAACCGCCCCATCAAAGCTGCCGCATGAGGCTCCACGATAGAGGCAAAAAGCGCCTCTTTGCTGGAAAAATAGCCGTAAAACGCTCCGGTGGTAACGCCGGCTCGCTTGACGATCTGACGCAGAGAGGCGCCAAGAAAGCCTTTCTCTGAAAATTCCTCCAGAGCGGTCCGCTGGATCTTCTCCAGCGTGTCGGTAGATCGCTCTTCCATGCAGGCCTCCGTATAACAGTGATATATAACGCTGTTATAATAATGCCTGCGTTTGAATTTGTCAAGAGGGCGACGATCATCCGTCCCATAAAAATCGGCCGGCGAGAGCCGACCGATTTTTCCTGTGATGTCACCGGGGGAGAAGGTGTATCATTTTTACCATCTGAAGCTGATCGGAAATCGCCATGCTGATCTTCGTGGACAGCTTTAATCCGCTTTTAGGAATGCGGTGATAATATGGCTCCTCGGCCAGGATTTTGACTTTGCTGCTGATCTTAGCGGCCAGCTCTGCCGCTGAGTCCACATAGAAGAACATCTGCGCGTCGGCGTGACCGACTTGTTTCATATATTTTTTCCGCATCATGGTCATGCCGCTTCTGCTCACCGTGTCAAAAACGACCTCTGTCTCACCAAAGCGGCCAAGCATCCGAAGGAGCGCGAGGACTCTGGCTTCTTCAAAATAGTGGAACAGTCCGCCGGCGGTGATAAGAAGCGGGGCGCTTGGCGCATCGGTGCGGATCTGCCTGATCCAGCCATCGGAAAAGGCGTTCCCAGCGATATAGGTTTCCCGTTCCGGCTCCGGCAGCAGCTTCCGCCGGTATTCCATCACGTGGGGCAGGTCCACGGCATACCAGCGTGTCCGGCCATTGTCGCAGCGATGATATGTCGTCTCCAGGCCGCAGCCGAGCTGCACGATCGCGCCGTCGGGCCTGCGCTCCAGAAATGTCCGGATAAATCGGTCCATATTGGCTGACCGGGCGGCAGAGGCCAGCAGGGTGTATTGGCTCTGGTGATCCGGCTTCCGCAGACCGGGCGGCAGCTTTTCCTTCAGCTCCAGCGCCTTTTGGTCATACAGGATCTGCGGGCAATGCTCACTGGCATAGAGCCTGCCCAGCATGGGAACGAACAGCGTATCCTCAATAACACCTAATTTTGACATAGCCGCCCCCTTGGATTCTTTTTTCATGATAGCGTCCCCTGTATTTGTTTGCACGGTAAGCCAATATTCAGCCTTCGCCGCCGCAAGCAGATGGGGCAATAGGCCGCCGCTACATCTTGAATGCCCTCCTGCCTGATCCAGGCTTTGCGTATCAGTCAAGCCGCGGCCTTACCTGCGGCAAAAAAGTCCGGCTTCCCGCCGGGAAAGCGCCTGGCCCTGCTGGCGGCTAAGGCCCTGATCCCCTGAGGTTCATTATAGTTAGTATAGACTAATTAGTCAAGAGGCTTTTCCCTGCCGCCTTTTGCAATTTGGCGGGGAAAGGGGGATGTTTAGCTGATCACAGCTCATTTGTCGGCGGCTGCCCCTGACCTTTGTCTGGGGCAGCCGCCGTAGGGGTGGATCTTGTCGCCGGGCCATGGGCTTTTTTGGCGTTCAGGTCTATCCTTGTGGAATACAGAGAGTCTATGGGATATTTGTCGGAGCGTGGGTACGCAGTCGTGAGACATCCGCTTTTGGCCAGCGAGCCGGCGCGGATCCGCACACGGAGCTTATGACCTTCAGCGCTGTGATCGAGGAATTTGAAGCGCTCAACGCCGCGCTGGCGGGGCTCCCGGTGGACGATCTCTATTCTCATATCGGAAGATCCGGGAGCTGGAGCGGAGCGGTAAGAAAAGCAGCCGTGTTACTTTCTCCCTGGCGGGCATATTGCCCTTTATGCACGGTGGCAGGATGTCTTTGGGAAGCGCCGCGTTTTGCCTGCCGCGGCGCCGACCTCCTGCGGCGAGAGCTTGCCTTGTTGGGCTTTTTCCTTTCCGGCGGTTCCCCTTGCTCAATCGTCTGCTGAGGGGCCCTTCTCCTGCTCAGCGGCTCTTTTGGCGGCAGGCGGCGCAGCCCTCCCACAGCTCGTCCGCGGTGCCCTTCCAGTTTTCCGCGTAGGGCGTGGTCTTGTCGCAGAGGTGATCCACGCTTTCCGGGCTCTGGTAGTCGGTGCTCACAGCCTTCGTCTCCTTGACCATCGCCCGCAGCGCCTCGGGGTTTTCCAGCATGGGGCAGGGGCGCAGCATATTCTCGTTGAAGGGCTGGCTGTGGCGGTAGGCCATGAAGAGCGGGCTCTTGAGGGCGTCCAGCAGGCTGGTGTCGTGGATGTTGCAGTTGGAGTAGTGGATGAACACGCAGGGCTCCACGTCGCCCTTGGCGTTGATGTGCAGGTAGTTGCGCCCGCCGGCGATGCAGCCGCCCACGTACTCCGCGTCGTTTTGAAAGTCCATGGAGAAGATCGCCTTG
>CALVVV010000138.1 GCA_944363995.1 uncultured Bacilli bacterium
TTATTAAAAAGGTTGGCGACATTGCCAACGTCCTTGCGGCTGCAGGTGTCGGCTTTACCGATTACTTAACACAGTTGACTTATATCCTTTTCTTAAAAATGGATGACGAGCGCGAAGCATACGGCTTTGAGAGTTCCATTCCCGAAGGATACAAGTGGCAGGATCTTCTTGACCTCAGCGGCGAGGATCTTGTGGACAAGTACGAAGAAATACTTGACGAGCTTGCCGAGAAGGACGGACTTATTGGTACGATTTTTACCAAGGCTACAAATAAGATAGACCGTCCTGTACTACTCGCCAAAGTTATCGAAATGGTAGCAAGCGAGAACTGGTATATGATGGAGGGCGACCTCAAGGGCGCTATCTATGAGTCGATTCTTGAAAAGAACGGACAGGATAGAAAGAGTGGTGCCGGTCAGTACTTTACCCCCCGTGCGCTCATCAAAGCGATGGTTGACGTTACCGATCCTAAGATTACCGAAACTGTTGCCGATCCCGCTTGCGGAACGGGTGGCTTCCTTCTTGCAGCTTACGAGCATATGAAGCCTCAAAGCAAGGAGATTGCAAAGCAGAAGTTTCTTAAAGAACATGCTTTCTTCGGTGCAGATAACACGCCTCTTGTTGTTACGCTTGCTTCTATGAACCTTTATCTCCACGATATCGGTACTGAAAGCAGTCCTATCGTATGTCAGGATTCTCTGATTGACAAGTCGGATAAAATGTTTGATGTCATCCTCGCAAATCCTCCCTTTGGAACAAGGCCTCAAGGTAGTGTTGAGGTAGATAGATATCGCCCTGAGTTTGTGAAGACTTCGGACAACCAGGTAAACTTCCTTCAGCACATTATGTCTATCGTTAAGACGGGCGGTCGTGTTGCAGTTGTATTACCTGATAACGTTCTTACCGATGGTGGCGCAACCGCCAAGGTTCGTGAGAAACTTCTCAAAGATTTCAATCTCCATACGATCCTCCGACTTCCCACGGGCATCTTCTATGCCAATGGAGTAAAAACGAATGTGCTGTTCTTTGAAAAAGGCAAACCTACTGAAGATATCTGGGTATATGACTATAGAACAGGCATCAAACACACATTGGCAACCAAGCCGATGACACGAGCAGATCTTGACGATTTTGTTGCAAGATATTGTTCCGGTCATATGCAGGACAGAAATTCCACCTATTCAAGTGAGAATCCAAATGGCAGATGGAGAGTGTTTACCAAGGAAGAAGTATATTCCCGTGATCTTCTCAAACTCGATTTCAAATGGATGGATCTTGGCGAGAAGGATGACCGCACGATTGGAGAGCTTTTGTCCGATATGCAGTCCAAGGCTTCTGCTATTACCGAAGCCGTTACTAAGCTGCAAGATCTCCTTGGAGGTATTGAACTGTGATTGATACCGTAGCATTGAGAGAAAAAGTTCTCGACCTTGCTATATGTGGTAAGCTTGTGCCACAGGATCCCAACGATGAACCCGCATCGGTTCTTTTGGAACGAATCCGCACACAAAAACAGCAAATGGTCAAAGACGGAAAGCTAAAAGCAAAAGACATTAAGGATGATTCTATCATCTTCGTGGGTGAGGATAATTTACATTATGAGAAGTTTGCAGATGGAACAGTGGAATGTATAGAAGATAAAATCCCTTTTGAGTTGCCCGATGGATGGTTATGGACCAGACTTGGCAGCATCAGTTCTGCTATTCAATACGGATTAAGCAACTCAGCTGAGCAAATCGGTACGCAGAGATTGTTGAGAATAACCGATATTCAAGATGGCAAAGTGAATTGGGACACTGTTCCTTTTACTACAGTGCAAGATCCAGAACCGTATTTGCTTATGAAAGGGGACATAGTTTTTGCAAGAACTGGAGCAACGGTCGGAAAATCCTTCTTAATTGAAGAAACGCCATATCCGGCAGTATATGCGTCATACCTAATAAGAATCCGCTTGCTCGAGGGTGTTTTGCCGGAATATATATACCAGTTTTTTAATAGTCAGTGTTATTGGAATCAAATAACTGATAAATCTGTTGGCGTTGGGCAGCCCAACTGTAATGGTACCTCTCTCAAGGAACTTTTTATTCCACTTCCTCCTGCAAACGAACAATCCAAACTAGTACCTTCTTCGCGATCCGCTATAGAATTTGTTATTGATATTGAAAATCAAAAGAACTATTTATTAGAAGATATTTCAACGATTAAATCCAAGATCCTCGATCTTGCAATTCGTGGCAAACTCGTTCCGCAAAATCCTGATGATGAGCCTGCGTCCGTGCTACTGGAGCGCATCCGTGCGGAGAAAGAAGAACTCATCAGTCAAGGTAAAATCAAGCGTGATAAGAAGGAATCTGTCATCTTCAAAGGTGAGGATAACTCTTATTATGTATCAGCTGATGGAATCAAGCAAAAAATAGAAGATTATATGCAATACTCTCTTCCTGAAGGATGGGTATGGATATGTCTGAAAGATGTCGCAACTATATCATCTGGAAAGACTCCTACCTCTGAGTTGCTTTCTGAAAACGGAAAAATTCCATATTACAAAATTTCCGATATGAATGTTGAGGGGAACGAACTCTTCTTGGATAAAACAACAAATTATTTGAATGATGAATATGATGGTGTTGTTTTTAACAAAGGATCTTTTGTATTCCCCAAAAACGGCGGTGCTGTTTTGACCAATAAAAAAAGAATTTTGTTGCACAATTCGTTAGTGGATTTGAACACTGGAGTGATTACTTTTTCGCCTTTCATAGATGCGGAGTATGCTTTTTTGATGTTTTCATTTATCGATTTTTCAAAACTGTATAAAGGCTCAACTATACCGACAGTTGATGCAAATGTTATTTCCAATTTGATTTTTGCATTGCCCCCATTGAACGAGCAACAACATATTGTTCAAGTAGTAAAAAAAACTTTTGCTCAGTTAGATGCAATCGCCGACTCTCTGAACTAAAAACAGCCGCCTTCATACGAGGGCGGCTATCTTTATTACCACGTTACGACCTTATCGACAATGGCTTGCTGTTCACTTGCTGTTCTGCGCAAATAGATGCGCGTGGTCTCAATGCTCTCGTGTCCCATCAGGTCGGCGAGGAGCGCAATATCATTGAACTTTTCAAGGAAGTTTTTGGCGTAGCGGTGTCGAAATGAGTGTGGATAAACCACTTTTTTATCAATACCGTACTTGTCGGCATAGTTTTTGAGCTGTTGCGATATGCCTCTCGTTGTTATGCGATCCCCATACCGATTTAAAAACAAATAGCCGGAGGAACGATTCGTTTCCTCCAGCCATGTAAGTGTTTCGGTTCTCAATTTCTTAGGTATGTATAACCGCCTTAGCTTGCCTCCTTTGGTATACAAGTCGAAATATCCAAGTTCGATATGTTCTATTTTGATTTGGATGAGCTCGCTGACACGTGCTCCGGTTGCAGCCAAATACCATACGACGAAATACCACTCCATATTACC